>CANJSX010000126.1 GCA_947477055.1 Sphingomonadaceae bacterium | reverse complement strand
TCATCTTGCGATGCTTGAGGTCAACAAAGACCTTCTTGGCAGCTTTGATCGCTTCCTTTTTGTCAGCAACCTTCAAACTACGACGAACGATTTTTCCGTCCTCATAATACCGCGCATACCAGAATGGAGACGCCGCCATTTTGTAAATCGTGAGCGTCCCAAAACCCGTCACCTTCTGTAGCGAACTTGGGATTGGCTGCGTGCGGTCACGCACTGTCGGGTCAACACGACTTTGACTATTTTTTACAATGCCTTTGGTCATGAAATTGTTGTATAGTAAAAACTATACAACAGCAAGCGTGTCTAAATCACTGTAAGTGCTAGATTTCTGGGAAAAATGGGGTGTTCGCCAACACATTACGAATGCGATGCTCTACCAGCTGAGCTAAAGCGGCACATCCCATGACCGGGGCTGGTTTTCCCGGCCGTCAGGTAACGCAGGCCCCGGCCGGGCGCGAGACGTTTCGCGCGACCGGAGCTTGGAATTTGGTGCCCAGAAGAGGACTCGAACCTCCACGCCCTTGCGAGCGCCAGCACCTGAAGCTGGTGCGTCTACCAATTCCGCCATCTGGGCACGGTGCACCGCGCCAAAGCGCACGGTACGGGGTAGGAGCGGGCCGATAGCGGGCGGTGGGGGCGCTTGTCAACGGAAAGGGTGCGGGATTCTTGCGCCATCGAGCAGATGCACCGGTATAGGCCGTTGCGCTGGTGGCGGAGACTGTGCCAAGGCGCCGGACAGACGCTTTCAGCGAGGACGAGATGACGGTCAGGACGGACAGCGGAGCATTGCGCGGCAAGCTGGTGGTGCTGGTGGGCGGCAGCGGCTTTTTCGGGCGGCACGTGGCGCAGGAACTGCTGGCGCGCGGTGCGCGGCTGCGGATCGCCAGCCGCAATCCCTTGCGGGCCTTTTCGCTCAAGCCGCTGGGCAATCTCGGCCAGGTCCAGTTCGCCCGGATTGATGTCACGACCGGCGAGCATCTCGACCTGCTGATGACCGGCGCCGATGCCGTGGTGAACCTCACCGGAGCGTTCAAGGGCAATCTCGATGCCCTGCAGGGCAAGGGCGCGGGCCGAATTGCGACGGCGGCCAAGACGGCCGGCGCCGGCGCCTTCGTCCATGTCTCGGCGCTGGGTGCCGACCCAGACAGCCCGGTCGACTATGCCCGGACCAAGGCCGAGGGCGAAGCGGCGGTGCTGGCTAGTTTCCCGGGTGCAACGATCCTGCGCCCCTCGGTGCTGTTTGGCGAGGACGATAGCTTCGTGAACCTGTTCGCCGGGCTGATCGCGATGCTCCCCGCATTGCCGGTGTTCGGCCCTGAGGCCCAGTTCCAGCCCTGCTTCGTCGACGATGCCGCCGAGGCGGTGGCGGCGGCACTGGCGGATCCCGCCGCGCATGGCGGCAAGATCTTCGAGCTCACCGGGCCTGAGACCATTACCATGAGCGAGCTCAACCACCGGATCGCTGCGGCCCAGCGGCGGGGCCGCTGGTTCGTGGAACTGCCCGATGCGGTCTCTGGCGCGATTGCCCTGCTGACCGGCTGGCTCCCGCTGGCGCCGCTGACTTCGGACCAGTGGCAGTTGCTCAAGGCCGGCAGCACCGCCTCGGGCAAGCTCCCGGGCTTCACGGCGCTGGGCATCACCGCCCGGCCGCTCGGGCTGTTCCTCGATCGCTGGATGACGCGCTATCGCAAGCACGGCCGCTTCGGCAGCGCCACCGCCGCCTGAAGCGCGGTTGCGTCAGCCGGTTACCCCGGCATCGGCGTCGAGCTTCTGGCGGTAGAAGCGGGCATAGGGCCGGATCGCCTTCCAGATGCAGAACACGGCGAGCGGCCCGAAGATCACCTTCACCGCGACCAGAACGTAGCGCAGATCGCCTTCCGAGCGCGCGAGATGATCCGACATGACGCCGATCAGCGTCGGCCCGATCGAGCCACCGATGGCGGTGATGCTCGCCGCATAAAGCACCGTCACCTGCGCGCGCATCTCGTTGGGCGTGGTCACCTGGATCGCCGCGCTGAAGGCCGGTCCGCCCATCACCTGCGCGATGCCAGCCACCGCGCCGCAGGCCAGCGCTGCCCAGGGGGTCGGCATCAGCGGCATGATCACCAGCAGCGGCTGGGCCAGCAGGTGCGAGAGAAACATCACGTGGAGATTGGCATCGTCGCGGCGCTTGGCAAAGCGTTCGGCCAGCATCGCGCCGAGGAACAACCCGCCGATCGCGGTGAACAGCGAGATGATGCCAAGTAGCGGGCCGATCTTGGCCGGTCCCCAGCCATAGGTCCGATCGTAGAAGGCCGGCATCCAGGCGGTGTAGCCATGAGTCATCACCGCCAGCAGCAGCATCCCGAGCAGCAGCGGGACGTGCAGCGACGCCTGCCCGAGCACAAAGCCGAAAACCTCGCGCAGCGGATAGCCGCCCGGGCGGGTGCCGCCCTTGCGGTGCGGCTCGGGCACGGTGACCAGCATCAGCAGTGCGACCAGCAGTCCCGGCAGCCCCACGATCATCAGCACCAGCTGCCAGTTGTAGATCACGCCGAGCCCGGCGACATGGATCGGCTTGAGATGAGCGAGCGCCCCATAGAGCACCCCGCCGATCAGCAGCGACAGCGCCGAGCCCCCGGCCACGCCGAGCGACTGCACCGCAAAGGCGCGCGGCATCCGTTCGCGCGGCACCGCGTCGGCGATCATCGAGAGCGAGCCCGAGGTGTTGACCGATTCGGCCCCGCCGGTGACGAAGCGGCAGACCACCAGCGTCCAGAAGTTCTGCGCGACGCCGCACAGCGCGGTGGCGAAGCTCCACAGCGCGAGGCATCCGGCGATCAGGCTGCGACGATTGCCGCGATCGATCAACCGCGCCATCGGCAGTCCGACGACGAAATAGGGCAGGGTAAAGGCCAGCCCGAGCAGCAGGCTGACCTGCGTGTCCGAGAGATCGAAATCGCGCTTCATCGGCTGGACGAACAGCGCCATGACCCCGCGATCGATGAACGAGAGCATCGAGACCACGCCGAGCAGGATGACCGTGTACCAGCCGCGCGGCGCCGTGCCGTCAGCCGCCGGGGAAGCGGAATCGCCCGTTGTGGAGGCAGAATCGCCCATTGCTGCCGTCACTTTGCCAACCTCCCCTTTGTCGCTGGTCAACCTCGCGGGCAGACAGTACGGACCATGCATCGCCGAGCGCTAATCGAACGTCGTTAAATATCATGTTATCGGGTCGGGTTGGCCAGTCAATCATTCAATGGAGATCAGCCGAGCAACCGCTTCGCCATCGCCCGCACCTCGTCGGCCATGTCCTCGCGTTCCAGCGCCATCGCCAGCGTCGCCTCGACAAAGCCGATCTTGCTGCCGCAGTCATAGCGTTTCCCGGCGAAGGTGACGGCGTGGAACGGCTGGGTGCCGATCATCCGCGCCATGGCGTCGGTCAGCTGGATCTCGCCGCCAGCGCCTTTGCCCTGCCCGTCGAGCACCTGCATCACCTCGGGCTGGAGAATGTAGCGGCCGGAGATGATCAGGTTGGAGGGCGCGTCTTCCAGCTTCGGCTTCTCGACCAGCCCTTTGACCTCGGTCAGCGCGCCATCAGCTTTGCCCGGGTCGATCACGCCGTAGGACGAGACTTCCTCATGCGGCACCTCGAGCACCGAGATCAGGTTTCCGCCGACCTCGTTATAGGCATCGACCATCTGCTTCATGCAGCCGGGGGAGCCAATCATCAGCTCGTCGGGCAGGAAGATCGCGAAGGGTTCGTCACCAACGATCCCGCGCGCGCACCAGATCGCATGGCCGAGGCCGAGCGGCACCTGCTGGCGCACGGTGACAAGATTGCCCGGCCGGAGCCACGTCGGCTCGAGCACCGACATGTCCTTCTCGCGGTCCCTGAGTGTGGTCTCCAGCTCGAAGGCCATGTCGAAATGATCGATCAGCGCGGTCTTGCCGCGGCCGGTGATGAAGATCATCTGCTCGATCCCGGCCTCGCGTGCTTCGTCCACCGCATACTGGATCAGCGGCCGGTCGATGATCGGCAGCATTTCCTTGGGGATCGCCTTGGTTGCAGGCAGGAAGCGCGTGCCGAGTCCCGCTACGGGGAAGACGGCCTTGCGGATCGGTTTGCGAAGCGGGGTCTGGGTCATCACCTTGCCGTTAGACGGTTTTATGTTGCAGGACGGTTAAACCCGGCCCGTTCCGCTTAGCAATGGGCAAGAGCGGATATCATCCGTTTGTTCAATCCGCCGCCCCGGCTTGCCGCGCGGGCAAAACCGGGTAAATCGCTGGAGATGGACAAGATCATCATCGAAGGCGGCAAGCGCCTCTCCGGCACCATCCCCATTTCCGGCGCGAAGAACGCGGCACTCACCCTGCTGCCCTGCGCGCTACTGACCGAGGAACCGGTCACGCTGCGCAATCTCCCGCGTCTCGCCGATATCGACGGGTTCCAGCACCTGCTCAACCAGTTCGGCATATCGACCACCATCGCCGGCAGCCGCCCGGAGGATTTCGGCCGGGTGATGACGCTGGAGGCGACGCGGATCACCTCGTCGGTCGCGCCCTATGAACTGGTCCGCAAGATGCGCGCCTCGATCCTCGTGCTCGGGCCGATGCTGGCGCGAATGGGCGAGGCGACCGTCTCGCTCCCCGGCGGCTGCGCGATCGGCAACCGCCCGATCGACCTGCACCTGAAAGTTCTGGAAGCGCTGGGTGCGCAGATCGAGATGGCGGCGGGCTATGTTCGGGCACTGGCGCCCGATGGCGGCCTGCCCGGCGGGCGCTACAGCTTCCCGGTGGTTTCGGTCGGCGCGACCGAGAACGCGCTGATGGCCGCCGCGCTCTGCACCGGCAAATCGACGCTCCACAATGCCGCGCGCGAGCCGGAGATCGTCGATCTTTGCAATCTGCTGGTCGCGATGGGTGCCGAGATCGAAGGGATCGGCTCGTCCGATATCACCATCCACGGCGTCCCGCGCCTGCATGGCGCCACCTACCGCGTGATGTCCGACCGGATCGAGGCCGGCTCCTACGCCTGCGCCGCCGCGATCACCGGAGGCGACGTGTTCCTCAAGCACGCCGTGATCGAGGAAATGGACGCAACCGTGCAGGCGCTGCGCGATGCCGGCGTCTTCGTCGAACCCCGCCCGGGCGGGATCTACGTCGCCGCTGACGGGCCGCTCAAGGCTGTCACCCTCTCAACCGCCCCCTACCCCGGCTTCGCGACCGACATGCAGGCGCAGCTGATGGCGATGCTGTGCCTCGCGCAAGGTTCCTCGGTGCTGACCGAGACGATCTTCGAAAACCGCTACATGCACGTCCCCGAACTCAACCGCATGGGCGCCCACATCGAAACCAAGGGTCGCACCGCGGTGGTCCACGGCGTCTCGAAACTCACCGGCGCCGAAGTCATGGCCACCGACCTGCGCGCCTCGATGA
>CANJSX010000125.1 GCA_947477055.1 Sphingomonadaceae bacterium | reverse complement strand
GACCCCCATCAGCACCGCATTAGCGAAGGTGCGATGCTCGTGAAACGCGATCAGCGCGCCAAAGCTGGCGGGGGTGATGTCGTTGAGCAGGATCGTCGCCGAGGGCCGATCACCGGGATAGGCGCGCGCGCCGTCGTCGTTCGCGCGGCCGGCCATCAGCGCCGCGCCTTGGGCGAAGCAGTTCATCAGCAGGATGCGGTGATGCGCGGGATCGAGTGCATCACCAGCCTGGATCGAGGCGATGAAATCCACCGGCACCAGATTGGTGCCCTGATGTAGCAGCTGGAACACCGCATGCTGGGCATCGGTCCCGACCCCGCCCCAGGTGATCGGCGCGGTCGGGCCAGGCACTGGCTCGCCCGACGCAGTCACCGATTTGCCGTTCGATTCCATTTCCAGCTGCTGGAGATAATCGGGCAGCAGCGCCAGCCGCTCGTCATAGGCGAAGCAGGCGCGGGTCTGGCAGCCGCGCAGGCGGGTGTAATACTGGTCGGCAAAGGCGGCGCGCAGAGCGATATTGGCGCGGCCGTCGGTCTCGGCGAAATGCTGGTCGAAGGCGGCGGCGCCTTCCAGCAGCTCGGAGAATCCTTCCCAGCCCAGCGCCAGCGCGACCGGAAAGCCGATCGAGCACCACAGCGAATAACGCCCGCCAACGCTCTCCTGGAAGGGCAGCACCCGGGTCTCATCGACACCCCATTCCACTGCCTTTTCCGGGTAGGCGGTCAGCGCGATGACTTTGCCGTAGGGATCGTCAACCCCGGCTTCTTCCATCCAGGCCAGCGCGCTGGCGGCGTTGGTCAAGGTCTCGGTGGTGGTGAAGGTTTTCGAGGCGACCGCTATCAGCGTCCGCTCCGGGTCGCAGAACGACATCGCGTCTTCCAGCGCGCAGCCATCGATATTGGAGACGACATGGACGTCCAGCATCGCCCCTTCGCGGCTCAGTGCATCGAGCGCGAGTGCCGGACCCAGCGCGGAGCCGCCGATGCCGATGTGGATCAGATGCTCGATCTCGCCCAGCGCACCGGCATGGATCGCATCGACGAGCATGTGCATCCGCGCATGAAAGGCACCGGCCAGCGCCACGCTCTCGGCACTGCCGAACCCGCGCTGCGCGGTGTGTTCGGCCGCGCGGCCTTCGCTGACGTTGACGATTTCACCGATCAGCAGCGCGCTGCGCTTGGCAGAAAAGCCAGCTGCCTCGGCCAGTTCCTCAAATGCGGCGAGATGTGCGGTGTCGAGATGCGTCTTCGACCAGTCGAACAGAATCGCCGCGCCCGGAATCGGCAGCTTGGTCGACAAGCCATCGACCCGGTCGGGATCGGCGGCGAACAATGCCGCAAGGGCAGGTTTCTCCAACGCTTCCAACCGGTTCCAAACTGCCGCTACGGTGTCGCTCATCGCTGCCCCTTTCATCTTAGGCACGCACAGCCTATGCCTTGCCCGCCGCGCAAGGCCAAGCGCGCAGAAGACGTATTCACGAATGGTTCACCCGTGCGTGTCTTATGCGGATAAAACACCACCCCCTTGACGGGCGAGCGCCCGGCCAACATGGACGCGATGATGACCGAGACCACGCCCGTTGATACTGTCGACTCTGCGCCGACCGAGGCTCCTGCTGCCGAAGCGCCCGCCGCAAAACCGGCCAAGAAGGAAGACAGCTTCGCGGTTTTCCTGATCAAGCTGGTGCTGATCGTGGTGATCTTCCGCAGCTTCATCTTCTCGCCGTTCAACATCCCGAGCGAATCGATGCTGCCGCGCCTGCAGAACGGCGACTATCTGCTCGCCGCCAAGTGGCCCTACGGCTTCTCGAAATATTCGATGCCGTTCTCGGCCCCGGTGATCCCCGGCCGGATCCTCGCGCAGCAGCCCAAGCCCGGCGATATCGCGATCTTCAAGGCCCCGCCGTCCAACGATGTCGATTACATCAAGCGCGTGATCGGCCTGCCCGGTGATCAGATCCAGATGATCGGCGGCCAACTGCATATCAACGGCAAGGCCGTGCCCAAGCAGCGCGTCGCCGATTTCGAGATCGCGGTCTCGCCCAACACGCATTGCTATCTGCCGCAGTTCGAGGTGCGCAAGCCCGGGGGAGCCGCAGTCTGCAGCTATCCGCAATATCGCGAGACGCTGCCGAACGGTGTGTCCTACAACGTGCTCGACCTGTTCCAGACCCCGCACGATGACACGCCCGTGTTCGTCGTGCCCGAGGACCATCTCTTCCTGATGGGCGACAACCGCGACAACTCGCTCGACAGCCGCTTCCCGGCGGTCGCCAACGAGGGGATTGGCATCGTCCCGCAGGAGAACCTCGTCGGCCGCGCCACGGTGATGATGTTCTCGACCGACGGTTCGGCCAACTGGTTCCTGCCCTGGACCTGGTTCACCGCCGCCCGCTGGAATCGCATCGGGGGAACGTTTTGAGCGCTGAGCCGCTTGCCTCCGACACTCACGCCTTCCTCACCGAACTCGCCGGCGAGGAGCCGGCCAGCGAGCCTTTGTGGCGCGAGGCGCTGACTCATGGCTCGACCGGCCATGCGCGTGACTATCAGCGCCTCGAATTCCTCGGCGACCGGGTGCTCGGCCTGATCATTGCCGAATGGCTGCATGAACGCGAGGCGACCGATGAGGGCAAACTCTCGCAGCGCCTCAACGCGCTGGTCAGCGGCAGCATGTGCGCCGAGATCGCCCGCAGCATTGGCCTCGGCCCGCACATCCGCCTCGGCAAACAGGCCCGCGACGATGGCGGGGCCGATAGCGACAACATCCTCGGTGACGTGATCGAGGCGCTGATCGGCGCCAGCTTCCTCACCCGCGGCTTCGACCCGACCCGCACCATGGTCCGCCGCCTGTGGTCCGATGCGGTCTCGGGCAAGGCCGGGCAGTCCAAGCATCCCAAGTCGGCGCTGCAGGAATGGGCCGCCGGCAATCGCCGCAAGATGCCGCATTACGAACTGGTCGAACGCAGCGGCCCGGATCATTCGGCGCGCTTCACCGTCTCCGTCTCGATCAACGGCGTCGGCGCAGCGCAGGCCACCGGCGCGAGCAAGCAGGAAGCGGAAACGCTGGCGGCCGAAGAATTCCTCAGGAGATTTGGATGACACAGCACTGCGGCCTCGTTGCCGTCCTCGGCGCGCCGAATGCCGGCAAGTCGACGCTGGTCAATGCGCTGGTCGGGCAGAAGGTGGCGATCGTTTCGGCCAAGGCGCAGACCACCCGCGCCCGGCTGATGGGGATTGCGCTTGAAGGCGAAACCCAGATCATTCTCGCCGATACCCCCGGCATCTTCGAGCCCCGGCGCCGGCTTGACCGCGCGATGGTCTCCGCCGCCTGGGACGGTGCGCAGGAGGCCGACGCGATCCTGCTGGTGGTCGATGGCCGCAAGAAGAAGCGCGACTATCTCGAGTCAATCCTCGAAAGCCTCAAGCACCGCCCGGAACGCAAGATCCTCGTGCTCAACAAGGTCGACGAGACCCGCAAGGAGCCGTTGCTGATCGCCGCGCAGGAGTTGGCCGGAGAAGGTCAGTTCGACGAGGTGTTCTTCATCTCCGCGCTGACCGGCGACGGCGTGCCCGAACTCAAGGCCCGGCTCGCGGCGCTGATGCCCGAAAGCGCCTGGCACTACCCCGAGGATCAGGTCTCCGACGCCAGCGAACGCCTGCTCGCCTGCGAGATCACCCGCGAGCAGCTCTACCGCCAGCTCCACGACGAACTGCCTTATGACAGCGCGGTTCGGCCCGAGAGCTATACAGTCCGCAAGGACGGATCAGTCGAGATCCACCAGCAGATCGTCATCGCGCGCGACAGCCAGAAGGGCATCGTGCTCGGCAAGGGCGGATCGAAGCTCAAGGCGATTGGCGAAGCGGCGCGCAAGGAGCTGGCCAACCTGCTTGGGCAGAAGGTCCACCTCTTCCTGCATGTAAAGGTCGAGGAAGGCTGGGCCGACAGCAACAAGGAAATCTACGAGGAAATCGGGCTGGAGTGGGTGCGCTAGGGTCGGCCGCCCGCCGATTTGCCTTTCCCGATCCTTGTGTTAGCCTCTCCCCTTCACATGGCCGGCAAGGGGACAGCAGGCGATGACGATCTTCCACTACATTGCTGCAGGGCTGTTCACACTCTTCGCGCTGGTCGACCATTTCGCGCGGGTGCACCGGCTTGACGATGTGCGGCTGTGGAGGACGATGGGGATCGTCTCGACCCTGTTCTACTTCGCCGCAGCGACCTACGGCCCCTATTTCTGGGACGGCTGGCTCGGGCAATACCGGCTGATCCCGGCGGACCAGCTGCCCTTCTGGGCGCAGGTCGTGGGCGCGTTCTTCGTGTTCGAGTTCGGCATCTATGCCTGGCACCGCACCATGCACAGCTTTGACTGGCTGTGGCGGCTGACACACCAGATGCGCCACAGCGCCGAGCGGGTGGACATCTGGGGGGCGTTCTATTTCCATCCCTTCGATTCGATCGGCTGGGCCTTCCTTGGCTCGCTCTGCCTCGTTTGGGTCTTCGGGATTTCGGCCGATGCGGCGCTGGTGGTCGGCATCGCGACGCTGATCCCGGGGATGTTCCAGCACGCCAACATCCGCACCCCGCGCTGGCTGGGCTACGTCCTGCAGCGCCCGGAAAGCCACTCGATCCACCACCAGCGCGGCGTTCACGCCTACAACTATGGCGATATTCCGCTGTTCGACATACTGTTCGGCACCTTCAGGAACCCGGCAGACTGGGAAGACAAGGCGGGGTTCCACGAAGGCTCAACCGCGCAAGTCGGGCCGATTCTGACCTTTCGCAAGGTCAGCTAGCGCGCCATCACCGCAGCTTCGCGATCCCGATCGCGTCTTCCTTCGCCCGGTCCCGAGTCGATTCCTCGCTGCGGTTGAGCGCCTTGGCGATCTCCTTCAGCCCCTTGCCCTTGCCGGCCAGGATGCGCAGCTTTGCCAGCTCATCGGCTTTCCACGGCTGGCGGTGGCGGGTGAAGTTTTCGGCCATAATCGCTCCTGGTGCCCGGCCTACACGACCGCAGGCACATTTTTCCTGAACACGAAAAGCCACGCATCGCGGCCATTGTTGTCTTTCCTGCCGACCGAAATCTCGGCGGAAACCTGATGCCCGAACCATTCGGCCACGACATAGGGCAGCACCTGCGGACGCACGCCGAAGGGGTCCATCGACGAAGCCGAGCCGGGTCCGTGATCGGCGGTATGCTCGATGATCACCAGCCCGTCCGGCGTGATCTGGTTGAACCATTCCGCCAGCGCCTGGCGCGGCTGCCAGCCCTGATCGAGCGAGTTCGAATAGACGAAGTCGAACTGCCCGACCCAGTCTGGATTGTGGTCGTGGAAATCCCATGCCACGGAATCCGCAAACTGCGTCGCCGTCTCGGAAATGTCGGTGCCGATCACCTTGAAGCCGGGGTGCTTGCCGTTGAAATGCGCCTGCTCCCAGCCGTTGCGCGAACCGTGGCACAGCCCCCGGATCTCACCCTCCGGCTTCGCCTGCCGGACCCGCGCG
>CANJSX010000124.1 GCA_947477055.1 Sphingomonadaceae bacterium | reverse complement strand
CTCTGGCGAACGGGAGCATCGGTGCGGGTGGCGAAGCGCAAAGTGGCGGAGCGGGCGCGGGGATTGCGGGCGAGCTCGGCCTCGGATGGGCGGATCGCCTTGCTGACCTGAGCGAAACCGGGAGGCGCTGCAGCGAGGGTTTGCGGCAGGTGGCGCGAGGCACCGGCGATGGCGCCAGAGGCGTCGCGCAGGAACTGCTTCACGATCCGGTCTTCGAGGCTGTGGAAGCTGACCACCGCCAGCCGTCCGCCGGACTTGAGCAGGGCTTCAGCGGCGGCGAGGCAGGCTTCCAGCTCTTCCAGCTCGGCATTCACATGGATGCGGATCGCCTGGAAGCTGCGGGTGGCGGGATCCTTGGGCGCACCCGGGCGGTGACCGAGCGCCTTGCGCACCACATGCGCCAGCGCACCGGTGGTCTCCAGCGGGCGGGCAGCGACGATCGCCCGGGCAACCCGGCGCGACTGGCGCTCCTCACCATAGCGAAACAGCACATCGGCGATCGCGGCTTCGGGAGCGGTGTTGAGGAAATCGGCGGCGCTTTCGCCTTCCTGCGCCATGCGCATGTCGAGCGGGCCGTCGGAAGCGAAGGCGAAACCACGGGCCGGCTGGTCGAGCTGCATTGAGGAAACGCCGATGTCCATCGCCACGGCGTCAACCCGGGCAATCCCGGCTTCAGCCAGAGCCGCAACCATTTCCGAAAAGCGCCGCAAATGCAGCACCAGGCGCGGCGGATCCTCGCGGCTCTCGGGCCAGGTCTTGCCCGCCGCGATGGCATCGGGATCACGGTCAAAGGCGTGGACGGTGGCTCCGGCATCGAGCAGGCGGCGGGTGTAGCCCCCGGCTCCGAAGGTGGCATCGACGATTACCGAACCCGGCGCCGGGGCGAGCGCGGCGACGACTTCGTCGAGTAGTACCGGGATGTGCGAGTCCCGCTCGCCCTGAGCCTGTCGAAGGGTCACTTGAGGCCCTCCCCGGCTTCGCGGACGAAATCCGCACAGGCGGCCTGCGCCTCTTCCCAGCCCGCGCCCATGTTCGCGAGTTCGGCGGGGTTCCACAGGGTGAAGAAGGAACCGTTGGCGCGAAAGAAGATGCCCGCACTGGCATCGGCGCCGATATTGGCGAGGCGCAGCAGATGCTCGGGAATGACAAAGCGGCCACTGTCGTCGAAGGGTACCTCGGAGAAGCCGTAAAGCTGCATCGAGCGCAGATCGCGGTCGAACTCGCGGCCGGCCTGGAAGGCAAGGCTTTCCTCGCGATCGATCTGGGTGGCGAGCTCGTCCTTGCGGGAAAGGCCGAAGCCGGTGAGGCAATTCCAGCGATCGTGCTTGCCGATGCAGAGGGTGCGAGTGCCCTGACTGGAGTCCTTGACCGTCTTGCGGAAGGCTGGCGGCAGCACAAAGCGGTTCTTCTCGCCACGTAGCGAAAAGCCTTGCCCCGAATAGCTGATTGCCTGCCTGACCTCCACCTGCCCCTACCCGCAAAACGTTGAATCCGAGACCGCAAAGGCTTCCCCCCGCCTGGCCGCACAAATGTGCGGTCAGCCCATCCCATCTGGATGCAGCTTGGAAACCCTCCCGGTGCAGGATTTACTTAACAAGGGAGGGGCGGGGATGGAAGGGAAAACTGCGGGATTTTGCGGGATTTAACGGTAAACTGTTGAATTTCCTGTGGATGAAATGCACGACAAAGGGACGCAGGCATCCGCTCAAGCGTTGTGCGTTTCATAAATATCAATGAGTTAGGCTGAGGACTGCCCTGGCCAGAGAGGCAATCCCGCGAATTCCCGCGCAGGCGCGTTCAGTCGTTCCTGACCGCATCGAGTAGCGAATCGAGCACCGTTCCGGCCTGCGACTCGGCGCCCGCTTCTGGCGACTCCAGCAAGGCCGCATCGCCCACCACCAGCACCTGCCCCTTGCCGATCCGGCCGCGCGCCGCAATCCCGCCGTCCAGGATCGCACAGCCCGGTTTGGGATCGGTGACGGAGAGTCTCCCCGGCAGGTTCACGGGCAGGCGTTGGCCGAGCAGCGGCACCTCATGCGGGCCGAAAGCCTGGGTATCATCGAAGCTCAGTTGCAGCCCCCAATGCGACAGCAGCGGCGAGAGCAGCACCACGTCCTGCGGGCGGCGGCGATCGCCCAGCGGGAACAGCGACTCCGCGGTCAGCATCGGATCGGCGAAGATCACGGCCCGCCCGCCCTGCCGCACCCATTCATCGAGTGCGACGTTCTCCTGCGGCGAGAGCGGCCTTGGCTGGGCGATCAGCAGCAGATCGATGCTGCTTATGCGCGACAGATTGTCGAGTGGCACGATCCTACCGCGCCGGGCCAGCGCCGCCTTGCCCCAGTGCGGCGGAGCCTCGCCCTTGACCAGCTCGGCGACATCGGCGCTTTCGGCCCAGAGGATCGGCAGGGTGGTGAACAGCCCGATGCGCTGCTGTTTGCCGCCGGGCCAGCCGAGCGCGAGTGCCAGGCCGATCAGCGCGGCGAACAGGGTGATCAGAACAAACTTGCGGTTTCGGACCGGTAAATCAGCGACGCGGTGCGGGTGCCGCAGGCTTGGCGCTGGGTTCAGCTGCCGGCATCACGCCGATATCGGCGAGCGGATCGTTGTTCGGTGCGGCCAGCGAGGCTTCAGCCGTGGGCGACTGCACCGCTGCGCTGTTCTTCAGCACCTGTTCGAGGATGATGTTGGCCAGCCCGACGAGCAGAAGCATCGCGGCGAGGCCGAACAAGCCGACCTCCAACCGCTGCACCGCCTGCGCGCGCAATTCGCGTGCACTGGGCGGCTCGTAATGCTGGGGCTCCGCGACCTTGGGCGCCAGCGTCGAGTTGGGATTACTCACCATTGCGGAGAGTTTACGCCACCCCGGCGGTGGCGACAACCCCTAGCGATCAAGCCAGGGGAAGACCGGCAGCCCCTTGGCGCGCAGCCATTCGGCGTTCCACAGCGTCGAGAGATAGCGGAAGCCCGTGTCGCACAGGATCGTGGCGACGCGGACGTCCTTGCGGCCCTCTGCCACCAGCTTGCGACCGAGTTCGACCCCGCCGGCAACGTTGATCCCGCTGGAGAGGCCCAGGCACAGCCCCTCTTCCGCCAGCAGGCGGCGGACCCATTCGATCCCCTCCTCGTCCGAGACGCGGAACTGGGTGTCGATCGGCGCGCCGTCGAGATTGGCGGTGATGCGGCCCTGGCCGATGCCCTCGGCGACCGAACTGCCCTCGGCCCGCAGCTCGCCATGGGCGTAGTAATTATACAGCGCCGCGCCATAGGGGTCGGTCAGCGCGATCACGACATTCTCGTCGAAGGCCTTGAGCCCCAGCCCGACACCCGCGATTGTCCCGCCGGTCCCGGCAGCGCAGGTGAAGCCGTCGATCCGCCCGCCCATCTGTTCCCACAGCTCGGGCGCGGTGCTTTCGATATGGGCCTTGCGATTGGCGATATTATCGAACTGGTTGGCCCAGACCGCGCCTTCTGTCTCCTCGGCCAGCCGGCGCGAGGTGTGGACGAAGTGGCCGGGATTGGAAAAGGGCGCGGCGGGCACCAGCACCAGCTCGGCCCCCAAGGCCCTCAGCGTATCCATCTTCTCGCGTGACTGGGTCTCGGGCATGACGATGATCGTCTTGTAGCCCAGCGCATTGGCGACCAGCGCCAGGCCGATCCCGGTGTTGCCGGCGGTGCCTTCGACGATCGTCCCGCCCGGCTCCAGCGTGCCGCGCGCTTCGGCATCGCGGACGATCCACAGCGCCGCCCGGTCCTTCACCGAGGCCCCGGGGTTGGCGAATTCGCACTTGCCCCAGATCTCGCAGCCAGCCGCCTCGCTCGCCCCCTTGAGCAGGACGAGCGGGGTGTTGCCGATCAGGTCGAGCGTATTGGTGTGGACGAGCGCGCCGGTCATGGTCGGGGAGTTAAGAGGTTCACGGGGGCGGCGCAATGCAATTGCACTTGGGCCCCGCAAAGCTTCGTGATCAGTCTTCAGCGGCGATGGTGACGCGCAGCCCGGCCATGTCGTCGTCCACCGGCACCTGGCACGAGAGCCGCGAATATTCGTTGCGATGGTCCGAGCTATCGAGCAAGTCGTTCTCGTCCTCGCTCATCGCCGGGAGCTTGTCGGCGAAGTCCGGGTCGACATGGACGTGGCAGGTGGCGCAGCTGCAGCAGCCACCACACAGCGCCAGCAGCTCATCAAAGCCATTGTCGCGGATCACTTCCATCAGCGTGCGGCCGGTTTCGGCCTCGACTTCGGTTTCCTGGCCGGACCGGCTGATCACGGTAATCATGGGCATGTGGGGCATTCCTTCGTGGTGGCGGGGCTGCGGCCTATCCGCGCTTCGGCGCGGCTGCTAATGGCTGGCCCGGATTTTTGCAAGGCCCCGGATTTTTGTAAGGCAGGGAGTGACGAGCGATGGGATTGAGCGCGGAAGCGATCCAGACGGGGCTCGACGCCATCGCCGCTGCCGAGCCGAAAATGGCCCGCGCACTGGACCTCGCCGGCTATCCCGAACCCCGCATCCGCGAGCGCGGCTATGCGACGATGATGCGCACCATCGTCAGCCAGCAGGTCAGCGTCGCCGCCGCCGCCTCGATGTGGCGCAAGTTCGAGGCCTATCTCGGGCCGGACCTGCCCGCCGAAAAGGTACTCGCCGCCGATTTCGACAGCCTGCGCGCCTGCGGCCTCTCGCGCCAGAAGCAGGGCTATATGCGCAGCTTGTGCGAACTGGTGGTGAGCGGCGCGCTCGATTTCGAATCCCTCCCCGGCGACGACGAGGAAGCCATCGCCGAGCTGATCACAATCAAGGGCATCGGGCGCTGGTCAGCCGAGATCTACCTGCTGTTCGCCGAAGGCCGTCCCGACATCTGGCCCGCCGGGGACCTCGCGGTGCAGGCCGGCCTCGGCAAGCTGCTCGGCCTGCCCGAGCGCCCCTCCGAAAAGGCCACCCGTGCGCTGGCCGAAGCCTGGCGCCCGCATCGCGGCGCGGCGGCGATCTTCACCTGGCATTGCTACAACAATCCGGCGCTTTAACCTCCAGCCCACATCCCCATCGTCATTGCGAGGGGCAACGCCCCGAAGCAATCCAGAGCGACGGCGCACACCGCACTGGATTGCTTCGCTCCGCTCGCAATGACGAAGCGTTAGAAATCGGCGCGCCGTGAGCTAAGCTCTACTGACACGCATGTAAGCGTGATTCGGGAGGGCAGCATGGCGCAGCGCAAGTCGATCTTCATCACCGGCGGCGGATCGGGCATCGGGCGGGCAGTCGCGGTGCATTTCGCGAGCAAGGGCTGGTTCGTCGGGCTGGGCGACATCAATGAGGCCGGCATGGCCGAAACCGGGGCGCTGCTTCCCGCCGGTCAATGGTCAGCCCACAAGCTCGACGTGCGCGATCGGACGGCGTGGGAAGCGGCGCTGGGCACCTTCGCGCATGCAGCGGGAGGCCGGATCGACGTGGTCCACAACAACGCCGGGGTCGGCGTCGGCGGGCAATTCGTCGACTGGACCCCGCAGGAGGTCGACCTCACCATCGACG
>CANJSX010000123.1 GCA_947477055.1 Sphingomonadaceae bacterium | reverse complement strand
TTGCAGGAACAGGTGCCGAGATGGCTGTCCCCAAAAGAAAAACGTCCCCTTCGCGCCGGGGTATGCGCCGCAGCCACGATGCGCTGACGGTGGATGCGTTCCACGAATGCTCCAACTGTGGTGAACTGAAGCGCCCGCACAACATGTGCGCGGCCTGCGGTCACTACAACGGTCGCGAGATTATCGCGGTCGGGCTCTGAGCCCCAGACCCACTCAGCAAGGGGGATCGCGCATGAGCTTGCCGCGTATCGCTGTCGACGCGATGGGCGGCGATGAAGGCGTGCGCGTCATGATCGAAGGTGCTGCGCTTGCGCGCCGCCGACATGACCGGTTCAAGTTTCTGCTGGTGGGCGACGAGACGCGCATCAAGGCCGCGCTGGAAAGCCACCCTAACCTGCGTGCTGCGTCCGAAATCCTCCATTCCACCGATGTCATCACCGGCGAGGACAAGCCGGGCCAGGCGATGCGCCGGGCCAAGACCACTTCGATGGGTATGGCGATCAATGCGGTAAAGTCTGGCGATGCCGGCGCCGCGGTCAGTGCCGGCAACACCGGCGCGCTTATGGCCATTGCCAAGCTGGCACTGCGGACCATGCCGGGGATCGACCGGCCGGCGCTCGCCGGGATCATGCCGACGCTGGGCGCCAATGACGTGGTCATGCTCGACCTTGGTGCCAATACCGATTGCGATGCGCGAAACCTGCTGCAGTTCGCGGTGATGGGCGCTGCCTATGCCCGGATCGTCAGCGGGCTGGAGGCGCCGCGGGTGCGGCTGCTGAACATTGGCACCGAAGAGACCAAGGGCACCGGCGCATTGCGCGATGCCGCTGCTGCGCTTAAGGCCGCGTCTGACCGGCTGGCAATGCAGTTCGACGGGTTCATCGAGGCCGACAAGATCAACCGCGGCGAAGTCGACGTGGTGGTGACCGACGGCTTTTCCGGTAACATCGCGCTCAAGTCGATCGAGGGCACGGCACGGTTCGTCGCCGATCTGCTGCGCCGCAGTTTCGCCAGTTCGCTGCGCTCGAAGATCGGCTTCCTGATCTCGCGCCCGGCGACCGAGATCCTCAAGCATCACCTCGATCCGAACAACCACAACGGGGCGATCTTCCTCGGGCTCAACGGCGTGGTGGTGAAGAGCCACGGCAGCGCCAGCGCGCTCGGCGTCGCCAATGCGGTGGCCGTCACCGCGCGGCTGCTTGAGGAAAACCTGATCGAGCGGATCACCGCCGACCTTGGCAGCATCGCGGCTAACGGCGCCGGCAAGCTTGCCGCCGGTGTGGAGAATGCTGCGTGAGCTTACGCTCGGTATTGATGGGTACGGGGTCCGCCCTGCCGCGGCGCGCCGTCCCCAATTCCGAAATGGCGCAGCTGGTGGACACCAGCGACGAATGGATCGTCGAGCGCACCGGCATCCGCAATCGCTATATCGCCGGGGAAGGGGAAACCACCTCGACACTCGCCACCGAAGCTGCACGCAAGGCGCTGGAAGCAGCCGGGATCGACGCCGCCGACATCGACTTGATCATCCTGGCGACAGCCACTCCCGACCAGACCTTTCCGGCCACCGCCACGCTGGTCCAGGCTGCACTTGGCTGCAACGGCGGGATTGCCTTTGACGTTTCCGCGGTCTGCTCCGGCTTTCTCTATGCACTGGGCGTGGCGGATTCGATGCTGCGCACCGGCATGGCGAAGCGAGCCCTGGTGATCGGGGCGGAAACCTTCAGCCGCATCCTCGACTGGGACGACCGCACCACCTGTGTGCTGTTCGGTGACGGTGCCGGTGCGGTTGTACTCGAAGTGCAGGACAGTGATGCGCCTGACGCGCCGGGCATCCTCGCCACCCGGCTCCATGCCGATGGCGCACACAATTGCCTGCTCTATGTCGATGGCGGTCCTTCGACCACCGGCACCGTCGGTAAGGTGCGGATGAAGGGGCGCGAGGTGTTCCGTCATGCCGTCACCAATCTGGCGGATGTCCTGCGCGAAGTGCTGGACGATACCGGCCTTACCGCCGCTCAGATCGACTGGGTGGTGCCGCACCAGGCCAACGCTCGCATCCTCGATGCCACCGCGCGCAAGCTCGGTCTGCCGCCCGAGAAGGTCGTGGTAACGGTCGATCAGCATGCCAATACCTCGGCCGCTTCGGTCCCGCTCGCACTGGATACCGCCGTGCGCGATGGCCGCATCCGCAAGGGCCAGCTGGTGATGCTCGAGGCGATGGGCGGCGGCTTCACCTGGGGCGCCAGCCTGATCCGCATCTGAGTCTGCCTTCGGGACAGGGCAATCCCATTGCATCAATGCTTTGGATTGCGTTTTTGCGCGGCGAGCGTATGCTCCGAATCGGTGAGGGGTCGCCAACTGGGGGGAAAGGAGCATGATGCGCTCCATGAGCACTTTGACACGCGCAGACCTGGCAGATGCCATCAACCGCAAGCTCGGGCTGTCACGCTCGGAATCGCTCATTATGGTGGAATCGATCCTCTCGCATATGAGCGATGCGCTCACTGAGGGTGAGAACGTCAAGATTTCCGGATTCGGCACATTCTTGCTGCGCGACAAGACCGAACGGGTCGGTCGCAATCCCAAGACCGGCGTGGAAGTGCCGATTACCTCGCGCCGGGTGTTGACCTTCCGCGCGAGCCAGATGCTCAAGGACCGTATCGCCGGCAAATGAGCGGGGCAGACTTTCCCGACCTGTTCAGCGACCGCAAGGCTGCTGACGCGTTTCGCACCATCGGCGAAGTGGCCAAGGCGCTTGGCATCCGCCAGCATGTCCTGCGCTATTGGGAGGAGCAGATCCCCCAGCTCAAGCCAGTCAAGCGCAGCGGCGGGCGCCGCTATTACCGGCCCGAGGACATTCAGCTGGTTCAGCGGATCGATCAGCTGGTTCACCGCGAAGGCTATACGCTGCGGGGCGCGCGGCTGGCGATCGGGGGTAACGGCGCGCGCTCGCCAGAGCCGGCAATTCCGGTCGCAGCTGCCAGCGTGCCGGCAGGGGATGCGCAGCTGCTGCGCTATCTGCGGGAGATCCGGGACGATCTGGCGGCGGCGCTTTCAGCCAGCTGAATTACGTTTGAGGCGACTCGATCCGGTCGCTGCAGGTCACCAATCACAGTAATCAACAAAAGGCATTGGCAGGAGTGCCCCTCCCGCCCCATATCGCCCCGGCAAACGGGAGCGATCCATGTCAGAATTCGAATACGACCTTTTCGTCATCGGTGCCGGCTCCGGCGGAGTCCGGGCCAGCCGCATCGCCGCTTCGCACGGCGCCAAGGTGGCGGTGGCGGAGGAATTCCGCATCGGCGGCACCTGCGTGATCCGTGGCTGCGTGCCCAAGAAGCTGCTCGTCTACGGATCGCACTTCGCGCATGAATTGCTGCACGATGCCCCACTCTATGGCTGGACCCTTGAGGGCGCTAAGTTCGACTGGGCCGCCCTGCGCGATTTCGTCGCCCGCGATGTCGACCGGCTGGAGCGCGCCTACACGTCGACCCTCGACAACAACAAGGTCGACCACTTTCACGAACGCGCCACCATCGCCGGGCCGAACACGGTACGGCTGGCCTCGGGCCGCGAGATCAGCGTAAAATACATCCTCGTTGCAGTCGGCGCCTGGCCGGTTATGCCAGAATTCGAAGGCTCGGAGCACTGCATCACCTCGAACGAGGTTTTCAATCTGCCCAGTTTCCCCCGCCGCGTGGTGATCCAGGGTGCCGGTTACATCGCACTCGAATTCGCCGGCATCTTCAACGCGCTCGGCGCCGAGGTGACGGTGGTCAACCGCTCGGACAAGATCCTGCGCGGCTATGACGAGGACCTGACCGACCGGCTGCTGCCGATCATGCAGGCGCGCGGGATCGCCTTCGGGTTCAACCGCCCGATCAGCAAGGTCGAGAAGCAGGCCGATGGCTCGCTGCTGGTCCATGCCGGGGAGGGCGAACCGATCCCGGCCGACATCGTGCTGGTCGCCACCGGCCGCAAGCCCAAGACCGATGGCCTGGGCCTCGATAACGCCGGGGTTTCGCTGGGCCATGGCGGCGCCATCCCCGTCGACGAGTTCAGCAAGACCAGCTGCGACAGCATCTATGCCGTGGGCGACGTGACCGACCGGGTGCAGCTGACCCCGGTTGCGATCCGCGAGGGCCATGCCTTTGCCGACACCGTGTTCGGCGGCAATCCACGCTCGATCGCCTATGATCACATCCCCAGCGCGGTTTTCTCGCAGCCGCCGCTCGCCGCGGTCGGGCTGACTGAGGCCCAGGCGCGCAAGGTGCATGGCCATGTGAAGGTCTACACCTCGGACTTCCGGCCGATGAAGAACATGTTCTCGCCCACCGCCGAGCGCGGCTACTACAAGCTGGTGGTCGATCCCGCGACCGACAAGGTGCTGGGCGTCCACATGATCGGGCCGGATTCGCCGGAGATCCTCCAGGCCGTGGCGATTGCGGTGAAGGCTGGGCTGACCAAGGCGGACTTCGACGATACGGTCGCGTTGCATCCCTCGATGGCGGAAGAGCTGGTGCTGATGCGGTAGTTTCGCCCCCACTGGGGGAGGGCTATTTAACCGACCAATTAAAATTTCGATTGACGCTGGCACGGAGGCTGTCTTAGGCGCATGAAAGCGCCATGAGGGAGCAAGGCCGGGGCATGTCAGCCAATATCGCCGAGATGGAAAACCGCCGCGCCGCAGCGCGCATGGGTGGCGGCCAGAAGCGGATCGATGCGCAGCATGCCAAGGGCAAGCTGACCGCGCGGGAGCGGCTTGAGGTGCTGCTCGACGAGGGCAGCTTCGAGGAGCTCGACATGTATGTCGAGCACAACTGCACCGATTTCGGGATGCAGGACCAGATCGTCCCGAGTGATGGCGTGGTGACCGGCAGCGGCACGATCAACGGCCGGCTGGTCTATGTCTATAGCCAGGATTTCACCGTGTTCGGCGGCTCGCTGTCCGAACGTCACGCGCAGAAGATCTGCAAGGTGCTGGACACCGCGCTGAAGCTGGGCGTGCCGGTGATCGGGCTGAATGACAGCGGCGGCGCGCGCATCCAGGAAGGCGTGGCGAGCCTCGGCGGCTATGCCGAGGTGTTCCAGCGCAATGTCCTCGCTTCGGGCGTGGTCCCGCAGCTCAGCCTGATCATGGGGCCTTGCGCGGGCGGGGCGGTCTATTCCCCGGCGATGACCGACTTCATCTTCATGGTGAAGGACAGCAGCTACATGTTCGTCACCGGCCCGGATGTGGTCAAGACCGTGACCAACGAGGTGGTGACGGCCGAAGAGCTCGGCGGCGCCAAGGTCCACACCTCGAAGTCGTCGATCGCCGACGGCTCCTACGAGAACGACGTCGAGGCGCTGCTGCAGATCCGGCGCCTGATAGACTTCCTGCCGGCCAACAACCAGGCCGGCGTGCCGCAGCTCGAGAGCTTCGACGATCCCGCCCGCCTCGACCGCAGCCTCGACACCCTGATCCCCGACAACCCGAACAAGCCCTACGACATGGGCGAGCTGATCCGGCGGGTGGTCGACGAGGGCGACTTCTTCGAGATCCAGGCGGCGTATGCCCGCAACATC
>CANJSX010000122.1 GCA_947477055.1 Sphingomonadaceae bacterium | reverse complement strand
TCGCTGTCGGCGGCGTGATGGAAGAGGCGGACCTGACCATCCACCCGACCATGCTGACCAATGTAACCCCGCAGATGAAGATCCTGCAGGAAGAGATCTTCGCTCCGCTGCTCCCGGTGATGACTTACGACACGCTCGACCAGGCGATCGGCTATATCGAGGCGCGCGACAAGCCGCTGGCGCTCTACATGTACAGCCCGAGCGAGGCCAATGTGGAGCGGGTCCTGCAGCGCACCTCGTCGGGCGGCACGACCATCAACGGCGTGTTCTCGCATTATCTGGAAAACCAGCTGCCCTTCGGCGGGGTCGGCGCGAGTGGGACCGGCAGCTATCACGGCTATTTCGGCTTCAAGACCTTCTCGCACGAACGCGCGGTCTATCTGCACCAGCCGGCCGCCTGACCAGCGGCCCCCGGGCATGACCTGACCGGAACTAATTCCGCACTGCAGCGCGGATAGGGGCTGGACGCGCCGGGTCTGTTTGCCGCAATGGCTGCCAATACGGAGGCAGCGCGCGGATGAACGGATTGCGGCGGGTCGATTTCGGCCTGCTCTACATGCTGCAGATGCTGGGGCACATCAGCGTCACCATGGTGTTCAGCCTGCTCCCCTCGGTCGGGCGCACGGCGGGGATTCCCGATACGCTGATCGTGATGACGCAGGCGCTTTCGGCGATCGCCTGGATCGTGGTCGGCGGCTTCTGGGCGCGGACCGCCGCGCGGCGCGGGCGCAAGTTCGTGATTCTCGTCGGCGCGGTCGGGCTGTTCTTCGCTTGCCTGCTAACCGGCGGGGCGATCTGGATCGCGGTCGAGCATCTCGTGCCGCCGCTCGCCGGCCTCGCGATCATGATGGTCGGCCGCAGCCTCAACGGCGGGGTCGGGCTCGCCGGCACGCCCGCCAGCCAGGCCTATATCATCGAGCGCGTCGCGCGCGAGAAGCGCACGGTGATGCTCGCGCGGCTGGCCTCGGCGCAGGCGTTCGGCACGGTGATTGGCCCGGCCATGGCGCCCTTCCTTACTCATCTGCCCGGATTGGGACTGGCGGGGCCGATGGTGGTGATGTCCGGGCTGATGCTGGTGATGGTGCCGTTCCTGTTCCTCCTCCCGTCCGAAACGCCGGTCGCGCCCGAAGATGTAAAAGCCGCCGCCGCGACCGATCCCGAACAGAGCATCTGGCGCATGCCGGCGATGCGCGCCTTTCTGATCTACTCTACCATCATCGCGCTGGCGGTGCTCGGCACGATCCAGTCGGTCGGCTTCCTGATCATCGACGCGCTAAGGCTTGATCCGGAAACGGCGCAGCCGTGGATCGGGCGGGCGATCGCCAGCGGGGCGCTGGCCACCTTGCTGATCCAGCTGGTTTTCATCCCGCTGGTCAGGCCGAGCCCGCGCACGATGATGATCGGCGCGCCGCTGATCTCGATCGTCGGCCTCGCGCTATTGGCGGCGCATCCTGGCTATGGGTTGATCGTCGCCGGAGTGATGGCCGCCAACGCCGGTTTCGCCCTCGCTCGCCCCGGCGTGATGACGGCGGCCTCCTATCTCGTGCCGATCGAGCGGCAGACCGAGGTGGCGGGCGCTTTCATGAGCACGGCCTCGGTGGCGACGGTACTGGGGCCGGTGCTCGCGGTCTCGCTCTACGGGATCTGGCGGCCGTTGCCCTATCTGGTGCTGATCGCGCTGCTGCTGGGCGCTTGCCTGATCGCATTGCGCCGCCGCTATGACGAGTCGACCCTGCCGGTTACCGACGGGTTGGTGGCGGAAGAGACTGCGCCATTGACCTGAAGCGGGAAATCCCCCGATTTCCGCGTCGGCGCGATATTGCATTCCCGCGACTCTCGGCTAGAGCGCCCATGCGCTCAAACGCGGGGAAGGGCAGCTCGCATGAAGATTCTCGCCGGTAACAGCAACCTGACTGTGGCCCGGGCCATCGCCAGCTATCTCGAACTGCCGCTGACCGACGCCAGCGTGCGCCGGTTCGCGGACGAGGAAGTCTTCGTCGAGATTCACGAGAACGTCCGCGGCGAGGATGTCTTCGTCGTCCAGTCGACCAGCTACCCGGTCAACGACAACCTCATGGAACTGCTGATCTGCATCGATGCGCTGCGCCGCGCCTCGGCCAAGCGGATCACGGCAGTGGTGCCTTATTTCGGCTATGCCCGGCAGGACCGCAAGTCAGGCCCGCGCACGCCGATTTCGGCCAAGCTGGTGGCCAACCTGATCACACAGGCCGGGGCCGACCGCGTGCTCGCCGTCGATCTCCATGCCGCGCAGATCCAGGGCTTCTTCGATATCCCGACCGACAATCTCTTTGCCGCTCCGGTGATGGCGGCGGATATCCAGGCGCGCTACGGTACCGAGCAGTTGATGGTGGTCTCGCCCGACGTCGGCGGCGTGGTCCGCGCCCGCGCGCTGGCCCGCCGGCTCGATAATGCCCCGCTGGCGATCGTTGACAAGCGGCGTGACCGGCCCGGCCAGTCCGAGGTGATGAACATCATCGGTGACGTGAGGGACCGGCGCTGCATCCTGATCGACGACATCATCGATTCGGGCGGCACGCTGTGCAATGCCGCGCAGGCGCTGATGGATGCCGGTGCCGCCAGCGTGACGGCCTACCTCACCCACGGCGTGCTTTCGGGCGGCGCGGTGGCGCGGGTCGATGCCTCGGCGCTGATGGAGCTGGTGATCACGGATTCGATCCTGCCGACCGATGCGGCGATGGACTCGAAGCGGATCCGCGTCCTGACCATTGCCCCGCTGATTGGCGAGGCGATCCGCCGCATCGCTGATGAAAGCTCGGTCAGCTCGCTGTTCGACTGAGTTTGTCGATCAGGGGCCGGATTTCCTCCCCCGGCATCAGATTCTTCAGTCCCTGCCGTGACGCCCGTCGAGGGCTCGTCTAGCTATGCCTCGTATAACCGACGGGGAGATGACGATGAGCGATCTGGCAAACACGGTGATGGCGCTGCTCGGCGCGCCTGGCGACGCTGCGGCCTGGACCGCGCTGATCGCGCCCGACGCCACCTATGAGAACCTGGCGGAAACGCTCGAAGGCCGCGATGCGGTAGTTGAGCGGCTGCTGGCCATGCCCTTCGCCAGCCTGCAATGGGAGCGGCTCGATCATCCTGGGTTCATCCTGCGGGGCACGCCGCAGACCGGCGCCGGTGGCCGCACCTTCGTGTTGACGATCACCGAGCGCGATGGGCTGATCGCCGGTTTCGGCCAGCAGTTCTACGGCGTGCCGAAATCGCCCGCGACCCCGATGGTGATGGACGCCTCGCTGCGCGAGAAGATCGACACCGCGCTGGCCAACAAGCATCCGATGTACATCACCTATGTCGATCCGCAGGGCCGGCCGCAGATGTCGATGCGCGGCTCGATCCTCACGCTCGGCCCGGACAGCCTCGGACTGTGGGCGCGGGCGTCGAGCGGTTTGGCCACTTCGGTCGCGAGCAACCCCAACGTTGCGCTGATCTACCGCGACGAGACGGCGCGCTCGATCTACGTCATGGCCGGACGCGCCCGGGTCGCCACCGACGAGGCAACACGGCGGGCGATCTACGACGCCATGGCCGTGCCCGAACAGCGGCATGACTTCGCCCTGCTGGGCGCCGCGCTGGTGATCGACCTCGATCAGATCACGGGCAATGCCGGCTTTGCCCCGACCGGCCCGATCGACCCGATCAACCTCCTGCGGGGGGCGTAGAGCGCTTTCGCCTTGAGGGGAGCGCACGAAGCTTAGAGCCTGATGACATTAGATTGTTCCGTTCGTCCTGAGGAGGCATTGAAGCCGCAGGCTGAATTGCCGTCTCGAAGGACTTGCGCGTGATCGCAGTGCTTCGAGACGGGACCTCAATCTACGATTTCGCTCACTCCTCAGCACGAACGGGTTTGGGGTGAGGTAATGTCATCAGGCTTTAAGCGTCACTATCGACGCAGGGCGGCATAGGCCCTCAGGCGTGGCAAGCGCCCCGAGAATGCATGAGCGAATCAAGCGCTTGCCACGTGTGCAACCTCAAGCTAAGTTGAGGTCAAGCTTTATCTCCGAGGGCCATGTCGATGGACAAGAACGACCTGATCCCGATCGGTGTGCTGGCCCGGAGGACCGGCCTCGCGGTTTCGGCGATCCGCTTCTACGAGGACCGGGGCCTGCTCTGCGCGATGCGCACCATGGGTAACCAGCGCCGCTTCCTGCGCTCCGATATCCGGCGCCTCAGCTTCGTTTTGATCGCGCAGCGGCTGGGGCTGGGGTTGACCGAGATCGAGGAAGCGCTGGCCACCCTGCCGATGGGGCGCACTCCGACGCTGACTGACTGGCAGAAGCTCTCGCGCTCGATGCGCTCCCAGCTCGATGCCAAGATCCAGCTGCTCACCCGCACGCGCGCCAAGCTCGATGAGTGCATCGGCTGCGGTTGCCTCAGCCTGCAGCGCTGCCAGCTCTACAATCGCGATGACCGGGCCGGCGCTGCCGGACCCGGGCCGCGTTATGTGCTCGACTAGCGCAGCTCGGCGTCGATCCGTTTCACTTGTTGGGATCGCGCACCTTGAACGGGTCGGTCGCATTCGGCTGGGTCGGCAAGGGCAGGCGCGGCAGGGTCTCGGTGCTGTCGGCCGCCTGCAGCAGCATCGCCGCCATGATCGCCGCCGCCTGGCGCAGATCGTCACCGCGCAGATGATCCACCGTGTCGAGGTTCGAATGATGGACGCGGCTGCCATAGTCCAGCGGGTCCTGGATGAACTGAAAACCCGGCAGGCCGATCGACTGAAGGAAGACGTGGTCGGTCCCCCCGGTCTTGCTGGTGACGACAGTGCCGGCACCCATAGAGGCGAAGGGCGCGAGCCACTTCCTGAGCAGCGGCGCGGCGGCGAGGTTGTTCTCGGCATAGATACCGCGGATCTTGCCTGAGCCGTTGTCGAGGTTGAAATAGGCCTTGAGCTCGGAATAGCCCGGCTTGGTGCTGATCGGGTAGCTTTTGGCCCATGCTGCGTAGCGCTCGATCCCGGTCAGCTTGGGGTCGGTCGTGCGGGTGGCGAGGTGGCTTTCGATATAGGCCAGCGAGCCGAGCAGGCCCTGTTCCTCGCCTGACCACAGCGCGAAACGGATCGTGCGCTTGGGCTTGACCCCGAGCCGGGTAAGGATGCGCGCGGCTTCCATCACCACCACGCTGCCCGCGCCATTGTCGGCCGCCCCGTCGCCAGCGATCCAGCTGTCGAAATGCGCCCCGGCCATGACGTAGCCGGCCTTGGGATCGCTGCCGGGAATTTCGGCAAAGAGGTTCTCGGCCTTCAGGTTGCTCTCGTCATAGCGTGCCGCCAGCGCCAGTTCGATCACCGGCGGCGTCCCGGCGGTGGTGAGCCGCGCCAGACGCCGGTAATCCTCGGCCGCCAGCTCGAATGACGGCACCGCCAGCGTCTCACCCGGACGATAGAAATAGCCCTCGCCATGCACCAGCATGCCGTCGCGATAGCTGATCTTGACCATCGCCAGCGCGCCCTCGGCCTTGAGGAAATCGCTGAGCTCTTTCTGGAAGACGAAGTCCTTGACCCAGTCGTCGCCGGTCAGCGGGTCGAACTTCGGCAGGTC
>CANJSX010000121.1 GCA_947477055.1 Sphingomonadaceae bacterium | reverse complement strand
GCGTATGCAGCACCCGGCCCGGCACATGCTTGCCCGGCTCGATATCCCACAATTCCTTGATGCCGAGGCCGTAAATCTGCGGCTGGCAATCCCGCTCAAGGTCGAATTTCGCCTTGAGCCGCTTGGACAGATGGCCGCGCGCGCCTTCGCAGAACACGGTGTATTTCGCGAGCAGATGCATGCCCGGCTGGTAATCGCCCCGGCGATTGCCCTCGCGGTCGACCCCCATGTCGCCAGTCTGCACGCCGATCACCGCACCGGCATCGTCGTAGAGCACTTCGGCAGCGGGGAAGCCGGGGAAGATTTCGACGCCCAGTTTCTCGGCCTTGCCCGCCAGCCAGCGGCACAGGCTGCCGAGGCTGCCGGTGTAATTGCCGTGGTTCGACATGAAGGGCGGCATCAGCACGTGGGGGATCGCAAACTTGCGCTTGGCGGTGAGATACCAGTGCCAGTTGTCGGTCACGGGCGTCTCGGCCATCGGGCAGCTGTCTTCGCGCCACTCAGGCAGCAGCTCATCCAGCGCGCGCGGGTCAATCACCGCGCCGGAGAGAATATGCGCGCCGATTTCGGAGCCTTTTTCGAGAATGCAGACCGAGAGATCGGCATTGACCTGCTTGAGCCGGATCGCCGTGGCAAGGCCAGCCGGGCCGCCGCCGACGATCACCACGTCATAAGCCATCGATTCGCGTTCGCTCATGGTTCCCCGCTTCAGGTCAGAATATGCGAGTTGCGCCTTGATTGCTGCACTCTGGCAGGTCAAGACCCGTCGGGCAATGATCGCCAATCGGGAACCTAGCATCGCGGACGGGATCGTCGCGGCCCTCGCCTGGTGGCGGGAGGCCGGGGTCGAGAATGACTTTGGCGACGAGGCGCAGAGTTGGTTGGCCGAGCCGGTGGAGGCGCAGCCCTCCGCTCCGTCCGAAACCGTAGCGTCAGCGCCGCGAGCGGCAGCGTCTGCCCCAGTCGAAACGCCGGTCGAACGGCTCGGCGGTCTGGACGCCATGCCGGGCGATCTGGCTGGCTTCACCGCCTGGTGGCTATCCGAACCCTCGCGCGATCACGGCATGGCCGAAGGGCGCGTTGCACCGCGCGGTAAGGCCAATGCGCCGCTTATGGTGATCGTGGCCGAACCCGAGCCGGGCGACTCGCAGTCGCTGCTCTCCGGACCGCAGGGAAAGATGCTCGAGGCCATGCTTGCGGCAATGGGGATCGCGGCGGAGGATGCCTATATCGCCAGCGCCTTGCCCCGGCACACCCCGGCGGCGGATTGGGCCGCACTTACCGCGGCGGGCCTCGGCGATGTGCTGCGCCACCACGTGCGTCTTGCTGCACCGCAGCGTATTCTCGCGCTCGGCGGGATCATCCTGCCGCTTCTTGGCCACGATCCGACGCTTTCTTCTGATATTTTACCGCGTTTTAACCATGAGGGCTTCAGCGCAGCCATGCTGCCCGCTCCCGATCTCGCCAGCCTGCTCGCCAGGCCGCGCGCGAGGGCGGGTTTCTGGCAGCGCTGGCTCGATTGGACAATTGACGGGACAACGTGACGCTGGGTTCGCAAATCGGCAGGCTGGGACTGATGGCTGGGGCGGCATTTGCCTGCACTCTGCCGGTGCTCGCCCACGCCAACAGCGCCGCGCTCGATTATTTCCAGAGCCGCGCCGCCCGCACCGCCGTGCCCTCGCTGCTTAGCCAGGACGACCGCGCCTATTACCGCGACCTGTTTGCCGCGCTCAAGAAGCAGGACTGGGTCAAGGCGCAGGCTCTGTTCGCCCAGCGCGCCGATGGCCCGCTCCACCAGGTCGCCCGCGCCGAATATTACCTCGCCGCCAACTCCCCCAAGGTCGAGCTGCCGGCACTGCAAAGCTGGCTTTCCGCCGGGACCGAACTGCCGCAAGCCGAACAGATCGCCACGCTGGCGGTGAAGCGCGGCGCGGTGACCATGCCCGCCCTGCCGCAGTCGCAGGCGCTCTATCCCCAGCCCGGCATGCCCAAGCGCATCCGCCCGCGCGAGATCGCCGATGGCACCATGCCCAACGTGGTCGCCGCCAGCATCCTCGACAAGATCAAGACCGACGATCCACTCGGCGCCCGCGTGCTGCTTGACGGGATCGACGCGCTGCTCTCGCCCGAGGCCCGCTCCGAATGGCGCCAGCGCGTGGCCTGGGCCTATTACATCGAGAATGACGACGCAGCCGCCTATGCCCTCGCGCAGACGGTCGCGGAAGGCGCCGGCCCGTGGATCCCCGAGGGCCACTGGACGGCGGGTCTTGCAGCGTGGCGCCTGAACGACTGCGCCGGGGCCAGCGATGCCTTTGCCAAGGCGGCCGGCACCGCCCAGAACCCGGAGCTGCAGGCCGCCGCGCTTTACTGGCAGGCCCGCGCCCTCACCCGCTGCCGCCAGCCCGAAAAGGCCAGCGCCCCGCTGCGCGCCTCGGCCCGGCTCGATGAGACCTTCTACGGCATGCTCGCCGCCGAGGAGCTTGGCCTCAAGCTCCCCGAAAGCCACGCCGCGCCCGATTTCACTCAGGCCGACTGGCAGAAGCTGCGCGAAACCGGCAATGTCCGCACCGCCGTCGCGCTGGCAGAAATCGGCGAGGATGGCCTCGCCGACGAAGTGCTGCGCCAGCAGGCACGGATCGGCAGCCCCTCGCAGTATCAGCCGCTCTCGCGCCTCGCCCGCGATCTCGGCCTGCCCGCGACCCAGCTGTGGATGGCGCAGAACGCGCCCTCCGGCGGCCGTCCCGAACCCGCCGCGCGCTTCCCCACGCCCAAGTGGACGCCCGCGACCGGCTGGAAGGTCGATCCGGCGCTGGTCTATGCCCATACCTTGCAGGAATCGGTCTTCCGCGCCCGCGCCGTCAGCCCGGCCGGCGCACGCGGGCTGATGCAGATCATGCCCGCCGCCGCGCGCGATCATGCCGGCGATCTTGGCGTTCCGGGAACTGCTGCCGATCTGGCCCGGCCTGAGGTCAACCTCGCCTTCGGCCAGCAGCATCTGCAGATGCTGCGTGACAGCTCCGGCACCCAGGGCCTGCTGCCCAAGGTGATGGCCGCCTACAACGCTGGGCTCCAGCCGATCACTCGCTGGAAAACCGAAATCCGCGATCAGGGCGATCCGCTGCTGTGGATGGAATCGATTCCCTATTGGGAGACGCGCGGCTACGTTGCGATCGTGTTCAAGAACTACTGGATGTACGAACGCCAGGCCGGCGGACCTTCGGAGAGCCGCGAGGCGCTCGCCCAGGGCATGTGGCCGACTTTTCCCGGCCTCTCCGGCGCCCAGCCGGTGCGGATGAGCGCCAACGGGATGATCCTGCGTGGTCGTTGACCGCTCCCGCGTCTTCCGCCCGATCGCCATCGCGGTACTGACCGTTTCCGACACCCGCACCCTCGAAACCGACACCTCCGGAGCACTGCTGGTCGAGCGGATCACATCCGCCGGCCACACCCTTGCGGCGCGGGCGATCGTGGTTGACGACGTCGCCCGGATCGCCAGCCGCCTCAACGACTGGATCGACGACCTCAACGTCGATTGCATCGTCACCACCGGCGGCACCGGCCTGACCGGGCGCGACGTGACCCCCGAGGCGCTCGACCGGGTCAAGGATCGGGACATCCCCGGCTTCGGCGAGCTGTTCCGCTGGATCAGCTACCAGACCATCGGCACCTCCACCGTCCAGAGCCGCGCCTGCGCCGTCCTCGCCCGCGGCACCTACATCTTCGCGCTGCCGGGATCGAATGGCGCGGTCAAAGACGGCTGGGACAAGATCCTCGCCGAGCAGCTCGATAGCCGGAACCGGCCGTGCAATTTTGTCGAACTGATGCCGCGGTTGCGGGAGGTTTGAGGGTGGCGGCAAATGGTTGCTTGAGGAATCTCAACTCCCGCTGAATTCGGCAAGAGTTCAGCAAAGGGTCGATCTCAAAATCCTGCCTATCGACCGTGCAGGATTTGCCGCGCTTCCTGAATATCGATTCGGAAGCTATATTCGTGATCCTTCAGCAATTGCAGCAAGTGCATGCCATCGATCAGCGTCAACGGCTTGCCCTTGGCAAATCAATAGGCGTCCGGTCCAAACGAGCTTGTCGTGACGAGATAACCTCGATTTGCACCTTCATTTTGAACGGTTCCAAACAGGTCCCGAACTGCAGCAACATCGACAGTGTTGACATATCTTTTGGCCTGAATGACGAACTTTCCCCCATGAATTGGGTCCGGATCATGTATGATGGCGTCAACCCCGTAATCTCTGCTCGCTCGTGTGACATGCACTTCAGCAGCCTCACTACGTGCCGAAAACATTTTCGAAAACAGCTCGCGAAAAACGTGCTCAAAATCCTCCAAATCCATTGCAGCTAGGTTAGTTTCGTTCGATAGTTCGTCCACGATCGCGCGACTTTCGACGATTCTCTTGTCGAAACGATCAAATGTTAATAATGGTCTCACTGGTGATAAATCTTGGAACGAAGGGGTTGCGACACCCTTCAATGAGCGGAAGCATAGCTTCGGATCGACCTCGGCAATGTTGATGCCAGAAAATTCTTCCCGCGTTGCAGCAAGTGAACCGATAATATAATTCATCGTCTGCCCATTCTGACGATTTGTGTATGCCAACCGCATATTAACGCCGACCAATGCCACATTCTTCATCTCAGGAGTGGCGAATATTTCGTGGATGATGCGAAGGGACAACGCATGAACGAGCAGCTCTTGCGAGCTCCGGATTTCCCTATCTGTCGCCGGTCGGGTTTTAGTTTTGAGTTGCACGACCAATCCAGCTTCTTCCAAGTTTGGAACTGGAACGGTGATCAGCATTATTCCCTCGCCGGGATCAACAACGACTTCAACACCTTCGGGAATCTGTATCGGCATGATCATCGATCGTAAAATTTGCCTGGCCAACGCTTCGATATGCAGTGCTTCCCCGGTCGCCACCTGGGCACCATTTCGTCAAGCTCTGCAAGGTCCGATTTGCGAGCATCGTCATACTTGCGCCGCCGATCCTCGTAGCGCTGCAACTCGGCCCCAAGTTCACTTTCTAGCTTTGATCGATTCTCACGGTGAGCCGGTAAGTCCTGCCGATACCGCTTCAATGAGGTTTTTGTAGTTCTCTTCGTTTCGTTGGAGCGAGTAGCGTTCACGACGCCATTCATTAGTCGCCATCTTGAATCGTTCACGGGCCGCTCTCTCTATGGAGGCGGACTTGCCAGAAATTGCGTCTAGAATTGCGTCGATAAAGCCGAGTTTGGGCTGCGCCGGGGCATAGTCCTACCACTCCGGTTCAGCCGCAGATGGAGGAGGATCGCCCGGATGAACCGGTTCGGGAGGAAATTCAGCGCTTAGTTCAGGTCTGACCTCCGAAAACGGCGCGCTCCTCGCCCGCAGCGATTGCAAAACAGGTTGCGCCAATGGGCAGAGAATCATTTTGAGATGGGAAGGTTCAAGCAAACCTTGGTGCAACTCGCCGACTGGTTGCAGCACGGAAACGTAGTCGCGATAGGCTGAGCGAACGACGAACGGCCAATGGACGTGTTCGAAGTTTGCCCACGACGCCGAAGAATTTTTGCTGCTTCCGTAACGCCTGCGTCCCATACGCCCTCCAACTTAAACGTCGCATCAATT
>CANJSX010000120.1 GCA_947477055.1 Sphingomonadaceae bacterium | reverse complement strand
CAGAACAGCGAAACGGGCAGGAACACCTTCCAGCCCAGCCGCATCAGCTGGTCATAGCGGTAGCGCGGCACGGTGGCCTTCACCCAGCTGAAGATGAAGAAGAAGAACAAGATCTTGAGCAGCAGCCAGACCACGCCCGGGATCAGGTAGAGCACCGGAATGTCGAGCGGCGGGAGGTAGCCGCCCCAGAACAGCGTGGCGTTGAGCGCGCACATCAGCAGCACGTTGGCATATTCGCCGAGCCAGTAGAGCGCGAAGCTCATGCTGGAATATTCGGTCTGGTAGCCGGCGACCAGCTCGCTCTCCGCCTCGGTCAGATCGAAGGGCGCGCGGCCGGTTTCGGCCATGCCGGAGATCAGGAACATCACCCACATCGGGAACAGCAGCGGATTGGCGACGAAGCCATTGATGATCCAGACGTGCGATTGCTGCGCCTCGACGATGCCCTTGAGGTTGAACGACCCGGCCCACAGCACCACGCAGATCAGGATGAAACCGATCGAGACTTCATAGGAGATCATCTGCGCCGATGCGCGCATCGCCGAGAAAAACGGGTATTTCGAGTTCGACGACCAGCCGGCAATCACCGTGCCGTAAACCCCGAGCGAGGAGATCGCGAGGACATAGAGCAGGCCGACGTTGATATCGGCCAGAATCGCGCCCGAATTGAACGGGATCACCGCCCAGGCCAGCAAGGCCACGGTAAAGGTGATGATCGGCGCGATCAGGAACAGGCCCTTGTTCGCCGCCGAGGGGATGATGGTTTCCTGCAGGAACACCTTGAGGCCATCCGCGAAGCTCTGCAGCAGGCCCCACGGCCCGACCACGTTCGGCCCCCGCCGCAGCGCCATCGCCGCCCAGATCTTGCGATCGGCATAGATGATCATTGCCACGCCCAGCATCAGCGGCAGGGCGATCAGCAGAATCCCGCAGACGGTGGCGAGGAACCAGGCCCAGTCGTAGGGCAGGCCGAGGGTCTGGAAGAAGGCGGTCACCGCAATTCCTCCCCGCTAGCGGGGAGGTGGCAGTCCGCAGGGCTGACGGAGGGGGCTGGCCCCCACTCGCAACCTTGCTTGAGGGCGAGAGCCCCCTCCACCATGCTTCGCATGGTCCCCCTCCCCGTGCCGGGGAGGTTCTTTGCGGTCATATTCATTCCGCCGCCTCCGTAAACTCTTCCCCATGCAGCAGTTCCGCCGAGCAGCGCTGCATCGTTTCGCTCGCGCGGGCGATGGGGTTGGTGAGGTAGAAGTCCTTGATCGGATAGGCCTCGATCGCCCCCTTCGCCCCGGCTTTGCCCTTGGGCAGCGCGCCGTAATCGGCCAGCCCTTCCACGCCCAGCGCCGGAACCGCAGCGATCATCGCCGCGCGCAGATCCTCGAAGCTGTCAAACCCGACCGAGACGCCCAGCGCATCGGCCATGGCTCGCAGGATCGTCCAGTCCTCGCGCGCGTCGCCCGGCGCGAAGACGGCCTGCTCGGCGAACTGCACCCGGCCCTCGGTGTTGACATAGGTCCCGGCCTTCTCGGTGAAGGCGGAGGCGGGCAGGATGATGTCCGCCGCATGGGCGCCCTTGTCGCCGTGATGGCCGATGTAAACCACGATGGAATCGGAGAATTTCGTGTAATCCACCTCATCCGCACCCAGCGCGATCAGCAGCTTGGGCTTGGCGGCGACCAGATCGGCGATGCCGCCCTTCTGAGCATAGCCGAGCATCAGCCCGCCCATCCGCGCCGCGGCCATGTGGAGCCCGTTGAAACCGTTCCAGCCGTCTCGCACCAGCTTGTACTTGTCGGCCAGCGCCAGACAGGCGCCCAGCGCGCCCTTGCCGAACCCGGCCCCGCCGAGGATCAGCGCGGGCCGCTGCGCAGCTTTCAGCGCGTCGGCAGCGTCCTTGGGCAGCTTGTCGAGCACGGCGAGATCATTGCCGAGGAAGGTCACCGGATAGGTGGTTTCCCATTCCGGCCCGACAATGAACACCTTCGCGCCCTGCTTGACCGCCTTACGGATACGCACGTTGACCAGCGGCGCTTCCCAGCGAAGATTGCTGCCGACAATCAGCACAACATCGGCAGTTTCAATCCCGGCAAACCCCGAATTGAAGTTCACTGCGGCAAGGCTCGAACAATCGTAGTCGAGCCCGCCCTGCCGCCCTTCGAGCAGGCTGGAGCCGAGCGCCCCGGCCAGCGCCTTGGCGGCGAACATCGTCTCGCAATCGACCATGTCACCGGCGACAACTGCCACGCTCTTGCCCGGCTTGACCTTGGCGACGGCGGCGAAGGCCTCGTTCCAGCTCGCGGCGACCAGCTTGCCGTTCTTGCGCAGCCACGGCTGATCGAGCCGGCGTTTGGTCAGCCCGTCGACCTGGTAGCGGGCCTTGTCGGTGATCCACTCCTCGTTCACGTCGTCATTAATGCGCGGCAGGATGCGCAGCACTTCGCGGCCGCGGCTATCGAGCCGGATATTGGCGCCGCAAGCATCTGAAACATCGATCGAGAGGGTCTTCTTGAGCTCCCACGGCCGCGCCTCGAAGGCGTATGGCCCGCTGGTCAGCGCGCCGACCGGGCAGAGATCGATCACATTGGCCGAAAGCTCGTGCTTGGCCGCCTTTTCGAGATAGGTGGTGATCTGCATGTTCTCGCCGCGATAAAGCGCGCCGATCTCGTCTACCCCGGCGATCTCTTCCGAGAACCGCACGCAGCGGGTGCACTGGATGCAGCGCGTCATCGTGGTCTTGATCAGCGGACCCATGTACTTCTCGGTCACCGCGCGCTTGGGCTCGTGGTAGCGCGAGTTGCCCCGGCCATAGGCGACCGACTGGTCCTGCAGATCGCACTCGCCGCCCTGATCGCAGATCGGGCAATCGAGCGGGTGGTTGATCAGGAGAAACTCCATCACCCCCTCGCGCGCCTTCTTGACCATAGCGCTGTCAGTGCGGATGTTCTGACCCTCGGCAGCCGGAAGCGCACAACTGGCCTGCGGCTTGGGCGGCCCGGGCGAGACCTCGACCAGACACATGCGGCAATTGCCCGCGATCGAAAGCCGCTCATGATAACAGAAGCGCGGGATTTCCTTGCCGGCCAGCTCGCAGGCCTGCAGGACGGTGGCGCCCTGCGGAACTTCGAGTTCGATGCCGTCTACGGTGACTTTAGGCATCGTGCCGCCCCTTTTCTTTAGTAATCACACTGTCGATCACGTCGCGAGTTTCCTGAAAGAAGTATGGTCTCAAAGCGTCGAACGCCGCTGACTTGAGAAACGGTACATGGGGCCGGAAATCCTCACGCAGCGAGGTTCGCCATGACGCATCAGCGCCGGTTGCGAAGATGTCCTCGATCCCGTTGATCATGAACAGGACGAACCGGACGTACCGTTGCTGCTCCACATCCGAGAGGTCCGGCTTGCTCCAATAATCCAGGAAATACTGAGGGTTTTCCAAGGACATACGGCAATAGTCATAGTAGAGTGCGCGCGCCAACAGATTGAGAACCTGCTGCCGATCATGCGCCAGCCGGTACAACCCGAACAGCCCGCCAAGAACCACGGCGCACAGGCCGAGCATGGCCGAAAGCCCGCCCAACGCCTCAAGCGCATCATGGTTATCGACGAGCCAGCCGGAAATCATTCCGCCGCCTCCCGCACATTCTCAGCGATCCGCCGTTCCAGCTCGGGCCGGAAGTGCTTGATCAGCCCCTGGATCGGCCAGGCGGCCGCGTCGCCCAGCGCGCAGATGGTGTGGCCTTCGATCTGCTTGGTGACTTCCTGCAGCATGTCGATCTCGCCGACATCGGCATCGCCGGTGCGCAGGCGTTCCATCACGCGGTACATCCAGCCGGTGCCTTCGCGGCACGGGGTGCACTGGCCGCAGCTCTCATGCATGTAGAAGTGCGAAAGACGGCTGATCGCGCGGACGATGTCGGTCGACTTGTCCATTACGATCACCGCTGCAGTGCCAAGGCCGGAGCCGAGCGCCTTGCAGCCGTCGAAGTCCATCGGCATGTCGAAGCACTGGTCCGCCGGGACCAGCGGGACCGAGGAACCGCCGGGGATCACCGCCAGCAGATTGTCCCACCCGCCGCGAATGCCGCCGCAGTGGCGCTCGATCAGTTCGCGGAAGGGGATGCTCATCTCTTCCTCGACCACGCAGGGCGTGTTCACATGCCCGCTGATCTGGAAGAGTTTGGTGCCCTTGTTGTTCTCACGCCCGAAGCTGGCGAACCAGCCCGCGCTGCGCCGCATGATCGTCGGCGCGACGGCGATGGATTCGACGTTGTTGACCGTGGTCGGGCACCCATAGACCCCCGCGCCGGCCGGGAACGGCGGCTTGAGCCGGGGCTGGCCCTTCTTGCCCTCGAGGCTTTCGATCATCGCGGTTTCTTCGCCGCAGATATAGGCGCCGGCGCCGCGGTGGACGAAGACGTCGAAATCATAACCGCTCTTGCAGGCATTCTTGCCGATCAGCCCGGCGTCATAGGCTTCCTGCACGGCGGCAAAGAGCGTCTCCGCCTCGCGGATATATTCGCCGCGCACATAGATATAGGCCGCCCGCGCACCCATCGCGAAGCCGGCCACCAGCGCGCCTTCGATCAGCTTGTGCGGATCGTGGCGGATGATCTCGCGATCCTTGCAGGAGCCGGGTTCGGACTCGTCGGCGTTGATGACGAGGAAGCCGGGACGGTCCGGGCGGTATTCCTTGGGCATGAAGCTCCACTTCATGCCGGTCGGGAAACCCGCCCCGCCGCGCCCGCGCAGGCCGGAATCCTTGATCTCCTGAATGATCGCATCGCGGCCCTTGGCAAGAATCGCCTTGGTATTGTCCCAATCACCCCGAGCCTGAGCGGCCTTCAGGTTCCACGGCTGGTAGCCGTAGAGATTGGTGAAGATGCGGTCCTTGTCAGCGAGCGCCATGGCCTACCACTCCCCCCGATAGTCGTGGTTGGCCTTGACCATCTCTTTGAGCGTGGTCGGCCCGCCGAGCGGCTCGACGGTGTGGCGGCCGGGCTCCTGCGTGCCCGCCTTGGGCGACTTGCCCGCCGCCAGTGCATCGAGCACCGCGTCGAGGCGGTCCGCCGTCAGGTCCTCGTAGTTGTCGTCGTTGATCTGGACCATCGGGGCCGAGGCGCAGTTGCCCATGCATTCGACCTCGGTCAGCGTCCACAGGCCATCGTCGGTGGTGTGGCCCTTGTGCATGCCGCGCTTCTTGCAGGCGGCCATGATGTCGTCACTGCCGCGCAGCATGCAGGGCGTGGTACCGCAAACCTGCACGTGGAAGCGACCGACCGGCACGAGGTTGTACATGGTGTAGAAGCTGGCCACCTCGACCACGCGGATGATCGGCATGTCGAGCTCGCGCGCGACATATTCCATCACCGGGATCGGCAACCAGCCCTGCGTATCGGTCTCCGCGCCGACCTGCCGCTGGGCCAGATCGAGCAGCGGCATCACCGCCGAGCGCTGCCGCCCGGCCGGATAACGCGCGACGATCTCCTTGGCCTTGGCGGCGTTGTCCTTCGTCCAGGCAAACGCGCCCCAGCGCGCGCGCAGTTCGGGGGTATCGGGTTCGAGATGACGGTCAGCCATTAGCGGACAAACTCCACGCGAGAGCACTTGTCGCCCTCGAACGAGTAGAT
>CANJSX010000119.1 GCA_947477055.1 Sphingomonadaceae bacterium | reverse complement strand
GGTTGGAGCGCGGGGTGCGGCCGATCGGCGACTGGTCAATCTCGATCACCTTGTCGCAAAGCTCGAGCCCGGTGATCCGATCATGCGCCCCGGCGATCACCCGTGCGCCATTGAGCACGCGCGCCGCGCCGGCATGGAGCGTGTCGAGCGTGAGGCTCGATTTGCCGCTGCCGGACAGGCCAGTGACGCAGCAGAAGGTGCCGAGCGGGAACTCGGCGGTAACGTCGCGCAGATTGTTGGCGCGCGCGCCGTGGACGGTAATCTTATGGCCATTGCCCTTGCGGCGCACGGCGGGAACCTCGATGCGGCGTCGGCCCGAAAGGTACTGACCGGTCAGACTGTCCGCCGAAGCGAGGATATCCTCCAGCGTTCCCTGCGCCACGATCTCCCCGCCGTGGACTCCGGCCCCGGGGCCGAGATCGACAATGTGATCGGCGTGGCGGATCGCGTCCTCGTCGTGCTCGACCACGATCACCGTATTGCCCAGATCGCGCAGTCGTTTGAGCGTTTCGAGCAGCCGGCCATTGTCGCGCTGGTGCAGGCCGATGCTCGGTTCGTCGAGCACATAGAGCACGCCTGAAAGGCCCGATCCGATCTGGCTGGCGAGCCGGATGCGCTGACTTTCACCGCCAGACAGAGTACCTGAAGTTCGATCCAGGTTTAGATAATCGAGTCCGACATTATTAAGGAATCCAAGGCGTTCGTTGATCTCCTTGAGGATCGCCCGCGCGATCTGACTCTGCTGCGCGGTAAGCTTTTGATCGAGCGTAGAATACCATTCCACCGCGTCGCCCACGCTCAGCCTTGTAACGCTGGAAATATCCTGCCCGGCCACCTTGACCGCCAGCGCCTCGGGCTTGAGCCTTTTCCCCTCGCAGGTCTCGCAAGGTTGCGCGGTCTGGAACTTGTTCAGCTCCTCGCGCATCCACGCACTCTCGGTCTGGAGCAGGCGGCGGTTGAGATTGCCGATCACCCCTTCGAAGGCCTTGCGGACGGTGTAGCTCTTTTTGCCGTCAGTGAAAGTCAGCGGCACCGGCCGTCCGGCGGTGCCATGGAGGATGACGATCCGCGCCTCCACCGAGAGGTCCTGCCAGGTTGTATCGAGGCTGAAGCCAAACTCGGCCGCGAGGCTGGCCAGAACCTGCATGTAATAGGGGCTCGGCGGGTTGCTCTTTGCCCAGGGCACGATCGCGCCCTGCTTGAGGCTGAGCGCCTCGTTCGGTACCACCAGTTGCGGATCGAACAGCAGCTTTTCGCCCAGCCCGTCGCACGCCGGGCAGGCACCCATCGGCGCGTTGAAGCTAAACAGACGCGGTTCGAGACTTTCGATCGTGAAGCCGGAGACCGGGCAGGCGAATTTCTCGGAGAACACGATGCGGTTATCGGGCAGGCCCGCCCCCTTCATCGCCCCGCCCCGCTCCGCCTCACGCCCCGGGACCACGCCATCGGCAAGATCGAGATAGACCAGCCCCTCGGCCAGTTTGAGCGCCTGCTCAAAACTGTCGGCCAGCCGTGTCTCGATCCCCTCACGCACCGCAATGCGATCGACCACCACTTCGATGTCGTGCTTGTATTTCTTGTCGAGCGCCGGGGCATCCTCGATCTCGTAAAACTCGCCGTCGATCCGCACGCGGGTGAAGCCGGCCTTCTGCCATTCGGCCAGCTCGCGCCGGTATTCACCTTTGCGCCCGCGCACCACGGGCGCGAGCAGATAGGCGCGCGTGCCCTCTGGCAAAGCCATCGCCCGGTCGACCATCTGACTGACGGTCTGCGCGGCAATCGGCAGGCCAGTCGCAGGCGAATAAGGCACACCGACCCGCGCCCACAGCAGGCGCATGTAATCGTAGATCTCGGTGACGGTCGCGACGGTCGAGCGCGGATTGCGGCTGGTAGTCTTCTGCTCGATCGAGATCGCCGGCGAGAGCCCGTCGATATGTTCGACATCGGGCTTCTGCATCATCTCGAGGAACTGCCGCGCATAGGCACTCAGGCTCTCGACATACCGGCGCTGCCCCTCGGCATAGATCGTATCGAAGGCCAGGCTCGATTTGCCTGAGCCCGACAGCCCGGTGATGACGATCAGCGAATCGCGCGGCAGCGAAACGTCGAAGCCCTTGAGATTATGTTCCCGGGCGCCGCGGACGGTAATGTGGGTGAGCGACATGGGGCCGCTCTGTTCCACATCTGTTCGATTCAGGCAAGGGGAGCAATGCGGTGAGCCGTGCACGCTTCATCGCATTGCTGTTGCCGGCCGGATTCTCGCGACCCTAACCAGCGTCAAGGAAAAGCAGAAGGGTCGCTCCGCAATGTCGCTATGCCTGTTTGCCGGCGCCGCCGCGCTGGCCGCCATATTCCTCTCTACCGCAGCGGCGGCCGATGACCCTAACGATCCGTCGATGCGCGATCCCCGCGCTCGGGCGCGGGATCGCGCGATCATCCGCCAGCTCAATCTCGACGAACTGGCCCGGGTCCGCGCTCGCGATGCACGCTATGCCGAGGGCAGGCGCACGAATGTGAGTCGCTACCAAAGCGACCGTGCCCAATATGAGCGCGACATGGCCCCCTGGCGTCAGGCAGTCGACCGCTGCCGCGCAGGCGACTACCGCTATTGCGATCGCTAAGCGCGGCTTAACGCCGCCTTAGCGTCCATCTACGAAGGCCCGATCCTGCTCGGTGAACGGCATTGACTTGTGCTCGCCCACGCTAGAGCAAGCGGTCTGGATGGCGCTCGCCGCCAGGATCGCTCAGGACTCAAATCTGATGGGAAATCGACTGTTGCTCGCCGCCAGCGCACTGGCGCTTGTGGCCACACCGCTCGCCAGTGCGCCGCTCCGGGCTGGAACGCCGGTGGCCGCTGCCGCCGCCAAGCCGGTTTACGGCGCTTGGGGCGTCGATCTGGATGCGCGCGACCCCACCATCAAGCCGGGCGACGACTTCGAGCGCTACGCCTCCGGGCATTGGCTGGCGGCGACCGAGATCCCTGCGGACAAGCCTTCGATCGGCGTCAGCTGGGAGATGTACGAGCGCACCCGGGCCAATCTGCAGAAGCTGCTGACAGAAGACGCCAGCTCTCAATATGGCGCGCTGTACGCCAGTTTCCTCGATGAAGCGCGGGTCGAGCAGGTCGGCCTGGCCCCGCTGATGAAGGACATCGCCGAAGTACGCGCCCTGCCCGACAAGCGCGCCTTTGCCCGGCACATGGGCTCGACCTACGGCCGCTTCGGTATCGCGCTGTTCGGCTCGGGGGTCAGCGGCGATCCCTCCAATCCTGACATGAACGTCTTGTGGATCGGCCAATCCGGACTCGGCCTGCCGAACCGCGACTATTACACCGCCCCCACCTTCAAACCGCAGCGCGAAGCCTATCTCGCCTACATCACCCGCACGCTGACAGCCATTGGCGTAGCTTCGCCCGATGCCGCGGCGAAGAAGATCATGGCGCTGGAAACCGCGATTGCCGCGAAGAGCTGGGCCGCCATCCAGCAGCGCGACCTGGGCAAGCTCAACAATCCGATGAGCAGCGCCGAGCTCACCACCTATGCCCCCGGTTTTTACTGGAATGCCTTCTTCGCAGGGCAGCACGTCACTCCGCAACAGCGCATGATCGTCGGCGAGAAGAGCGCGATCCGCGATCTTGCGGCCATCTATGCCCGCACGCCGCTGGCCACGCTCAAGCTGTGGCAGCAGTTCCACGTCGCCAACCAGGCCTCGCGCTACCTGACCAAGACGATGGTCGAGAGCCGCTTCGCCTTCATCAGCGCCCTCGCCGGCGTGCGGCAAATCGAGCCGCGCTGGAAGCGGGCGGTGGGTGTGGTCGACGGGCAATTGGGCGAACTGGTCGGGCAGGACTATATCCGGCACTATTTCCCGGCCAACTCCAAGGCCAAGATGGATGCGCTGGTCGCCAATTTGAAGGCTGCGATGAATGATCGGATTCGCGGCAATGACTGGATGAGCCAGCCGACCAAGGACGCGGCGCTGGAAAAGCTGGCCCGGATGGACGTGATGGTCGGCTATCCCGACAAATTCCGCGATTTTTCCGGACTGAAGATTGATCCCGCCGACCTCTATGGCAACATCGTGCGCGCCGGCCTGTTCAATGCCGCCTACGAGCTCGCCGATCTCGGCAAGTCGGTCGATCGCCGCAAATGGTCGATGAACCCGCAGGAGGTGAATGCCTACAACGGCACGCTCGAGAACAAGATCGTGTTTCCGGCCGGCATCCTGCAGGCGCCGATGTTCGATCCTGCGGCAGACGACGCCGTGAACTATGGCGCGATCGGCGCCATCATCGGCCACGAGATCACCCATGGCTTCGATGACAAGGGCCGAAAGATCGACGCGACCGGCAAGCTCCACGACTGGTGGGCGCCGAGCGACGGCGAGCGCTTCGAACAGCTCGCGGCAGCGTTTGGCGCGCAATATGCCAAGTATGAAGTGATCCCCGGCCTCTTCGTCAACCCGCAGCTGACCATGGGCGAGAACATCGCCGACTTTGCCGGGCTGACGGTGGCGCTCGATGCCTATCACCGCTCGCTCGGCGGCAATCAGGCGCCGGTGATCGACGGGCTGACCGGCGACCAGCGCTTCTTCCTCGCCTATGCCCAGGCCTGGCGCGGCAAGGACCGCGAGGAACTGGTGCGGATGCAGGTGACCACCGATCCGCACACCCCGAACCGCTACCGCGTGCTCGGCCCGCTCCGCAACATCGACGCCTGGTATGCGGCCTTCGGGGTCAAGCCGGGCGACAAGCTGTTCATCCCGCCCGAGCAACGCGTGCGGATCTGGTAGCGCAGCCGCTCAGGGTTCCGGTTTGGCCGCGACCTCGGGCTTGCCCTCACGCCCCGCTGCGGCGTGCCGCGCCTGCGCGCCGATCGCCTCGACCCGTTGCTCGATCTCGCTGTGCTCAAACGGCAGTTCGATGATGTGCACAACCGCCGTTCCGCAATTGTTGGCATAACGCCCGGCCATATCGTCCGAATTGCGGTGCTGGAATATGCCCGACCAGTTGATCCGGGCCGGCCATTGCCACCAGTGATCAGGCCCCGGTTCGGGCGGCCCGCAGCCGTCCTTGCCGTTGGCCGCGAGGTCGATCGGATAATAGGCGTCGTTGAGGAAGAAAGCGATTTCCGAACGTCCATCGCCGTCCGTCCGGCTCGGCAGGTCGAACTCGCCGGCCCAGTAGTTTTCACCGGCCGGCTTGAGCTGGGGGTGGAGCATGAAGATGCCATCGTCACCCAGGAAGCCACCCTTGCCCGGTCGGCGGAACTCGATGATCGGCTGGAACAGTTCTGCAGTCATCACTCGCAGATAGGGCTTGGCCGCCTACTGGATCGCCTTGGCCTTCCAGTCCCGGGCGGCCCAGCCTTCGGGCGTCGCTTCGAAGGATGCGTCGTGCCACTTCGCTGCCGTGCCATCGCGCTCGACCAGTTCGACCCCGAGGTGGAAATGCCCGCTTGCCCCGTTGTCCAGCTTTGGCGTGAAGAGGATCGAACAGGGCTTGGAAATGTCGACCCGGAAGACGTGATCGGTCGCGGTCGGACTTTCATCCTTGCTCCGCTCGGTCAGCCCGATCGCCGGGAGAGCGACGGCGGTCGTACCCAGGTCGGTCGCCCGCACATCACAGGTCTGGTCGCTGGGTTCGCGCAATTGCAGCGAGGCCTGCCCGAACACCGCAAAGGCCACATACCAGTTGAACAGCCAGATCACGAAGCCGAGCGCCAGCGGGATGACGTG
>CANJSX010000118.1 GCA_947477055.1 Sphingomonadaceae bacterium | reverse complement strand
GGTAGTTATCGACGGCGCGCATCATCTCGTCGAGCTCGTGCTCGAAAAAATGGTTGGCGCGCGGGATCTCATCGTGATGGATCGTGATGTGCTTCTGCGTGCGCAGCTTATCGACCAACTTCTGCACTGCTCCCGGCATCACCACGGTATCCTGTGCCCCTTGCACGATGATGCCTGAGGAAGGACAGGGCGCGAGGAAGCTGAAGTCATACATGTTCGCCGGCGGAGCGACAGAAATGAACCCACGCACTTCCGGGCGGCGCATCAGCAGCTGCATCCCGATCAGCGCGCCGAAGCTGTAGCCGGCAATCCAGGTGGTCGAAGCCTCGGGGTGGATCGACTGCACCCAATCGAGCGCGGCGGCGGCGTCGGACAATTCGCCGATGCCGTTGTCGAAGCTGCCCTGGCTGCGGCCCACTCCACGGAAATTGAAGCGCAGCGTGGCGAAGCCGCGGTTGACGAAGGTCTTGTACATCGCCTGGGTGATGCGATCATTCATCGTCCCGCCCGCCTGCGGATGTGGATGGAGGATCATGGCGACCGGCGCGCGCGGCCGGGAAGCGGGCTGGAAGCGGCCTTCAAGGCGCCCCTCGGGGCCGGGGAAGATAACTGCGGGCATTGTCTGGCCTCTGTTGGTCTGCGCTCTCACCCACGGCGTCCGGGCAATATCGGCATGCCGGTCCTGATGGGGCTATGATCGGAAAGAAGGTGCTATATAGAAACCCCTCTCCCAAAAGCAACTTTTCCGAGCATGATCATCGATTCAATCTATCTTGACCACGCCGCCACCACCCCGCTGCTGCCCGCGGCGCGCGCGGCGATGCTTGAGGGTTTCGCCATCTGGGCCAACCCGTCGAGCCCGCACGCGCCCGGGCGCCGGGCGCGGGCAGCGCTGGAAGCTGCGCGCGAACGGGTAAAGGCGGCGCTGGGCTGGGAGGAGGAGGTGATCTTCACCTCGGGCGCGAGCGAGGCGCTGGCCATCGCGATCCAGCGCTGCTTGTTGCCACTCGCTGCAGTCAGCGCGGTCGAGCATGAAGCAGTGCTGCGCCATGCCGGGGACGTGCCGCGCCTGAGCGTGGACGACTGCGGTATTGTCTTGCGTGCGGAATGTGCCTTGCCCGGGCTGGTCGCGATCCAGCAAGTCAACAACGAGACCGGGGTGATGCAGCCGCTGGATGGACTCTCGGAGGTCATCCGCGACGCGGGCGGGCTGCTGCTCGCCGATTGCGCGCAGGGCTCCGGGAAGCTGACACTGCCGGACGCCGACCTGATCGCGCTCTCAGCGCACAAGTTCGGCGGCCCGGTGGGGATCGGTGCCCTGCTGGTACGTAACTGGGCGATGCTGAGACCGACAGGCGGGCAAGAACGTGGTTATCGTGGTGGCACCGAGAATCTGCCCGGAGCGATGGCGATGGCTGCAGCACTTGAGGCCGACCGCGGCTGGCTCGAGGAAGCGGTGCGGCTGCGGCACAAGCTCGACGACGCAATCACGACATCTGGCGGCACCTCGATCGCTCAGGATGCGGCCCGCGTGCCGTCCATCGCTTGCTACCGGATGCCTGGAAAATCGGCCAACGCCCAGCTGATCCGCTTCGATGCCATGGGCATCGCCGTTTCGGCGGGGAGCGCCTGTTCCTCGGGCTCCCTGCGCACCAGCCATGTGCTTGAGGCAATGGGCATTGCGGGTGCCAGTGAGGTCATCCGGGTCAGCATCGGCCGCGAAACCGGCGAAGCCGATATCGACCGATTTATCGCCGCATGGCAAGATGTCGCGCAATCATGATCTATCTCGACAACCAGGCCACTACCCCGCTCGCTCCAGAGGCGAAGGAGGCGATGCTGCGCTGGTTGTCCGGCCCTGAGAGCATGGGCTTCGCCAATCCCCACAGCGCCCATCCAGCCGGCCGTGCGGCGATGGCGGCGGTCGAGGTGGCGCGCGATCAGGTGGCAGCGCTGCTTCCGTCGGGGGGCCGGGTGATCTTCACCTCGGGCGCGACCGAGGCGATCAACCAGGCGATCCTCTCGGTGCGGCGCGGCGGCCTTGCCGTTTCCGCCATCGAACATGCAGCGGTGATCGAGGCCGCGCTGGCGAGCGGCGCGCCAGTGCAGGAGTTGGCGGTCGATGCCGACGGGCTGGTCGATCCTGAAGTCGAGTTCGCGGAAGGCACCGGACTGGTCGCCGTAATGCAGGTCAACAACGAGATCGGCACGGTCCAGCCAGTCGCCCGCCTTGCCGAGCGGGCTCATGCTATCGGCGCGCTGTTGCTGTGCGACGCAGTGCAGGGTGCGGGCAAGCTCGCCCCGCCCGAGGGCGCGGATTTGATCGCGGTAGCGGCTCACAAGCTCTACGGGCCTAAGGGCATTGGAGCACTGTGGGTGCGCGACGGCGTGAAAATCGCGCCCTATTTGCACGGCGGCGGGCAGGAAGGCGGGCTCCGTTCCGGCACGCTCAGCCCGGCGCTTTGCGCGGGCTTCGGCGCGGCGGCGGCGCTGGCCAAGGCGCGGATGGAGCTGGACTTCCAGCATCTGCAAGGGCTGGCCGCCGCTGCCCGCAAAGCCCTGCCAGGCTGGGCGCTCAACGGCAGCGAGGTCAGCCGCTGGCCCGGCAATCTCAACCTACGTCTCGATGGGCTCGATGTCCCCCGCATGATGTCGGAATTGCGCGACGTCGCCTTCTCCGCCGGATCGGCCTGCGGCAGCGGCAGCGGCAAGCCAAGTCGCGTACTCAAGGCCATCGGCCTGGCCGACCGCGCCGCAAAATCCTCTGTCCGGCTGGGATTTGGCCGCTATACCTCGCTTCAGGAAGTCGAGGATGCCTGCGCGCGCATCGCGGCCGCTGCCGCCGCGCAGGGAGTTTGAGCCATGGTTCGAGTAAGCTTCATCGCCACCAATGGCGACCGGGTTGGAGCCGAGGGTGCCCTTGGCGCGCGTCTGCTTGAGGTTGCCCAGGCCGCCGGCATGCCGCTTGAGGGCACGTGCGAAGGGCAGATGGCCTGCTCCACCTGCCACGTCATCCTCCCGGCCGAATGGTTTGAGCGTTTGCCCGCCGCGAGCGAGGACGAGGAAGACATGCTCGATCTCGCCGCCGGAGCGACCCGCACGAGCCGCCTGTCGTGCCAGATCGTGCTCGACGCAGCGCTCGACGGGCTCGAAGTCCGGATTCCGGGGGAAAGCCGCAACATGCAGCGCCGCTAACCCTTGGCGGGCGGATTCCCCGCCTGCTAGGGCAGCGCCAGCATGAGCACCGACATCACCGAACCCGATCCCTTTGACGCCATCGTCGATGCGCCGTTCGATTCCGCATTGTCGGAGCGGTACCTCGTCTATGCGCTCTCGACGATCACCGCGCGTTCGCTACCCGATCTGCGCGATGGACTGAAGCCGGTGCACCGCCGGCTGCTGTGGGCGATGCGGCAGCTGAAGCTGAACCCGACCGACGCCTTCAAGAAATCGGCCCGCGTCGTCGGCGACGTGATCGGCAAGTATCACCCACACGGCGATCAGTCGGTCTATGATGCAATGGTCCGCCTCGCGCAGGATTTCTCGCTGCGCTACCCGCTGGTCGAGGGGCAGGGGAACTTCGGCAATATCGACGGCGATAACGCCGCCGCCTATCGCTACACCGAAGCCCGCCTGACCAAGACCGCGGTCCATCTGATGGCCGGGCTGGATGAAGGCACGGTCACCTTCCACCGGACTTACAATGGCGAGGAGGAAGAGCCGGAGATCTTCCCCGGTCTGTTCCCGAACCTGCTCGCCAATGGCTCCAGCGGGATCGCGGTGGGCATGGCCACCAACATCCCCAGCCACAACGCCGCCGAGATCATCGACGCGACGCTGCTGCTGATCGACAATCCGCATGCCGAGCATGCCCAGCTGATGGAGCTGTTCCACGGGCCGGACCTCCCGACAGGGGGCGTAATCGTCGACAGTCCTGCAACGATCTCCGCCGCCTATGCCACCGGCAGGGGGGCGATCCGGATGCGCGGGCGCTTCTCGACCGGGCGCAACCCCGATGGGACATGGGAAGAGACGGGGATCGAAAGGCTCGGCGGCGGCCAGTGGCAACTGGTGATTTCCGAAATCCCGTATCAGTTGCCCAAGGGCAAGCTGATCGAGCAGGTCGCCCAGCTGATCGCCGACAAGAAGCTGCCAATCCTCGAAGACATCCGCGACGAGAGCGATGAGCAGATCCGTATCGTCTTCGAACCCAAGAGCCGCAACGTCGATCCCGAACTGCTCAAGGAATCGCTGTTCCGGCTGACCGATCTCGAGGGCCGCTTCTCGCTCAACCTCAATGTGCTGGACGAGAACCGCACGCCGGGCGTGCTCAGCCTCAAGCTGCTGCTGCAGGAGTGGATCAGGAGCCAGATCGACATCCTGATTCGCCGCTCGCAGCACCGGCTGGAAAAGATCGCGAACCGGCTCGAGCTGCTCGAAGGCTACATCATCGCCTTCCTCAATCTCGACCGGATCATCGAGATCATCCGCACCGAGGACGAACCCAAGCCGATAATGATGGCCGAATTCGGCCTGACCGACCGCCAGGCCGAAGCGATCCTCAACATGCGGCTGCGCAGCTTGCGCAAGCTTGAAGAAATGGAGCTGCGGCAGGAGCGCGACGGATTGCTGGCCGAGAAGGAGGAGCTCGAAAAGCTGCTCGAAAGCCCGGCCCGTCAGCGGACCCGGCTCAAGCGCGATATCGCCAATCTGCGCAAGGACTACGCCGAAGACACACTGCTCGGCCGTCGCCGCACCACCATTGCCGAGGCGGCGCCGACAGTCGAATTCAGCATGGACGCGATGATCGAGAAGGCCCCGGTCACGGTGATCCTCTCGGCCAAGGGCTGGATCCGCGGCGCTTCGGGCCACGAACCGCTCGACCGCGAGTTCAAATACAAGGAAGGCGATGGCTTCGGCTACGCACTCCACGCCCAGACCACCGACAAGCTGCTGATCGCCTGCGACAACGGGCGCTTCTACACGCTCGGCGCCGACAAGCTTCCCTCGGCGCGCGGCTTTGGCGAACCGGTCCGCACCGTGGTCGATATCGAGGCCGAGGCGCAGATCGTTGCCATGCTGATCTACCGGCCCAAGGCGCAGCTACTGCTGGCCAGCAACCAGGGCCGGGGCTTTGCCGCCGAGGCCGACGAAATGCTCGCCGAAACCCGCAAAGGCCGGGGCGTGATGAGCACCAAGCCGGGGGTGAAGCTGGTGGTGGTGCACGAAATCCCGCCCGAGCACGATCACATCGCCGTGGTGGGCGACAACCGCAAGCTGGTGCTCTTCAGCCTCGAGGAACTGCCGGTAATGGCCAAGGGCCAGGGCGTAACCCTCCAGCGCTACCGAGACGGCGGGCTGGCCGATGCCACCACGCTCAAGCTGGACGAGGGGCTGAGCTGGAAGATGGGCGGTGACAGCGGCCGGACCCGGACCGAGAGCGACATGCGGCTATGGAAGGTGGCGCGGGGAGCGGCGGGGAGGCTGCCGCCGAATGGATTTCCCAGGGATAACAGATTCTAGGGAAGAGCTTCGGAGAGCAGTTCCCTGACTCGATCCACTACCGGAAATCCTTCATCAATCCATCGCGCCTCAACCGTTCGGAGAATTCGCGCTACCTCCGGCCCGGCCTGCACGCCGCGCGCGACGATCTCTCCGCCCTTTAGCGGGAAGGTCGGAATCTCCCAGCCCTCCAGCGGCGCCGTCGAGGCTCCCGTAAGCAGCAGACGATCCAACGCGGATTCGCGTCCAAGGCGGTAAGCGATGGCGCGGGCATTAAGTTCCTCCCCGGCACGGGGAGGGGGACCATCCGCAGGATGGTGGAGGGGGCT
>CANJSX010000117.1 GCA_947477055.1 Sphingomonadaceae bacterium | reverse complement strand
GAATTTGACGGCCATTCAACCGGCCCTTTTTCCCTTACATGCTGCTGGCTCCGCCCCGGAATTCGTCCGTGCGCGGATGATTTTTTGTATGCTAGGAACTGGTTTGGCGAAGGAAGAGCTCCTTTCGATAGACGGCGCGATCGATGAGATCCTGCCGGATGGCCGCTTTGGCGTAACCCTCGAAAACGGGCATCGGATCATCGCCTACACGGCCGGCAGAATGCGCCGTAACCGGATCCGCTCGGTCGTTGGAGACCGTGTGCAGGTGGAAATGACGCCTTACGATCTGTCCAAGGGACGGATCATCTACCGCGAACGGGCGCCCGGGCAAGTACCCGGCGCACCCCGCAATCGCAGTTTCAGGCGCTAAACCACTTTTGATTACCGGCGGCCCGAAGTGGTCGCCAAGAAGGATATAATGACACCTACCACTACCGGCGCAAAGCTGCGCCGCACGTCTTCCCCGCACCACGGTGCAGGGAACCAGCAGCGCATGGCCGGGCAATTCGCCTTTCCGTCGCTGCTTTCACAATTCGAATTGCGACGGCTGGTCGCGGCGATGGTCGATTGACCGGATGCAATTACAGGAGGCCCGATATGGATCTGAACCTGGAATATGCAGAGCACCAGCAGGCACTCTTTCGCGCCGCGCGCGCGACTAACGACGAAGCCCGCCGCGTGCATATCGCGCGGGTTTCCACCATTGCCTCCAAGATCGGTGCGTTTCAGCAGCGACTTGGCGCGGCAGCGGCCTGTGCCTGGAGCAAGGCGCAGGTTTCTCCGGCCGGACACAATTGAGCGAGGCCGGTATTAATTTGGCATTGCCAGCGAAATCTGGCAAAGCACAATTTGCTCTCGTTGAATTTCGGCGGGTATCGACGAACTGGCTACGGCTCTCGGGAAACTATTTTTCCTGCGTTCCACACGACGACGAACTCCTTTCAATTGACGACTTGACGCATTTCCCGGCCCGCAATTTCGCGGCCGGACTCTCCGTTTCTTGAAAGGAAACGATCATGCCAGTTGGCACCGTAAAATTCTTCAACGAAGGCAAGGGCTATGGATTCATCCAGCCTGACGACGGTTCTTCGGACAGCTTCGTTCATATCTCTGCCGTGCAGGCAGCAGGCATGCAGACGCTGAACAAGGACCAGCGCCTGAATTACGAAGTCGAAATTGCCAAGAACGGCAAGGCCAGCGCTGTCAATCTGACCGCCGCCTGACCCAAGCACTGCCTCCGCGCTGCCTTCCCTCGGGAATGGCGGCCGGAGGCATCTGCCTGCCTGGAGTGATTTCAAGCCCGATGGAATCATCTGACGGCTCGGAAATCACGGCAGGACAAGAATCTGGAGTGCGGACTTTGATGTAATCAAAGCCGGATGCGCTCTAGCCGCCGCCCGCCGGAGATGCCCGATGTCGCTGACTTACACATTCCTGATCGCACGCGCCGAAGAGGCCGCACGGGATGCTGATAACGCCGTACTCGACAACGTCCGCGAGCGAGCGATGCGTTCCGAAGCCGCCTGGCGCGACATGGCCGACCGCGCGCTGCAGGTCGAACAGGACCGCGAAGAAGCCAAGCGCCAGCGTGAATTGCGCCCGGTCGAACTGGCTGGGCCAGACGTAGACGCGGACGTAGACGTGGATGAACTGACTTAAGTCTGCTCTGGGGTCTGCCCGGGGGCCTGCTCCGCCCGTTCACTGGCTGCGGCCATGGCCGCGTTGCGGGCGAAGACACTGCCCATCAACTGCGGATGGGTGATCACCCACAATTCCCCCCGGCGCATGCCGGCCAGCGCCGCATCGGCAATCTCCTCCGGCGTGCTCCAGTCGCCCTCGTCGACCGTGCCGCGGAAGGCCTGGTCGTGAATGTCCGGCCCGGCGATATCTGACGCGTCGGCGGCGCGGTATTCCGCTTACCGCTTGCCATAGCCGGTGCCGATATTGGTCCGCACCGGCCCCGGGCAGAGCAGTGTCACCCCGACCTTCGCCTCCTCCGCTTCCAGCTCCAGCGCCAGCGTCTCGCCGAAAGCGGCGAGCGCGTATTTGGTCGCGCCATAGGCGGCCTGCGCGCGGGTCGGGTAGAGGCTGGAGAGCGAGGCGGTGAAGAGGATATGCGCGCCTGTGAGGTTGCGCTTGAGGATCGGCAGGAAGGTCTCCGTCACGGTCACCGCGCCGAACAAATTGACCTCGAGCAGCCAGCGCCAGTCCGGCAGGGTCAGCCGCTCGATCCCCGCCATGCGCGAGACGCCGGCATTGGAGCACAGCAGATCGACCCCGCCGAAGCGCTCGACCGCCGCCTGTGCCAGCGCCTGCACGCTTTCCGGCTGGCGCACATCGGTGACGGCACCAAGCGCGCCCAGCTCAGCGGCCACCACCGCCAGCGCCGCACCATCGAGATCGGCCAGCACCAGCTCCATCCCCTCGGCCCTAAGCCGCCGCGCCAGCGCCAGCCCGATCCCCGAGGCGGCGCCGGTGATGACGGCGGTCTTGCCGGCGAGGTTCGAGAAATCCATCGGCGTGCTGCCGGTCTTGATCCATCCCAGAAGCATGAATGATCCCTTCGGTTTCAATCCGATGCAGCACAATCTGCTTTCCAAGTCATCCATTTACGATAGGCTCGCCGCAGCGGCGCAAGCGGGGGCATCTGCATGACGACAGTGGTGGCAAGTCCTCCCAGAGTGGTCGGCGGTTTCGGCGCGGCCCTGATCAGCGTGAACAGCATGATCGGCGCCGGGATCTTCGCCCTGCCCGCCCTGCTCTACGCCCAGGCCGGCAACTTCGCCCCGTGGATGTTTCTCATATTCGGCCTGTGCTACATCTGCACGGTGCTGGTCGTGGCCCGGCTGACGACAATGTTCGATGCATCCGGCGGGCCGCAACTCTATGCGCAGGCGGCGTTTGGCCCGCTGGTGGGCTTTCTGGTCGGGTGGCTGCTGGTGATTGGCGCGGCATCGGCGCGGGCGGCGACGATGTATGTGCTGGTCTCCTATCTCGCCATCCTCTTTCCCGCACTCGATCGACCGCTCGCCCGGCAAGTGTCGGTGCTGCTGCTGATCGCCGCACTAAGCGGGCTAACGCTCAGCGGGATGCGCAACGCCATTGGCGGCATGGTGGTCGGCACAGTGATCAAGCTGACGCCAATCCTGGTGCTGTGCCTCGTCGCCTTCGCCCAAGGCGGCATCGCAGTTAGCTTCAAGCCGCCCAGCCTCGATAGCTTCGGCTCGGTCACGTTGCTGGTCTATTTCGCCTTTTCCGGTGCCGCCAATCCCGCCGCGACGGCCGGCGAAATCAAGGACCCGCACCGCACCCTGCCGCGCTCGATGTTGCTCTCGCTCGCCGGGATCATGCTGTTCTACATGATCGTGCAGTGGGCCTATATCGCGGCCGGTGCGCCGGGCAGCGGCGGCGACGCCACCCCGCTCGCCGCAGCGGCCGGCGCGCTGTTCGGCGAGATCGGCGTGATCGCCCTGACCATCGCCGCGATCTTCTCGATCGCCACCAACGCGCTGGCCTACTTCGTCTCCGGCCCCCGGATCATCTACGGCATGGCAGACCGCGGACTGCTGCCCCCGGCCTTCGCCCATATCTCGCCACGTTTTCTCACCCCGGACGCGGCGATCCTGCTGTTCACCGTGATCGTCGCCGGCTTCTCTTTCAGCGGGACTTTCGCCTCGCTCGCCACGGTCATGTCGCTGGCTGCGCAAATCGTGGGGGTCAGCACCTTTGCGGCCTTCGTCGCGTTCCGACTGCGCAAACATAACGGCCACCCCGACGGGCTCTCGCTGTTTTGGGTGCTGGTCGTGGTGGTGGGCGTCAGTTTCGCGATCTATGCCTGCACCCAAGCCCCGCGCGAGGCCTATGCGATGGTTGCCGGGCTGATCGTGGTCGGCGGCGTGCTCTCACTGGTGGCGATGCGCGACAAGGTGAAGCAGCCGGAGCCGCAATACGACTAGGTAGCCTCAGCCTCCGCCGGAATAGTCCCGCCGAAACTGCGCCGCCCATGCCTTGAACTCGCCCGCCGCAATCGCATTGCGCATCGCCTGCATCAGCTGCTGGTAGAAACCGATGTTGTGCTCGGTCAACAGCAACGCGCCAAGGATTTCGCCCGAGCGGATCAGGTGGTGGAGATAGGCGCGGGAGTAAGTGGCGCAGGTCGGGCAGCTGCAGCGCGCGTCGAGCGGCGCGGTGTCCTCTGCGAAGCGGGCGTTGCGCAGGTTGAGCGGGCCGTTCCCGGTGAAGCCCTGGCCGTTGCGGCCCGAGCGCGTCGGCAACACGCAGTCGAACATGTCGACCCCGCGCTCGACCGCGCCGACCAGATCGTCGGGCTTGCCCACGCCCATCAGGTAGCGCGGGCGGCCGGTGGGGAGCTGGCCCGTGGCGAAATCGAGCGTGGCAAACATCGCTGCCTGCCCTTCACCCACCGCAAGGCCGCCGATGGCGTAGCCGTCGAAGCCGATTTCACGCAGCGCATCGGCGCTGGCGTGGCGCAGGCCCTCTTCGAGCGCGCCCTGCTGGATCCCGAACAGGGCGGAGTTCTCGGCATGCTCGCCGCCGGCATCGAAGCCCTCCCGGCTGCGCCTGGCCCAGCGCATCGACATTTCCATCGAGCGGGCGATGACGTCGCGCGGCTGGTCGATCTTCGGGCATTCATCGAAGGCCATGACGATGTCAGAGCCGAGCAGGCGCTGGATTTCCATCGAACGCTCAGGCGTGATCAGGTGGCGCGAGCCGTCGAGGTGGCTGGCAAAGGTCACGCCCTCCTCGGTGATCTTGCGGAGGTCCGAGAGGCTCATCACCTGATAGCCGCCGCTGTCGGTGAGGATCGGGCGCGGCCAGTTCATGAACTTGTGCAGCCCGCCGAGCCGCGCGACCCGTTCCGCGCCGGGGCGCAGCATCAGGTGATAGGTGTTGCCGAGGATGATGTCGGCCCCGGCGGCGCGCACCGCCTCGGGCTTCATCGCCTTGACCGTTGCCGCGGTGCCGACCGGCATGAAGGCGGGCGTGCGGATCTCGCCCCGGCGCATCGCAATGGTGCCGGTGCGGGCGAGCCCGTCAGTGGCGTGGATGGTGAACTCGAAGCGCGGGGCGGACATAGCCCTGCGCGCCTAGCGCTTCACGCCCGCAAACGCCACCCGGTGCGGAACATCCAGGCGACGAAGGCGATGCAGGCCACCAGGAAAGCCGTGGTCAGGCCGAAGCTGATCCAGATGTTGACGTCGCTCTTGCCAGTGAAGGTCCAGCGCAGCCCGTTCACCAGATAGACGATCGGATTCATCAGCGCGACGCTGCGCCAGGGATCGGGCAGCATGTCGACCGAATAGAAGGTCCCGCCCAGGAAGGTCAGCGGAGTGAGGATCAGCACGGGGACGATCCGCAGCTTGTCCCAGCCATCGGCCCAGACCCCGATGATGAAGCCGAACAACGCGAAGGCGGTGCTGACCAGCAGCACGAAGCCCAGCGCCAGCACCGGATGGACGATCTGATACGCGACGAAGCAGCGCGCGGTGACTAGAATGATCGCCGCGAGGATCAGCGATTTCGCCACCGCCGCGCCGACCAGCCCGAGCAGCGTTTCCGCCACGCCGACCGGCGCCGAGAGCAGCTCGTAGATCGTGCCGGAAAAGCGCGGCATGTGGATACCGAAGCTCGCGTTGCTGGTGGTCTCGCCCAGCAGGGTCAGCAGCAGCAGCCCGGGGATGATGAAGGCGCCGTAGGACGTGCCGCCGACCGAGCTCATCCGGCTGCCGATCGCCGCGCCGAACACCACGAAATAAAGCGAAGTGGTTAGCACCGGGGCGAAGATCGACTGGAAGGCGGTGCGGAAGGCGCGTTCGACCTCGGTCGAGAAGATCGCCCAGGTCCCGCGCGCGTTGAAGCCAAAGCGCATCATGCCTTCTCCACCAGCCGCACGAAAATATCCTCCAGGCTCGACTGGTGCTGGTCGAGCGCGGTGACTTCGATCCCCTGTTCCACCAGCATCCGCACCAGTGCGG
>CANJSX010000116.1 GCA_947477055.1 Sphingomonadaceae bacterium | reverse complement strand
GCCATTGCCCCGCCCCTGGCCGTTGTTGCCAGCGGCTGCAGCGGCTTGCGGTTGAGCGCCTCCTGTCCCTTGCAAGCGCAGATTGAGTGAGCGAACCCAGCCCATCCGCCCGTCCGCCCGTCACCGGCATCCACCTGCACCCAGGCGCCGCGCCGGGCGAGGATTGTGACCGGCTGGTTGGCGATCACCGGGCCCGACTCGGCCGCATCGATAAAGGGCTGTGCCAGCAGGTCTCCCGCGCGCAGCACCAGTCCGCGCTCGGCCGCGAGGGCCGGTGTTCCGGCAAACAGCGCTACCAGCGCGACAAATGACCAGATGGAACGCAAGGGATCGGCTCCAGAAAGCTTGGCGAGCGTTTACAACGATTTACGGCGGGGTTCAAACAACCTGACCTGCATTTCGCGCCCCTTGGCCGAGTGGAGGCCCCGGTCGATCCATTCGAAGCCATCCCCGGCCGCTTCCCTGGTTGCCTCGGACACGAGGATGCGGGCGATGCCCTTGGTCAGGCCCTCGACCCGGCTCGCGAGGTTCACCGTATCGCCGATCACGGTGTAATCGAGCCGGTCGGACAAGCCGATGAAGCACGAGATCGCCCGGCCGGAATTGATGCCGATGCCGATCTCCAGCTCCGCGCCCAATTCGCCCAACTGACCGCGCAGTTCTTCCAGCGCCATGGACATGTCGAGCGCGGCGGCGACGGCCCGGGCGGCATGATCGGGCATCGCCACCGGTGCCCCCCAGAAGGCCATGATCGCATCGCCGATAAACTTGTCGAGCGTGCCCGAATGGCGGAAGATCATCTCCACCTGACGTGAGAAATAGCCATTGAGCAGGGCGACGACATCTTCGGGCTTAGTCGTTTCGGACAGTGCGGTGAAGCCGCGGATATCGGAGAACAGCACCGAAACCTCGCGCGCCTCGGCAGTGTTGCGATAGTCGAGATCGCCGCTCTCGATCAGCTGGGAAACCACGCGTGGATCGAGGAAACGTTTGAACATGCCCGAGGTCCTGAGCCGCCCCGCTCCTGCAGATAGGCGATCCCGCCGGCGATAAGGTAGAAGCCCCAACCAAAGGCGAGCGGGGCATAGACCGGGACGAACCAGCCCAGCACCAGCGCACCATAGGCCGCCGCCAATACCAGCCCCGTCAGCACCAGCATGGCGTAGCCGAGCCGCTCCGCAGCATAGCCACGCGCGAGCGCCAGCGAGATCACGGCGATGATCGCCAACGCCAGCGGCACCGTCGCCCCGCGCGGAACCTCGCGCAGCCAGTCACCGCGATCGAGATTGTCGATCGCCGTGGCGAGGATCTCGACCCCCGGGTAGGTGCTGCCCAGCGGGGTCAGCCGCAGGTCCATCAATCCCGGCGCCGAAGTGCCGACGACGACGATCTTGCCCTGGAGCTCGTCCGCCGGGCGCAGCTTTTTCTCGCGCAGGCTGTCGAGATAGAGATCGGCATAGGGAATATGCGTCCAGCCCCTCCGCCAGCTGAGCATGATCGAAGGCGTATTCGGCAAGGCCCTGCCCTCGGCCGACACGATCCGCGCCGGGAGCGAAGGGAAACGCCAGCCATTACGATCGAGATGCAGCACATAACGCCGACCGACCGTGTCGCTATCCTCGGTGAAGTTGATCAACCCGCCACGCATCGCTTCGGGCCGACTCAGCAGGGCGAGCGGCAGCAGCAGCGGCACCCGCGCCGCGGGATTGGGCGGGCTGGTGAGCGGCACTGCGCCGACCGATGGCGGCATATCGCCAACGCGCTCGCCGGTGCCGTCCGAGGCCAGCACCATCGCCTGCCAGACATTGGGAAGGCTGGCGGCCGCTTCGGCAAAGGCTGCGTCATGTTCCGGCCGGTAGCTATCCAGCTCGTTGAACAGCACGTAGAAAGCGATAGCGCGCGGGCGTTGCGGAGCGATCGCCTCTACCAGCTCGCCATGGACCGAGCGCGGCCAGGGCCAGGATCCGGCGAGGTAGTTCATCGCCTCGAGCGAGCGCTGGTCGATATCGACGATGACCACGCGGTCTGAAACCGGGCGCCGCTGTGCTTCCAGCGCCAGCAGTATGTCGCCGCCGCGCTGGTCGACGATGCGCATCACAGCAGGGCCGACATAATCGGCCAGCACCAGCGCGACGAAAGCAAGCGCAATCGCCTGCCACTTTAGTCGCACGATCCATCGTCCGATTTTCCGGTCAATCGGCTGCATGAAGCGAGGCTAGTCCGTACCGGCGCTAGGGCAAGCGCAAACGCACCCCGGCCCAGATCGTGCGCGGCGCGCCGAGGTCGATCGAGCCGGCCTGATTGCGGGTGATAACGGTCTCGTCCCAGAGGTTTTCGCCGCGCAGCACGAGCGATACTTCCGGCGCGAGTGGAACTTCTACGAAGGCGTCGAGCGTGGTTGCGGCCGGAAGCAGGTCTGTCACTAGATCGTCTTCATATTGCCCGCCGGTGTGCTTCAGCGTCAGCGCCAGCTGCCAGCGATCGCGCGGGCGCCAGGCCAGAGTCGCGGACCCGGCAATGCGCGGGGTCTGCGCCGGTCGCAACCCATTGAGCGCCGCCGAAGCGCCGCTTGCATCGACCTTCGCGTCGGTCAGCGCCAAGGAGCCGTCGAAGCTGACGGTTCCCAGCTTGGCCGCCGCCGAAAACTCCAGCCCGCGCGCGTGGACCGCATCGACGTTGCGGCGCTGGCGCAGGTTGGTGCCAATGGTGACATTGGCGATCGCGCCCTTCACCCGGTCGTCGAAACCGGTGACCGAGAACGACAGCGCATCGCTGAGAGTAAGGTCAAGACCGGCCTCGAATCCGCGCAGCCGTTCATTGCCGAGCGCGCCATTGGCCTGGGTCGTTACCGGGAAGACGCTGAACGGGCGGTAGAGCTCGTTGAGTGTCGGCAGGCGCAATCCGGTATAGGCCGCGCCGAGCAAGGCCAGACCGCTGCCCGCCTCGATCCGCGCGCCTGCCCGCCAAGTGCCTTGCCAGCCGGAACGCTCGGCAAAGGCAGTGTCGGTGGTCACCGTACCAGTGGGTGAAGTCTGCACGAAACGCCCAGCAGCAATCTTCCAGCGATCTGCCCGCGCTCCGGCAGTCAGCACCACCGGGCCAAGCGTCCAGTCATCCTCAAGAAACAGCCCAAGATCGCTGTTGCGCCCTCCGGCCCGGCGGCGCGCGGTCAGGGCGCCGGTGGTGGCATTATACGCCGCCTCCTGAGCATTGCCGGACGACTGCCGCCAATCGGCGCCAAGGCGCAGCACATGCGCTTCGCCGACCGGCGGACGCAGTTCAAGCTTGCCGCCCAGCCCGGTCGTCGGCGTCTTGTACTGGTCGAGCGACTTGCGGAAGGTGGTGGAACTGATGACAACATTGGTGAAATCGCGTGCCTGCACATAGGCCAGCGCATCGAATGCCCAACTGCCGCGCCCGACCAGTCTGATGCTGGCGTCCTCGCCGCGCGAGGAGGTATCGGCCCCGGCGAAGCGTAGCGTCCGTTCGTCGCGGAACGCCAATCCTCGCGCCTGCAGTTCGATGTCATCGGTCAATGGGGCGACAAGTCGCAGTCCGGTCGACCAGCTTTCATAACGCGCCCGCACGCTGGCACTGACGCGCTGCGCGACAGGAGTTGTCCAGAAGCCCGGCCCACGATCCCAGCGGGCTGTAACGACCGCGAAACCCTGCCCCAATTGCGGCGCGAGGCTGGCCGACGCTTCGGTGCTCCCGCGATCGTCCACGAATAGCGAACCGTTGGCCGGGCGGAGATCGGCGGGCCCGGCACTCTCCAGTTCGATCGTGCCCGCAACCGCGCCCGAACCAAACGCACCACTACCGCCGCCGCGCGTGACCCGCGCCGAGGACAGGCGTTCGGGTGCCAGTGCAGAAAGCGGGACATAGCCGAAAAAGGGATCGGCCATCGGCACCCCGTCGAGCAACACCGCCGCCCGGCTTGAGGCATTGCCGCCTAGCGCTCGCAGAGTCACGCCTTGCGCCGAGGGATTGGAAGATCGGGAATCGCTGCGGCGAAATTGCTGGAAGCCTGCGACCGCGCTCAGAGCATCCTCGATCCGCCCCGATGCCGAGGACAGCAGCCGGTCGCGGGTGACTGTCTGTACATCGTAGACCGGGACTGCGGGCGTATCGTCCAGCCCATGACCCGTCACGACGATCTCGCCGCCGGCATCCTCACCACCGACATCGTCTGCCTGGGCAATGGTGGGCATCAGCAAGGCGGTGCCGGTGAGGAGAGCCGTCAGCAAGATTCGCATAAGATCGGGACACTTCGCATGAGAATGGTGGGGGTGTTTGAGGGGAGAAGAAGAGACACGCAAGCCCTATGCTGCACTTTAACCTCCAGCTATCGTCGGAACAGTGAGGATGAAGCCATGACGGACCCGTGCTTCGACATTGCAGTGATCGGCGGCGGCGTGAACGGCTGCGGGATCGCGCGTGATGCTGCGGGCCGCGGCGCGAAGGTGCTGCTGCTCGAAGCGCATGATCTGGCGAGCGGCACTTCCTCGGCCTCGACCAAGCTGATCCACGGCGGACTGCGCTATCTCGAGCACTATGAATTTGCGCTGGTGCGAGAGGCCTTGAAGGAACGCGAGACGCTCTGGGCCATCGCGCCGCACCTGATCCATCCGCTGCGTTTCGTCCTGCCCCATGCGCCGGGATTGCGCCCGCGCTGGATGCTGCGGCTCGGGCTGTTCCTTTACGACCACATCGGCGGGCGCAAACGACTGCCGCCGACTGAGACCCTGAACCTGCGCCGCCATCTCGCCGGCGCGGGTTTGCAGGACGCTTATCGGCATGGCTTTGCCTACTCGGACTGCCAGGTGGATGATGCCCGGCTGGTCGTGCTCAACGCCCGCGACGCGGCGGATCGCGGCGCAACGATCCTCACCCGCTGCCCGGTGCAGGGCCTGGAGCGCGAAGGCCAGAATTGGCGCATCGAAACGCCTAAGGCCAGTTTCCGCGCTCGCGCCATCGTCAACGCTGCCGGCCCGGCGGTCCTGTCTCTGCTGCGGCTCTCGCACGAGGAAACCGATCGGCAGATGCGCCTGGTGCGCGGCTCGCACATCGTCGTGCCGCGGCTGTGCGAGCATGGCTTCGCCTATTTCTTCCAGCTGCCGGACGGGCGCATCGTCTTTGCCATCCCCTGGCATGAGGACTTCACCCTGATCGGCACGACCGACCGAGACCACCACGGCAGCCTCTCCGACATCGAGGCGAGCGACGAGGAGATCGCCTATCTCTGCGCGGGCGTGAACGGCTATTTCAAGCGCCAGATTGGCCCAGCCGATGAGGTCTGGGCCTTTGCCGGGGTGCGGCCGCTGGTCGATGAAGGCGAGGGCAAGCCGGAAACCGCGACCCGGGGCTACAAGCTGGAGCTCTCGCCCGAGGATGAAGGCCCGCCGATCCTGAGCGTGTTTGGCGGCAAGATCACCACCTATCGGCACCTCGCCGAACGCGCGGTCGAACAGCTGGCCAAACGCATCCCTGAGCTGGCCCGCCCCCGCTGGACCGGCGAGGTGAGCCTGCCGGGCGGGGACTTTGACGCAGCCGACGAACCCCGCCTGCTGGCCGAACTGCTCACGCGTTACCCCTACCTGCAACCCGTCTGGGCCCGCCGCATGCTGCGCGCCTACGGGACGCGCTGGGCCACCGTGCTGGGCGAAGCTGCCAGCCTTGCCGACCTTGGCCGCGATTTCGGCCATGGGCTAAGCGAGCGCGAAGTGCGCTATCTAGTCGCCCACGAATGGGCCGAAACCGCCGAGGACATCCTCTGGCGCCGCAGCAAGCTCGGCCTGCGTTTCGATGCGGCGCAGGCGCAGGCATTAACTGACTTTCTCGACAGATTCCCGGCAAGTTCATCCGTGCGACCAGCATCGACGAACTGCCCCAGCTGATCAACGTGCTGCGCGGCGAGATGAGCATTGTCGGGCCGCGTCCACATGCGCTGGAATCGACCGCCGAGGGCAAGCTGTTCTGGGAGATCGACCCAACCT
>CANJSX010000115.1 GCA_947477055.1 Sphingomonadaceae bacterium | reverse complement strand
GGGACTTCATCAGCGACTTTTTCAAGGAGGACTGGGACTTCATCTTCGTTCCTTCGTCACTACGACGAAGCCCCAACCCTCCTAAATTCAAAACCTCAAATCTGTGCCATTGGTGCTGACGGGGAACAGTTGTGCATGCGGCGCAGCCGCTTGTCATTGCATCCGGTGCGTTCGGGGCGACGTCAGGATTCCTGAAGCGGCTTCGCCGTGAACGCGACATCTCTGCGTCTCTGCGCGAACCAAATCACCCCAACCCCGCCAGCCCAACCCACCAAAGCAAAAGGGCGCGCTCCGCTGGGGAGCGCGCCCTTTCCTCGCTGTTCGGCAAGGATGCTGTCAGTCGGCCCGGGCGACCTTTTTGTAGGGTACGAAATCCTGCAGGCCGACGAAGCCGCTATACCAACCGACGCTACGGTCATGCATGCGGACCATGTCGAGGCGGCACAGCTGGCTGCCGTGCAGCTCGGTGACGAGGATATCGTCATCGTCGAGCGCGTCGGGGTTCTGCGGGCGGTTTACGTAGATCGTGCTGCCGGTGTCATAGACGATCGCGGTCTTGTCGATCACCGTCACGTCGCGGGTGCGGAATGTGCTGATGCAGCTCACCGGCTTGCCGGCCTCGCGGCCTTCGAGCAGCTTCGCAAGCTTTGCCTCACCGGTCAGCTTCTCGCGCGCCTGCAGCGCCGGACCCGAAAGAAGCGCCGCTGTTGCAGCCAGTACGAGAGCAATCCTGCGCATCGTGGGTCTCCATTCCGTATCGGTTTACAAGCTATCACAAAATCCTGAACCTAGGCTGACTGGCACGCCAGCTCAGGCCGTCCCGCCCACCGTCAGTCCCTCAACCAGCAGCGTCGGCTGACCGACCCCGGCCGGCACGCTCTGCCCGGCCTTGCCGCAGACGCCAACGCCTTCGTCGAGCGCGAGATCGTTGCCGATGCCCTTGACCCGGGTCAGCACGCTCGGCCCGTCGCCGATCAGCGTCGCGCCCTTGATCGGGGCACCGAGTTTGCCGTTCTCGATCATATAGGCCTCGGTGCAGGAGAACACGAACTTGCCCGAGACGATATCGACCTGCCCGCCGCCGAAGTTCTTGGCATAGATGCCCTTCTTGACGCGGCTGAGCAGCTCGGCGGGATCGTCGTTGCCGGCCCGCATGAAGGTGTTGGTCATGCGCGGCATCGGGGCGTGGGCATAGCTTTCGCGGCGGCCGTTGCCGGTGGGCTCGACCCCCATCAGCCGGGCATTGAGCCGGTCCTGCATATAGCCCTTGAGGATCCCGTCCTCGATCAGCACGGTCTCGCTGGTCGGCGTGCCCTCATCATCGATCGAGAGCGAGCCGCGCCGCGCGGGCATGCTGCCGTCATCCACCACGGTCACGCCAGCGGCGCCGACGCGCTCGCCGATCCGGCCGGAGAAAGCGCTGGTGCCTTTGCGGTTGAAATCGCCTTCCAGCCCGTGGCCGACCGCTTCGTGCAGCAGCACGCCGGGCCAGCCGGGGCCGAGCAGCACGGTCATCTCGCCGGCCGGGGCGTCGACACTTTCGAGGTTGGTTAGCGCCTGTTCCAGCGCGGTGTCGATCGCCCGGTTCCAGTTGGCGGGGTCGAACAGGTCGTCGTAGAGCCGCCGCCCGCCCATCCCGAAATTGCCGGTCTCGCGCCGCCCGTCGCTCTCGGCGACGATCCCGACATTGAGCCGCACCAGCGGGCGCACATCGGTGGCGACGAAGCCATCGGCCCGGACGATCTCGACCACCGACCAGCTCGCCGAAAGCCCGACGCTGACCTGCGCCACGCGCGGATCGCGGGCGCGGGCGGCGGCATCGATCGCCTCCAGCAGCGCGACCTTCTGGGCGAAGGGCACGACATCGAGCGGCGAGGCATCGGTATAGAGGTGGCGATTGTTCTGCCGCGGCGGGGCAGAGGGGCTGCCCGTGGTAGGATCGAGCAACGAGAGCGTTTCGCCAGCGCGGCGGATCGCGGCAGGGCTGATCTCGTTGGCATGGGCAAAGCCGGTCATCTCGCCGGAAACCCCGCGCAGCCCGAAGCCAGCATCGCGCGAATAGTCGGCGGTCTTAAGCCGTCCGTCGTCGAAGCCGAAGGCCTCGGAGGCAATGAACTGGAGGTAAAGTTCGCCGTCGTCGCACTTCGCCAAAGTCTCGCGGGCCAGCGCCTGCGCCTGAGCGGGATCGAGCTGGCGATAAAGGAGCGAACGGGGATCGAGGCTGGTCATGCCGCCGATATAGGCGCTTTGCGGCTAAAGGCTAGGCTGCCGCCGCCTTGGCCTGTGCGTCCGCCGGGCCGTCCTTGAGCACGAAGCGCTTGTCGCAATAGCCGCACTCGGCATAGCCGTGCTCGTCGATTTCCAGATAAACCAGCGGATGGCCCAGCGCCGCTCCGCCGCGAACCTGGCTGGCGCCATCGCAGGAAACGCGGGTGGAAGTGACGGTGACGGTTTCGGGGGCGTTGCTCATGGTTCGCGCCGTTAGCAGGCGCGGGCCGGAATTTCCAGCCCGCGCCGCTCCCCCCGAAGCCTTATTGATACTGCACCGAAATCGTGATCGTGCCGTTATAGACGCCGCCGGCCTGATTGGCGTTCACATGCAGCGTCCCGCCGAAATTGAGCGAGAAGATGCCGCTGTTCGAGACGATCTTGTATTTGATGTTGCCGCCCTAGTTCAGCCCCGCGCCCTTGCCTTTGCCCTGGCCATTGCCGGTGAAGGACACGGGGAGTTGAAACCGAGGATAATCTGGTCGAGCACCATGGTCTGGCCCGGGCCGGTAAGGTCGCTGTTGGTCACCAGCGTCAGCCGCACGTTCATGTTCTTGGTGCCCATGCCGACGAACTGGGCATATTGGCAGTTCCCGATCACACTTACCGAAACCGCGGTGCAGTCCCCGTTGACGGCATCGACCGAGACGGTGCCGCCGGTGGTTGTCGGCAGGATCTGGCCGAACTGCAGCGGCTGCGCGGCGACGAGACTGGCCGGGGTGACTACAACTGCGCTGGCTTGCTGGGTGACGACCACGGGACCGGAGGACTGGGCCTGCGCGGGATGGGCGAAGACCAGCGCCAGCGCTGCCAGCAGCGCCGCGCAAAGCGCACGCCAGAGGCGGCGCACAGGCGCAGCTGCTTCGGAAATCCCACAGTTCATTCGCATTGCCTACCAGCCGCCCATGAAGTTGTCCTTCCCGCTTATGGTTAATTCGCGGTAACCGAACCACGTCCGCACTTGCCGGATGGGGGTTTGGTGACTTAGAGGCGTGGGGCATGGAACAGCCCGCCGCGATCTCGATCCGCAATCTCGTCAAGCGCTATGCCGGCCACGGCGGCGCCCCCGGCAAACTCGCGCTCGACGATGTCAGCTTCGATGTCCCGCAGGGGCAGATCTTCGGCCTGCTCGGCCCCAATGGCGCGGGCAAGTCGACCCTGATCAACATCCTCGCCGGGCTGGTGGTCAAGACCTCGGGATCGGCGGAAATCTGGGGCTTCGATATCGATCGCGATCGCCGCAACGCCAAGCGCGCGATCGGCATCGTCCCGCAGGAAATCGTCTTCGATCCCTTCTTTACGCCTTACGAGGTGCTTGAGATTCAGGCCGGTTTCTATGGCGTCCCCGCGGCCGAGCGGCGCTCGGAAGACCTGCTCGCCGCAGTGCATCTCTCCGACAAGCGCAACGCCTATGCCCGCACACTTTCGGGCGGCATGAAGCGGCGCCTGCTGGTGGCCAAGGCGATGGTCCATTCCCCGCCGGTGCTGGTGCTCGATGAGCCGACCGCCGGGGTCGATGTCGAACTGCGCCGCCAGCTGTGGGAACTGGTCCAGGAGCTCAATCACCACGGCGTCACGGTGGTGCTAACAACCCACTATCTCGAAGAGGCCGAAGAGCTGTGCGACCGGATCGCAATCATCAACCACGGCAAGCTGATCGCTGACAAGCCGACTCGCGAACTGGTCGACATGGCGCGCGAAAAGGTCGTGGTGCTGACGCTTGACCGCTGCGTCGCGCAACTCCCGAGCCACCCCGCCTTCCTCAAATGCGAGAAGACCGGCGAGCGGACCATCGAGATCACCTATGACAAGGACCAGGCCAATGCCGGTGAAGTGCTGGCGGTGGTGCAGGGGCAGGGCCTCGGGATCATCGACGTCTCGACCCGCGAGGCCGATCTGGAGGACGTCTTCGTCAGCCTGACCAGCAGCGGTGCGGCGCTGGCTGCGTGAGCCAGCACGACGTCATCATCGTCGGCTCGGGTGCCGCCGGGCTCACCGCTGCGCTGGCGCTGGCCGAAAGACGCAAGGTTCTCGTCCTCGCCAAGGGCTCGCTGACCGGCGGGTCGACCGCCTGGGCGCAGGGCGGGATCGCGGCGGTGCTCGATGCGGGGGACACCTTCGAGGAGCATATCCGCGACACGATGATCGCCGGGGCCGGGCTTAACCGGCAGGAAACCGTCGAATTCGTGGTCGAGCGCGCGCCGCATGCGATCGAGCGGCTGGTCCAGCTCGGCGTGCCGTTCAACACCGAAGGCCCCAGTCTCCACCTCACCCGCGAGGGCGGGCATTCGCACCGGCGGATCGTCCATGTGAATGATGCGACCGGCTGGGCGGTGCAGGAAGCGCTACTTAACGCTGCTGAGAAGCACCCGAACATCACCCTAAAACCCGCACAGTCCTGCATCGATCTGATCACCGGGCGGCACGAGCAGCGTTACTCCAGCTCGGGCCGGGTCTGGGGCGTCTATGCGCTCGATGAGGTCAGTGGCAAGGTCGAGGCCCACACCGCCCGCGCCACCATCCTCGCCACCGGCGGGGCCGGACGCGTCTACCAATATTCCACCGCCCCGCGCGGCGCGACCGGCGACGGTATCGCCATGGCCTGGCGCGCCGGCGGCCGCGTCTCCAACATGGAGATGATGCAGTTCCACCCGACCTGCCTCTACAACCTCGAAGTCAAGAACTTCCTGATCACCGAGGCGGTGCGGGGCGAGGGCGGACATCTGCTCAACCCGCGCACCGGCCACCGCTTCATGCCCGATTATGACGAGCGCGCCGAGCTGGCCCCGCGCGATATCGTCGCCCGCGCGATCGACGCCGAGATCAAGCGCGACGGGCTCGATTTCGTCCATCTCGATATCAGCCACCAGCCGGCCGACTTCGTGAAGCACCACTTTCCGAACATCTACGAGAAGCTGCTCGAACTCGGCATCGACATGACGACCCAGCCGATCCCGGTCGTCCCGGCGCAGCACTACACTTGCGGCGGGATCGTCATCGATCTCGACGGCCGGACCGACCTGCCCGGGCTCTATGCCGCCGGCGAATGCACCGAAAGCGGGCTGCACGGTGCCAACCGCCTCGCCTCCAACTCGCTGCTTGAATGCTTCGTCTTCGGCGAGGCGGCGGCGGCACATATCCTCGATCACTGGGACGCCTTCGACCAGCCCCCGCCGGTGCGGGGATGGGACGAAAGCCGCGTCACCAATTCCGACGAGGAAGTGGTGATCCAGCAGAACTGGACCGAAATCCGCCGCTGCATGTGGAACTATGTCGGCATCGTTCGCACCACCAAACGCCTTGAACGCGCCGCCCACCGCATCACCATGCTGACTGCCGAGGTCGAGGACTACTACGGCCACTTCCGCGTCTCGACCGACCTGGTCGAACTTCGCAACCTGCTGCAAACGGCGGAGCTGATCGTCCGCTCGGCGCTGGCCCGGCACGAGAGCCGGGGGCTGCATTATACGCTGGACTATCCGCACACGCTGAAGGTGGCGCGGGATACGGTGCTGGTGCCTTAGGGGGTGGGCATGGATTGCCCAAGGACCTGCTTTTGCGTGGCCCGTAAGTGGATCAAGTTTGTTTCACTCAAGCCGGATTGTCCGTCGTCAGAACATTTGGCGCAGATCGCGGCTTGGATTAGCGGAGTGCGGGCTTCGTCAGGGGGTTGATGTTACGCGGCGATCTTGCGGTGTTGCAAGCGCCGATATTCGATGGTCTGCCGTTTGATCTTTTCGCACTTCCCTTTGCTGCACGCGAGTAGGCTCACCCCTTCGAAATGTTCGG
>CANJSX010000114.1 GCA_947477055.1 Sphingomonadaceae bacterium | reverse complement strand
GCTGGATGCGCGTAACCCGCAGGCCCTGCATACCCGAACGGTCAACCGCCCGCTGCCAGGAAGCGAATTCCTCCAGCGTCAGGTTATAGCGCTCGCACACTTCGTCGATCGTCAGCAGTCCGCCGTTGACGGCCGCCACGACTTCCGCCTTGCGGCGCACGACCCAGCGGGTGGTGGAAGGCGGCGGCAGCGAATCAACGGTCAGTGGCTCGCCGAGCGGACCAATCACCATCGCAGGCCGAATTTTCTGGTTCTCAATCATCATTACCCTCGATCACCGGCCATGCCTTTGCCGACCCCGGCTCCGTCATTGGCTTGGGTGCATTCGCCATCGGCTAAAGCATTTGGGTTAACATCGGGTTGGCCGTCACAAAATGCCGCGACAAGCCGTGCGGACCTGGCGTCAAAACTGGCACCCAACCACAGAGCGGCACTCCCCGACGCCGCTACCCGGGCCTGCGATTCGCACCGCAAGGCGGTCTGGCAGGCCCGTGCGGCGACAAAGCGCGCGCGCAGGCCATGCCAGTCGAACAGGGCGCGACCATCCCCGTCGATTTCGGCATCGATCCGTGCAAACGGCCAGCCTTGCTGAGTGAATCCCAAGTCCATGACGCTGGTCTTACACCCGACATGGTCAAGGGGAGGTAAAGCCTCGCTTTACCGCTTGTTTACCTTGATTAAGAGACTCGCAGCAGATTGACGGCACCCAACTGCGGTTTTGCCGCGCAGCACCGGCTTGTGTATGGCGCCGGATCATGGACCTGCCCGTTCCCGCCACCGACCTGTTCCAGCTGCCGGCACCGCTGACGGCCAAGCGGATCGTCGTCGCGATGTCGGGCGGAGTCGACAGCTCGGTCGTCGCGGCACTGGCGGCGGCGAGCGGGGCCGAGGTGATCGGCATCACCCTGCAGCTCTATGACTATGGCGCCGCGACCGGCCGCAAGGGCGCCTGCTGCGCCGGTGACGACATCCGCGATGCCCGTGCCGTGGCCGACCGGCTCGGCATCGCCCATTACGTCTTCAATCACGAATCGGCCTTCCGCGAGGAAGTGGCCGAGCGCTTTGCCGACGAATATCTCGCCGGGCGCACCCCGATTCCCTGCATCCGCTGCAACATGGGGCCGAAGTTTACCGACCTCTTTGCGATGGCGCGCGAACTGGGTGCGGATTGCCTCGCCACCGGGCATTATGTCCGCCGGGTCGAAACCCCGACCGGCCCGCAACTCCACCGCGCGCTCGATCCGGCGCGCGACCAGTCCTATTTCCTCTACGCCACCACCGAGGCACAGCTCGACTTCCTGCGCTTCCCGCTCGGCGGTATGGAGAAATCCGACGTGCGCCGGATCGCCGAAGCGGCCGGCCTGCGCAATGCCGCCAAGCCCGACAGCCAGGACATCTGCTTCGTCCCCGATGGGGACTATGCGAAGGTGGTGCGCTCGCTCCGCCCTGAAGCGGAAACCGCCGGGGCGATCGTCCATGCCGAGACCGGCGCGGAACTGGGCGAGCACAAGGGCATTATCCATTTTACCGTCGGCCAGCGCCGGGGCCTTGAGATCGGCGGGCAGGCCGAGCCGCTCTATGTTACCGGGATCGACGCCGCGCAGCACCGCGTGCTGGTCGGCCCGCGCCGCCTGCTGGCGGTGGGTGCGGCGCGACTGGTCGAAACCAACCGCATCGGCCCGCTGCCCGATGTCCCGCTGCCCGATGCGCCGCTAACCGCCAAGGTCCGCTCGCTGGCGAAGCCGGTGCCGATCACGCTCGAAGGCCCACTGGGCGATGGCGCCGCATGCCGCATCCGCTTCCTCGCGCCGGAATATGGCGTAGCCCCCGGTCAGGCAGCAGTGCTTTATGCTGGCGAGCGGGTGGTCGGCGGCGGCTGGATCGATTCGACCGAGCCGGGCTGATACTCAGTCCTGCCAGGGCTCGAGGATGCAGCCCTCGCCTACGCGGAAGATCGCCGTCTGGGCCGCGACCAGCGGGAAGCGCGCGGTGACGCTCTTGGCGGCGGTATCCTCGCTCAGCATCACCAGGCCCATGCCCGGCTCGAAGTCCTTGCGGCAATCGCCGATGCTGCGCCCGCCGGCATAGCGGCACGAACAGGCCACCCGCGCACCATAAGCAGCGCCCGTCAGGCCATAGGAATGGATCGTCGGCCAGAACCACGTGCCGAGCAGGAACAGCAGCGCCGCGACCACCGCCGCGAACACGCGCAGGCGGCGGCGCGGAGGGACCGCCGGAGCGATCGATTCGGGCTTTGCGGTTGCCATTGGAGCCTGCCTTGGCGCATGGAAGGCGCACCATGCGCCGTCGCCTGTCCCTTATCCTGCCTGTGCTGATGCTGCCAGCCCTTGCCGTATTCAACGCGGCCTGCTCGCCGGGCGAAAGCGCCCCGCCCCCGCTCGATCCGGCGGCGATGAAGGCGGTGGTGCAGAAGCCGGGGATCAATCGCGAGAAGCTGGCCCGCGCCGTCGATGCCCTGTTCACCGCGCCCGATGCCGCGGAAACCCGTGCCTTGATCGTGATGCACAAAGGCCGGATCGTGGCCGAGCGCTATGCCCCCGGCTATCACGAGAACACCCGCTTCATCAGCTGGTCGATGGCCAAGAGCGTCACCGGGGTTCTGATCGGCATGCTAGTTTCAGATGGCCGACTGCGGCTGGACGAGAGCGTGCCGGTGCCGGCCTGGCAGCGCCCCGGCGATCCGCGCGGCGAGATCACGCTGCGCCAGCTGCTGCAGATGCGCTCGGGCCTGCGTCATAGCGAGACCTTAAGCCCGCCTTATGAGGCCGATACGGTGCGGATGCTCTTCCTCGACGGGCGCGACAATATGGCCGCTTATGCCGAGGCCCAGCCGCTCGAGGCCGAGCCGGGGCGCCGCTACGAATACAGCACCGCCACCAGCGTGATCCTCGCCGACATCGCCGCCCGCACCCTGACCGACAGCGCCGATCCGGCAACCCGCCGCCAGGTCATCACCGATTATTTGCGCACCCGCCTGTTCGACCCGGTGGGCATGAAATCCATGCTGCCCGAATTCGACGCGGCCGGCACGCTGATCGGCGGCAGCCTGACCCACGGCACCGCGCGCGACTGGGCCCGCTTCGGCGAATTCCTGCGAGGCGGCGGTGCGGTGAAGGGCGCGCAGCTGCTGCCGCGCGGCTGGATCGAGTTCATGACCTCATCCTCGCCCCGCAATCCCGGCTACGGCGCGCAGATCTGGCTCAACCGTCCGCAGCCCGATGGCCACGAGGTGCTGTTTCCCAAGCGCGGCCCCGCCACCCTGTTCAGCTGCGTCGGCCACCTCGGCCAATATGTGATGGTCTCGCCCGATCAGGAACTGGTCGTGGTCCGGCTTGGCAAAACCGATGATGAGGCCCGTTCGCCGCTGGTCGCGCATCTGGCCGACATCTTCGCCTTATTTCCCAGGACATAGGGTTTCCCAGGGCTTAGAGCCCCCGGCGCTTGCCCCCGGCTGTTTCCCAGCTATCGTGCCGCAAACAGGGGAGAACGCCGGCGATGGACGATACGACGCGGATACCTTTGCGCAAGTTGCAGACCGGTCTGGTCCTGCTGCTCGGTCTCTCGATCCTGCTGACCTATGTCGATCGCGGCGCGATCGCGCTCGCCGCGCCGAAGATGAACGCCGAGTTGGAGATCGACCCGGCCGAGTTCGGCCTGATCGTCTCGGTGTTCTTCATGGCCTACACCCCGCTCCAGCTAGCGGTCGGCTGGGCCTGTGACCGCTTCTCGGTCTACCGGCTGTTCAGCCTTGGAGTCGCGCTCTGGGCGCTGGCGACCTTTGCGACCGGCTTTGCCACGGGCTTCGGCATGCTGCTGGGGCTGCGGGTCCTGCTCGGGCTGGGTGAGAGCATCTGCTTTCCCGGCGCCTCCAAGATCATTGCCCGGCACATCCCGGCCGAACGCCGCGGAATTTCGAATGCGGTGGTGGTCGCCGGAATAGCCTTCGGTCCGGCGGTCGGCACGTTCTTTGGCGGATTCATGCTCGCCGAATGGGGCTGGCGGACGATCTTCTGGATGTTCGGCGCGGCCACCTTGCTGTGGCTGCTGCCATGGGGCGCGGTGGTGCGCCGGATCCATGCGGAGACATCGTTTGTAGCTGAGAAGCCCTACCCGATGCTGCGCCTGCTGCGCTTCCGCGCGCTGTGGGTCGTCGGGCTGGGGCATTTCTGCGCGAACTTCGCCAACTACTTCATCCTCTCCTGGCTGCCGCTGTTCCTCACCACCGGCCGGGGGCTGTCCATCGCGACGATGACACTGATGACCACCGCGACCTACCTGCTGCAGGGCACGTCCTCGCTTGTCGCCGGACATCTCAGCGACATGTGGACCGCCTCGGGGCGTGACGAGGGAGCCTTGCGGCGCGCCCTGTGCGTGGTCGGGGCGACGGGTTCGGCGATCGGCATCTTCAGCGTCGCCGCTGCCGAGGGGACGACTGCGCTGTTCGGCTGGCTCGCCTTTACCGGGATCGCCTGCGGTATCGTCAACAGCAACATTTTCAGCATCGCCCAAATCTTCGCCGGGCCGCGCCTGGCGGGCAGCTGGATCGGGGTGCAGAACACGCTGGCCAACATGGCCGGCATCATTGCCCCGGGGGTGACCGGGATCATGATCAAGGCCTCCGGCGGCAGCTATCAATCCGCCTTCACGCTGGCGGCGGCGGTCTGTGTGGTCGGCGCGGTGGGCTGGCAATTCCTGCTGCAGCGCATCCAGCCGGTTGAAGTGGATTAGAAAAATGCGGAAAGGCCTTCGCTTCGCAGTGCTGCTCGGGCTCTCGGCACTGGCAGCCACGCCAGCCTCGGCCAGCGAGACAGTTGTCGTTCCGGACATTGCCGGTCCGGAGGGTCCGCTCATCGTCGATGGTCTGCTCTATTATGTCGCATGGAACCCCGGCTCGCTCTCGCGGTGGGACGGCAAGGCCAGCAAGGTCCTCAACACCGCTGCGGGCTGCAGCCACAACGGGCTTGCCCTGACCAGGCAAAAGACTTTGCTGCTTGCCTGCTCCGACGCCCATGGCGCCATTCTCGAACTGGACCTCGATGGCCGCTAACTGCGCCGCTGGGATGCGGACGACAAGGGCCGGGCGCTCGATGGCGGGATCAACGATATTGTCGTCGCTCCCGATGGCGGGGCCTGTGCCACCGTCTTCGGGCCCTTCGCCGAGAAGCCAACCGCAGTCGCCGGACGGCTGCTCTATAAGGCACCGGGCAGTTCCAGCTGGACCGAGGTCGCCAATGATCTCAACTACGCCAACGGAGTCGGCGTCTCGCCCGACCGGAAGACGCTCTACGTCTCCGAGATGGTCGGCAACGCCATCCTCAAGTTCACGATCGAGCCCGACGGCTCGCTGAGCCACCGCGCCAATTTTGCGTTGCTAAACCTGCTGGTGCCCAACAAAACCGACAAGTGGTGGGCCGGGCCAGACAGTTTCAAGCTGGATGCCGCCGGCAATCTCTATGTCGCGCAGTTCTTTGGCGGCAGGATTCTCAAGCTCTCGCCGCAGGGCGAGCTGCTGCATGTCTTCGACGTCGGCGCCGGTAACGGCACCTGTCAATGTTGCCTTCGGCCCGGGCGAGCGGGATCTCTATGTCTCTGTCGTGATCAACGCGGATGACGTGACCGGCGCGGCGAAGGGCAGCATCGTGCGCATCCCCAACGTCAATTAGCCCAACGTCAATTGGTCTCCGGCCAAACGAAAAGGGCGGAACCTTGCGGTTCCGCCCTCCCATCCACGAGTGCTTCAAGACACCCGTGAAACTGTTGTCGATGGATCCTGAACCGGGTTCAGGATGATCTTGGCGGCAAGCCGCCTGCGATCACTTGATGTCAACCTTGCCGCCAGCGGCTTCGACCTTGGCCTTGATGGCTTCGGCTTCGGCCTTGGTGATGGCTTCCTTGATCGCCTTCGGCGCGGCTTCGACCAGCGACTTGGCTTCGGTCAGGCCCAGCTGGGTGATGGCGCGGACTTCCTTGATGACGGCGATCTTGTTGCCACCGTCCGACACGAGGATCGCGTCGAATTCGGTCTGCTCTTCGACCGCTTCGGCGGCAGCGGTAGGAGCCGCGGAAACGGCAACGGCAGCAGCAGCGGAAACGCCCCATGCTTCTTCCAGGGCCTTGGCAAGGTCAGCCGCCTCGAGGACGGTCAGCTTCGAAAGTTCTTCAACGAGCTTGGCGATATCGGCCATGATGTTTC
>CANJSX010000113.1 GCA_947477055.1 Sphingomonadaceae bacterium | reverse complement strand
TGCTCGAAGGGCTAGCGAAACACAACGGCCCGGTAAGCGCACCGAACTGGGCGCTGGCCGAACTCGACGCGGCCTGGCCGCTCGACCTGGGCGAATGGTCCTGCCTCGAGGCGCAGGTCGCGGCGCTGGCCGACGACATCGCCTATGACAACCACGATATCGACGACGGACTGCGCGCCGGCTTCCTCAACCTCGATGACCTCCTGACGCTCGATTTCGTCGCCTCGGAATGGCGCGCGGTCGAACGGCGTTACCCCAATGCCCCGCGCGATCGCCAATTGAGCGAGCTGATCCGCAGCCAGATCGGCTTCATGGTCAACGATGTGCTGGCTGAGACGCGCCTGCTGACCGACGGCATGACCACGCCCGACGATGTGCGCGCCGCCGGGCGAGCGACCTGTGCCTTCAGCGCGGGCTTCGCCGAGGAGGAGCGCCGCCTCAAGCGGTTCATGTATGAGCGGCTCTACTACCACCCCGAGCAGGTCGGCACCGCCGAGCGGGCTGCCGAGGTGACGGCAGAACTCATCGCCGCCTATCGCGTCGATCCGGCGCTGATGGGCGAGGGCTGGGCCGCTACGCTACCACCCGCCGAACCCGCCCGCAGCCGCCACATCGCCGATTTCATCGCCGGGATGACCGACCGCTATGCGCTCGCCGCCCATGCGCGTATTTACGGCCGTACTCCGGAGGGGCTGCAGAATGTCTAACCCGATCCGCATCTGCCTCGTGGGCGCCACGGGGTTGATCGGAAGCACCATGATCGAACAGGCGGTGCACCGCCAGGACGTGCGCATTGTCGGCGTGGCCCGGCGCGAGGCGAAGCTGCCCAAGGGCGCGCGAATGGAGATGCTGCTGGCACCCGTCGAGGGCTGGGCAGACGCCATTGCCGCTTCCCGGGCCAAGGTGCTGGTCTGCGCGCTCGGCACCACGATCCGGCGCGTGGGCGGGGATCACGAAGCCTTCCGCGCCGTCGACCGCGACCTGGTGATTGCCTGCGGCAAGGCCGCTCGGGATGCGGGGATCGAGCACATGATCGTGGTCTCCTCGGTCGGCGCGGATGGCGGGGCGAAGAACTTTTACCTGAGGACCAAGGGCGAGATGGAGCAGGGGCTGATGCGGCTTCGCTTGCGCCGCCTCGATATCCTGCGCCCCGGCCTGCTGCGCGGGCCGCGCGCCGATCGCCGCCCGCTGGAAATGGCGGCGGCGCTGGCCAGCCCGGCGATGGATCTGCTGCTCCACGGCAAATACCGCAAGTATCGTTCGATCCGGGCCGAGGCACTGGTCCGGGCGATTTTCGCGCTGGCGCGGCAGAAGGCCGGCGGCCAGTTCGTGCGCGAATGGGATTCGATCCAGCTGGCCCTGCGTCGCGGCGGGGAATTAGGCGTCGTGGCGGGGAATACCGGCTGGGCGGCTTGACTTGCCCCAGTGCAAAACCGAAGAGGGTCGATCGCTGATCGCGCGGGAGAGGCTTGGTGATTCGTCAGGATCGCCAAGCGCCGAAGGAGAAACCGCCCCGGAATCTCTCAGGCAAAAGGACCGCGTGGGTCGATAGCGATGCTCTGGAAAGTGGTGCGATCCATGTTTGAATGGGGGCACCCGCCGAAGGTGTAACCCTGAACTCGCTTCAGGGGAAAGCTCTCAGGTTTCCGTTACAGAGGGGGCACCGGAAGGTGCCACAACTGTGCGGGAATTAAATTGGTGAGCGATACTTACAAAATTGACGATGAAGATGATGAGGCGGGTGAGCCCGAGGTTGGCGTACTGCCGCTCGATGGCTGGCACCGTGCGCGCGGCGGCAGGATGGTGGAGTTTGCGGGCTACTGGATGCCAGTTCAGTATGAAGGCATCATCGCCGAGCATCTCTGGACCCGCGAACATGCCGGGTTGTTTGACGTCAGTCATATGGGCCAGCTGTTCGTTTCGGGCGAAGGCGTCGAAGCGGCACTCGAGGCGGTCCTGCCGATCGATCTCGCCACGCTGGAGCTGGGCCAGCAGCGTTAATTCACCCGCCCCGTCCGCCGATACGCGCTGGGCGATGCCCCGAAGCGGCGCTGGAAGGCGCGGCAGAAGGCGGAGAGGTCGTTGAAGCCTACCTCGAAGGCGATCTCGGTGATTGAGTGCCCGGCATCGGACTGGGCCAGCGCGGCGGCGGCGCGTTCGAGCCGCAGGCGCTGGATATAGGCGCGCGGGGTAGTGCCGCTTTCGGCGAAGAGCAGTTGGACATAGCGCGGCGTTACGCCCAGGTTAGCAGCGAGATAGGCGGTATCGAGCCGGGGATCGCAGAGATGCTCGTCGATCAGGCGGAACAGCCCACGCAGATGCACCTCGCGCCGCCCGCCTTCGGCCAGCACTCCGCGTGACGGGCCATAGGCGAAATTGAGTAGCGGCCAGAGCACGTCGCTCAGCTCCTCGCCCCAGTCGAGCTCGCCCGCCTCTAGCTGACGCCAGGCAGTGCGCATGAAGTTCGAGAACAACGCGCCCGCCCCGCGCGCGCCGCGCACCGGCACGCCGACCATGCTGCGCATCTGCGGCAGCCGCGCCTCGACATAAGCGAGCGGGAGACGCAGCACGACGCTTTGCGTCGGCTCAGTGAAGGACAGCTCGAGCGGCTGGGACGGATCGAACAGTACGAAATCGCCCTCGTCGAGCCGACTAGAGACCCCGCCGTGAATGTTGGTGCAGCTCCCTCGCAACTGGAGCTGGAGGTTGAGCACGCCCACGTCCCAGCCCGCGCCATTGGCGATCCGCGCCGGGGAAGAGCAGGGCGAGACCAGCTCGATATCGCGCAGCGAGGCGAGGTGGAGCCTTGCAGAGAAGGTGTCGCGATCGGGCACTTCGATCTTAAGCGGGGCGATGAAGCGCCCGGCCAGTTCGTGCCACATCGGCAGCCGGTCAGGCGCGGCTAGCGGCGCGGTATCGATCGTGCGCAGCATCTTTCGTTCCGGCCTCCGGCCTCCTCCCGTCGCGGCGAAAATCGTGGCTTCCCGCGAATTGCGAAGAGTTGAGCTTAGGTCCATAGGCAGGGTGCGGCAATGGCAAACGGCGTTAGGGCCAACTCAATCGTCATTGCGAGCGTAGCGAAGCAATCCAGGGGACTCGCGTGTTCCGCCCTGGATTGCTTCGGCCTGCGGCCTCGCAATGACGAAGGGGAAGGGACGGGGTACGGCGGCGCGAAAGTTCGCCCGGGGCCAAACCCCACTTCGCTTCGGGCCAAGCCAGCGCCGCCGCCTTGGGCTAGGCTTGGCCGATAAGATCGCGGGAGAAGGCATGACTGGTACGGTTTTCGACTATGTCGTGGTCGGCGGCGGCTCGGCCGGCGCGGCGCTGGCCGCGCGGCTGTCGGAGCGCGAGGACCTTTCCGTGGCGCTGCTCGAGGCCGGCAGTGCGGATACCCATCCCTTCATCCATGTGCCCAGCTTCGTCGCCGCCGCGATCAACACCAAGTCGCTCAACTGGCGCTTCGAGACGGTGCCGCAGCCAGGCATGGCCGGCCGCCGCATTCCGGTGCCGCGCGGCAAGGTGATCGGCGGTTCGGGTGCGATCAACGGCATGGTCTATTTTCGCGGCCACCCAAGCGACTTCGACCAATGGTCGGAGATGGGCGCCAAGGGCTGGTCCTACCACGAAGTGCTGCCCTATTTCACCCGCAGCGAGCACAACGAAGACCTCCCGGAATCGGTGTTCCACGGTAAAAACGGCCCGATCAACGTCAAATATGTCCGCAACCCGAACCAGCTCAACTATGATTACATGGAGGCGCTGGCCTCGCTCCAGTTCCCGCATCGCGCCGATTTCAACGGGCCGGATTCCGAAGGCTACGGCTTTCGTCAGGGCCTGATCCGCGACGGGCGGCGCGAAAGCACGGCGCGGGCCATGCTCGCCCCGGCGGCCAAGCGCCGCAATCTGACAATCATCACCGATGCCATGGCGGCGCGGATCCTGTTTGAAGGCAAGCGCGCGACCGGCGTGGCGTTGGTTGACGGGCGGGTGATCGGTGCGCGGGCGGAGGTGGTGCTCTGCGCCGGGGCGATCCAGTCACCGCAGTTGCTGCTGGCTTCGGGCGTCGGTCCGGCCGCGCATCTGGCCGAACTCGGGATCGCAGTGGTCCACGATTTGCCCGGCGTCGGCGGCAATTACCACGATCACGTCGCCTGTCCGCTCCATATGGAGACCGACGACACCACCTCCTACGGCCTGTCGTGGAAGGTGCTGCCGCGCGATATCTGTTACGGCATCCAGTATGCGCTGACCCGCACCGGGCCGCTCGCCGGCAATGTGTTCGAATCGGTCGCCTTCCTCAAGACCGAGCGGAGCTTGCCCAAGCCTGACGTGCAGTTCGTGTTCCAGCCGGCCAAGCGCCTGACCACCAAGATCCCGTTCCCGGTCGGGCATGGCTATGCGATCAGCCCTGTCTCGCTATATCCCAAGGCGCGCGGCACGCTGCGGCTGGCCAGTCCCGACATGCGCGACGCCCCGCTGATCGATCCGCGCCTGCTGAGCGAGGAGGGCGAGGTCGATGTGCTGATCCGCGCCTTCAAGATCGCCCGCCAGGCCTTTGCCGCGCCCTCGTTCGAGAAATATCGCGGGACCGAGGTCATCCCCGGCCCGGACGTGCAGAGCGACGATGAGATCGAGGCCTTCATCCGCGCCAATGCCTATACGGTGCACCATCCCGGCAGCACCTGCCGGATGGGCGTCGACAAGGACGCAGTGGTCGATCCCGACCTGCGGGTCCACGGGATCGAGGGACTGCGGGTGGCCGATGCCTCGGTCTTCCCGCTGGTGATCGGCGGCAACACCAATGCCGCTGCAGTGATGGTGGGCGAACGCGGGGCAGACAAGATTCTCGGCAAGCCGGACCTGCCGGCTGCCGTACTGCCCGAATAGCAAACAAGCGAGGAGAGGCCCCATGGCACGCGAACATATGCGCAGCTGGACAATCGGCGCTGTCACGGTGACGCGGATCGTCGAAATCTGGAACTTCACCGATCATATCAACATGACGCTGAAGGACGGCGAGCCCGAGGAAGTGCTCGCGCTCGATTGGCTGCACCCGCATTACGCCAAGCCCGATGGCCAGCAGGTGATGAACTTCCAGGGCTTCGTGGTGCAGGCACCCGGGCTCAACGTCATGCTCGATACCTGCATCGGCAACGAGCGCGACCGGTTCTATGACGTCTTCGCCAACCTCAACACCAGCTTCATCGCCGATCTCGGCACGCTGGGGCTGACTCCGGCGGATATCGACGTGGTGCTCTGCACCCATCTCCATTTCGACCATGTCGGCTGGAATACCCACAAGGTCGACGGCAAATGGGTGCCGACCTTCCCCAACGCCCGCTACCTCTTCGCCCGCAAGGAATACGATTACTGGCAGGAGCTGCGCAGCCACGACGACCATGGGCTGCACGATGTGCGGCATCTGTTCGACTGCATCGACCCGATCGTGGAGGCAGGCCTCGCCGATCTCATCGAGACCGATCACTGCGTCAGCCCGGAGCTGTGGATCGAGCCGAGCCATGGCCACACCCCCGGCCACGTGCATTTCTGCATCGAATCCGCGGACGAGCGCGGGGTGATCACCGGGGATCTGATGCATCACCCGATCCAGTGCGCCATGCCGCACCGCCCGGCGACCTTCGACATGGATCCCGAGGCCGGACGGGCGACCCGCATGGCCTTTGTCGACAAGCACCGGGATTCGGGCACCATGGTGATCGGCGCACACTTCGCCGACCCCACTGCGGGCTGGATCAAGAGCTACCCCGATGGCACCCGCTTCTGCGGCGTCGGGCTGGAGGACTGAAGTATGGCGCGCCCGATCCCCGATTACCCGCTCGACATCTTCACCCGTGACTGCGTGCGCAATGCCAGCGCGGTGGATGATACACTGCGTGAATTCGCGCCCGCCGTGCGGCTGACTGACGGCACGGTGATGATCGCCCGGCAGAAGCATGTTGCCGCCGGGCTGCTCGACTGGAAAAGCTTCTCTTCCACCTCGCGCCCCTGGCACGATCCCAAATCGCTGCGGCCCGAGATCCTGCTGACCGACGATCCGCCAGAGCATACCCGGGTCCGCCGCGTGATCGGTGACGCGCTCTCGCCGCGCGTGCTCGCCAAGATGAAGGATACCTTCGTCGCCGGGGCCAAGGCCCATGTTGCAGCCCTGCGCGAGCGGCACGGCCAGGTGATCGACGCGGTCGAGGATGTGACCCGCAGCTTC
>CANJSX010000112.1 GCA_947477055.1 Sphingomonadaceae bacterium | reverse complement strand
CCTGCGCGCGGCCAAGGAAGCCCGGCCACTCGACCGGATCGTGCGGGAAGCCGATCCAGATCCAGTCCTGCGGATGCCATTCGGGGGGTAGGTGCCAGCTCATGCCGGGGCTCCTTAGCGGTGCAGACCGCTTGCGGGAAGCCCGCCGAGCCGCCATGCAAGCCACATGACTAAGCCCGACTGGACCGGAGCCCTTGCCCGAGCCGACGCCCATGCACCGTTCCTCTCGCGGGCGATCGAGCGGCTGCCCGATCTCGTGGCGCTGCTGGCCGCCGGTGAGGGCGAGGCGGCGCTCGTCTGGGCGAGGCGTGCCGGCGAGGGGGCGGAGGATGTCGGCATCGCGCTGCGCCGTGAGCGCCACGCATTTGCGCTGGCGCTGGCGATCGGCGATCTAGCCGGAGCTTTTCCGCTTGCGCGGGTTGTTGCCGAACTGACTGCACTGGCTGACCGGGCGATGGAGGCCGCGATCGTCGATGCGATTCGCGCGCGAGTCTCCGATGCCCAGCCCGCCGGCTTCATCGCGCTGGCGCTGGGCAAGCATGGCGCGGGGGAGCTCAACTACAGCTCCGACATCGACCCGATCCTGCTCTACGATCCCGCCACCCTGCCGCGCCGGTCACGCGACGAGCCGGGCGAGGCGGCGCAGCGGATCGCCCGCACGCTGGTCGAGACGCTGACCCGCCAGACCGGCGAGGGCTATGTCTTCCGGGTCGACCTGCGGTTGCGCCCGGCTTCGGAAGTCAGCCCGCTGGCGATCCCGATCGAGGCGGCGCTGACCCATTACGAAAGCTCGGCGCTCACCTGGGAGCGCGCCGCCTTCATCCGGGCTCGCGCCTGTGCGGGTGATATTGCGGCCGGTGAGAGCTTCCTCGCGGCAATCCGGCCCTTCATCTGGCGGCGCAGCCTCGACTTCGGGGCGATTTCCGAGATCGGCCGACTTACCCAGCGCATCCGCGCCAACCAGCGCGGTGCGCCTACCGCCGGGCCGGGCTTCAACCTCAAGACCGGGCGCGGCGGGATCCGCGAGGTCGAATTCTTCGCCCAGACCCACCAGCTGATCCACGGCGGGCGCAACCCGGCGCTGCGCCTGCGCGGGACCCGCACCAGTCTCGATGCGCTGGCCTCGGCCGGGCTGGTCGATCCCGAGGATGCCCGCGTGCTGGGCGAAAGCTATGACCGGCTGCGGATGCTCGAGCATCGGCTGCAGATGGTCGCGGACCAGCAGACTCACTCGCTCCCGCTCGCTCCCGTGGCGCTCGATGCCGCTGCCCGGCTCGATGGACTGCCCGACGGCGCCGCACTGGTGGCCGAACTGGGCGAGATCACCGAGCGGGTCGGCACGCGCTACGACCGCTTGATCGCCGAAAGCCGCGGCTCTGGCCCGGAGGCGGCCGCACCCGTCGCCGCCACTGGGACAGCCCTTTCGGGCGAGCTGGCCCGGCTGGGCTTCGCCGATCCGGTCTCTCTGGCCAAACGGATCGAGAGCTGGCGCTCGGGCGGGGTGCGGGCGCTGCGCAGCGATGCGGCGCGCGATGCTTTCGAGGCGATCCAGCCGGCGCTTCTCGCGGCACTGGCCGCCGCGCCAGAGCCGCAAGCGGCGCTGCTGCGCTGGGAGCATTTGCTGGCGCAGCTCCCCTCCGCGCTCAACCTGTTCCACCTGCTCGAGGCGCGGCCCGCGCTGCTGCAGCTGCTCGCCCGCATCCTTGCGCTCGCCCCGCCGCTGGCCGATGCGCTGGCACGCCGGGCCGATCTGCTCGATCCGCTGATCGATGCCAGTGCGTTTGATTTGCCGGGCGACGTGGCCACACTGATTGCCGATTTCTCGGCCGGCGAGGACGACGACGACTATCAGCGCCTGCTTGACCGGGTCCGCCGCAAGGTCGGCGAACTGCGCTTCGCGCTTGGAGTGCAGCTGGTCGAAGGCGCGCGCGATCCGATGGCGATTGCTGCCGGGCTGGGGCGGGTGGCCGAAGCGGCGATCGGGGTGTTGGCCGAGGCAACCATTGCCGAATTCGAACAGAACCACGGCAAGATCGCCGGCAGCGAACTGGTGGTGTTGGGGCTGGGGCGCTTGGGCGGCGGCGCGCTGACCCATGCCTCGGACCTCGACGTCGTTTATCTCTTCACTGGTGAACATGGCGCGGAAAGCGACGGGCGCAGGCCGCTCGGCGCGACACTTTACTTCAACCGGCTGGCGCAGCGGGTCGGGGCGGCGCTATCAGTGCCGACTGCCGAGGGTGCGCTTTACGAGGTCGATACAAGGCTGCGGCCGTCCGGAGTTCAGGGGCCGCTCGCGGTCAGTTTCGCCAGCTTCCTGCGCTACCAGCAGGAGGAAGCCTGGACCTGGGAGCACATGGCGCTGACCCGCGCGCGGCCGGTGTTCGGCTCGCCCGAAGCCCGCGCCGAGCTGCAGGACATCATCACCGGAGTGCTCACCGCCCCGCGCGATCCTGCCAAGCTGCGCACCGACGCGCTGGCGATGCGCACTGAAATGGCCCGGCACAAGCACTCCAAGGGGCCGCTCGATGTGAAGCTGCTGCGCGGCGGGCTGGTCGATCTCGAATTCATCGTCCACTACCTGCAGCTGCGCGAAGGCACGGCGCTGCTGCCTTCGCTGCCCGATGCGCTTGATGGTCTGATCGATGCGCAGCTCGTCCCCGCGCAATTGCGTGAAGCCCATGATTGCATGGGCCGGCTACTCGTGGCGATGCGCCTGTTCGCGCCCGACGGGGCCGAGCCTGCGCCCGCCGCCCGGTCGATGCTTGCCAAGGCCTGCCGGGCAGGCGATTGGGATGAGCTCGGTGCGAATCTATCCGCCGCGAGGGCCGAAGTGGCCCGCGTCTGGCAGCTGACATTCGGCGAGGAACTGGAGTTGGACGCGAAATGACCAAGACGCCCGGGATCGGCGACGCCCTGCCCGATATCGCCATGACCACGCCCGAAGGCGGAGCCGTGAAGCCTTCGGACTTTGCCGGCCGCAAGTTGGTGCTGTTCTTCTATCCCAAGGACGACACCCCTGGCTGCACGGTCGAGAACAAGGATTTCTCGGCGCTGGCAGGCGAATTCGACAAGGCCGGGGTTGCGCTGCTCGGGGTGAGCAAGGATCCGCCGAAAAAGCACCTGCGCTTCATCGAGAAGCATGCGCTGACTGCATCGCTGGCCAGCGATGCAGAGGTTGAGGGGCTTTCCGATGCACTCGGCATCTGGACCGAGAAGCTGAACTACGGTCGCGCTTACATGGGCATGGTCCGCACCACCCTGTTGATCGGCGCCGACGGCCGGATCGCGCGGGTGTGGAGCAAGGTGAAGGTCAAGAGCCACGCCGAGGAGGTCCTCGCGGCGGCGCAAGCGCTTTGAGTGTCGCGTTGAGCGTCACGGGGGCAATCCGCGCCGCGCTGCTCACCGCTGAGCCGCGGGCCAAGGCCATGGCCACCCGTGCGGTGGCGCGCGACTGGCGGCTGGGGCGGCTCGCTCCGGTCTTCGATGTCGCCATGCCGGACCGGCCTGCGCGACCTGACCAACCCGAGTTGCTGCCGCCGGGCCGGATGCCCAAGCGCCGCAAGGGCGGTTCCGAGCGCGGAAGGATCGCGCTGTGGCACGCGCTGGCACATATCGAATTCGTCGCGATCGACCTCGCGCTCGACATGGCCGGGCGTTTCGGGGCGGAGATGGGTGGGCAATTCGTCGGCGATTTCCTCTCGGTCGCGGCCGACGAGGCGATGCATTTCGCGCTGATCGATCGGCAACTGCGGCGGCTTGGCAGCCATTACGGCGCGCTGCCCGCGCATGATGGCTTGTGGGAAGCGGCGGATCTCACACGCGACGACGTCGCGGCCCGGCTGGCGGTGGTGCCGATGGTGCTTGAGGCGCGCGGGCTAGACGTGACACCGGCCATGCTGGAACGGGTCCGGGCGGCCGGCGACGAGGCCGGCACGCGCATCCTGAGTCGGATTCTTGACGATGAGATTCGCCACGTTCGATTCGGCGCAAGCCATTTCGAATCTCTCTGCGAGACCCGCGGAATTGACTGCGACGAGCTGTGGAAAATGCTTGTAAACCGCCACTTTTGCGGTGCTGTTAAGCCGCCGTTCAACGACTCGGCGCGTCTCGCAGCCGGTTTATCGCGCTTCCCCTATGCCGAGGTTGCCTAGTTAAGATCTGCTGTATCTAACCAGTCTCGCAAGATTGGGCGGGGGGTCCGACCATCACTGCACCTCTCCCGGGCCTTTGTGTCAGGGAGCAAAAACAGGGCCGCACGGCCCGTTCGAACAACGGACGGACGTGAAATTACAAGGTGTTTTTAGTGGTCGCTGTTTTTGTAAAATTCCAGGTTCGCGCGCTGACTTGCAAGATTGCGGTTGGCATGATTGCTGCCGCCGGCCTCTTCAGCGCCAACCCCGCGCTGGCCAACAGCAGCTCCGCTGCCGATATCACCGCACCGCTCCGCGCCGCCGCAGAAGCCAAGCAGAATGCGCTGGGTTCGGGCGACGAACAGTTCCGCCAGCTTTTCTCCAGCTGGCGCTCGCTTGACAAGCTTCCCGCCATCGCCGCTGCCCGCCCCAACATTGGCGTTGGCGCGGTGTCCGGCGTCTCGATCCCTTCGCGCATGCCGGTTGAAGGCGTCTCGCTGACCAGCGGCTTCGGCATGCGTTGGCACCCGGTGCTCGGCGGCCGCCGCCAGCACAAGGGCGTCGATCTTGCCGCTCCCGCTGGCACCCCGATCTATGCCACCGCCGATGGCGTCGTTGGCAAGGCCGAATGGTTCTCCAGCTACGGTCTCTATGTACAGCTCGAACATGGCGGCAATCTTGAAACCCGTTATGGACACATGTCCCGGCTAAACGTCTTTGCTGGCCAAAAGGTCCACAAGGGCGAGCTGATCGGCTATGTCGGTTCGACCGGCCGGTCGACCGGTCCGCATCTCCATTATGAAGTGCGGATCGCCGGTGAGGCCGTGAACCCGATCCCTTACATGCAGGCAGGCGTGCAACTTGCGGTCGCCGATGCTGACGGCGCGATGGGCGACGGCGAGTAATCACACAGGATAAAAGGGCGAGATCCGAGCAACGGACGTAACGCCAGCGCATTCCAGGAGAGGATGCCAAATTTCAGAGGGCGGTGGGCAACCACCGCCCTCTTTCATGTCCGTCTGCCGTAGCGATTGACGACGACGCGTCGCGTAGATACTTATCATGTTATCTATAAGCAAGTGCGGCCGAGCATGGCACGTGCGAGGGGAGAATGCTGATGAAAGGTCTGGGCGAACGTATCCTGACCACCCACGTCGGAAGCCTGTGCCGTCCGGCGGCCTTGCTGGAAATGATCATCGATGGGGTTGCCGGCAATCCGGTCGACCAGGACGCTTTCGATGCGCTGGTCGCCAGCAGCGTCAAGGATGTGGTGGCGAAGCAGGCCGAGGTCGGCATTGACATCCCTAGCGACGGGGAATTCTCAAAGCCCGACTTCCACAATTACATCCTCAAGCGCCTCGGCGGGCTGGAAGTGCGACCGGTCACCAACACGAGTGGCGGGCTTTACTATCCCAAACTGGCCGAGGAGTTCCCCGGCTTCATGCAGCAATATGGCGGCATGTACCGGACCATGTGGCTGCCCAAGGAAATCCCGGCCGCGAAGATCGAGGCTGCGCTCAAGGCGCCGATCCCGCGCACCGTGGTGACGCGGCCGATCACTTATGTCGGGCAGGACCTGCTCCAGCGCGATCTCGACAATTTCGCGGGCGCGCTCAAGGGCCACGATTTCGCCGATGCCTTCATGCCCTCGGTCACGCCCTCGCGCAGCGATGCGTTCCCCGAGGAAGTTTACTCGTCCGAGAAGGACTACCTCTACGCGCTCGCCGATGCGATGCATGTCGAATACAAGGCGATTGTGGATGCGGGCTATATGGTCCAGCTTGATCTCGGCCTGCCGGCGCGCAACCAGGTACTCTACAACAATCCCAACCCTACGGTCGAAGACCTGCGCCGTGCCTCGGAAATGCAGGTCGAGGCCTACAATCATGCGTTGCAGGGCATCCCCAAGGACCGGGTGCGCTATCACATGTGCTGGGGCAGCATGAACACGCCGCACACCACCGACGTGCCGCTCAAGGATCTGGTCGACCTGATCCTCAAGATCGCCGCGAAATACTACGTGATCGAAGGCGCCAACCCGCGCCATGAGCACGAATGGATGGTGTGGAAGGACGTGAAACTGCCCGAGGACAAGGTCCTGGTCCCCGGCATCGT
>CANJSX010000111.1 GCA_947477055.1 Sphingomonadaceae bacterium | reverse complement strand
TTCCGCAGCCGCTACCGCGAGCAGTTCGGCGCCACCGCCACCTCCGACCCGCTGTATCAGGCGGTCAGCGACGGACGGCGGCTGGCGGGGATGGAGCACTGGCTGCCGCTGTTCGAGGAGCGGCTGGTCACGCTGTTCGATCACCTCTCGGCCGACGACCTGATGGTGATCGATTCCGCTGCGCTCGGGGCGGCGGACGAGCGGCTCGGCGATATTGCCGATTACCACAAGGCCCGGACTGACACCTCCGGCAAGGCGGCGGGCAGCTACCGCCCGCTCGAACCCGCCGCGCTCTACCTGACCCGCCAGGAATTCACCTCCGCCCTCACCGCCCGCCCGATCCACCGCGCCGACATCTTCGCCCAGCCCGAAGGACCCGGCGTGATCGATTTCGGCATGGGCAGCAGCCGCGATTTCGCCCCCGAGCGGGCGCGCGGCGACAATGTTTACGAGGCGGCGGCGCGCTATCTCACCGGGCAGGCCAAGAGCGGCCGCAAGGTGATCATCGCCGCCTATAGCGAGGGCAGCCGCGCGCGGATTTCCGCAATCCTCGGCGAGGCGGTGAAGCCTGCGCCGGTCGCTGCGGAGAGCTGGCAGGAAGCGCTTGGTCTCGCTGCAAAAGCCGCGCCGGTCGCGCTGGTGCTGCCGATCGAGACCGGCTTTGCCAGCGCCGAGCTGGAACTGGTCACCGAGCAGGACATTCTCGGCGACCGGCTGGTCCGCCGCCGCAGGCGCCGCAAGGATGCCGACGCCTTCCTCGCGGAGCTCTCCGCACTGACCCCGGGCGATCTCGTGGTTCATATAGATCACGGCATCGGCCGCTATGGCGGGCTGCAGTCGATCCCGGTGGGCCAGAGCCCGCATGATTGCGTGATGCTGGAGTATGCCGGAGGCGACAAGCTCTACGTCCCCGTCGAAAACATCGACGTACTCAGCCGCTACGGCAGCGACAATGAATTCACCGCGCTTGACCGGCTCGGCGGCGAAGCCTGGCAGCGGCGCAAGGCCCGGCTCAAGGAGCGGATCCGCGAGATCGCGCATGAGCTGCTCAGAACTGCTGCCGCCCGCGCGCTGCGCGAGGCCCCGGCGCTGCTGCCCGATCCCGCCGCCTACGACCAGTTCGCCGAACGCTTCCCCTGGGCCGAAACCGAGGACCAGGAACGCTCGATCGAGGATGTGCTGGGCGATCTCGCCTCGGGCCGACCGATGGACCGGCTGGTCTGCGGCGATGTCGGCTTCGGCAAGACCGAGGTCGCGCTGCGCGCCGCCTTCGTCGCCGCCATGGCCGGGCGGCAGGTCGCGGTAATCGCGCCAACCACGTTGCTGGCGCGCCAGCATTATTCGGGCTTTGTCGAGCGCTTCGCCGGCTTCCCTTTGCAGGTCGGGCGACTCTCGCGACTGGTCGGCGAGAAGGAAGCGAGCCGCACCCGCGCGGGGCTGACCGACGGGACGGTCGACATCGTCATCGGCACCCATGCCCTGCTTGCCAAGTCGATCAGCTTCAAGCGAATCGGACTGGTGATCGTCGACGAGGAGCAGCGCTTCGGGGTCACTCACAAGGAGCGGCTGAAGCAGCTGCGCAGCGATGTCCACGTCCTCACCCTCACCGCCACGCCGATCCCGCGCACGCTGCAGATGGCGATGTCGGGCCTGCGTGAGCTCTCCACCATCCAGACCCCGCCGGTCGACCGGCTGGCGGTGCGCACCTATGTGATGGAGTGGGACGACATGGTGATGCGCGAGGCGCTGCTGCGCGAGCATCATCGCGGCGGGCAGAGCTTCATCGTCGTGCCGCGGATCGCCGACATGCCCGACGTGGAGGAATGGCTGCGCAAGACCGTGCCCGAAGTGCGCTTCATCGCCGCGCATGGCCAGATGTCCGCCAGCGAGGTGGAAGAGCGGATGAGCGCCTTCTACGAGAAGAAATACGAGGTGCTGCTCTCCACCACCATCGTCGAGAGCGGGCTCGACATCCCCAGCGCCAACACCATCATCATCCACCGCGCCGACCGCTTCGGCCTGGCCCAGCTTTACCAGCTGCGCGGGCGGGTCGGCCGGGCCAAACTGCGCGCCTATGCCTATCTCACCACCCCGGCGGACACGCAGCTGTCCGTGGTCGCGGAGAAGCGACTGAAGGTGCTGGGCGATCTCGATTCGCTCGGCGCCGGGTTCCAGCTCGCTAGCCACGATCTGGATATCCGCGGGGCGGGCAATCTGCTCGGTGACGAGCAGTCCGGCCATATCCGCGAGGTCGGCTTCGAGCTTTACCAGGCGATGCTCGAGGACGCGATCCTTGCCGCCAAGGCCGGTGACGTTGGCCTCGCCAAGGATCGCAGCAGCTTCTCGCCGCAGATCACGGTCGACGCGCCGATCATGATCCCCGAGGACTATGTGCCCGACCTCGCGGTGCGCATGGCGCTTTATCGCCGCCTCAACGACGCCGAGGATCAGGAAACGATCGATTCGCTCGCCGCCGAAATGATCGACCGCTTCGGCCCGCTGCCACAAGCCACCGCCAACCTCGTCAAGCTGATCGAGATCAAGCGCCAGGCGATCGAGGCGCATATCGCCAAGATCGACGTCGGCGCCAAGGGCTCGCTGGTCAGCTTCCAGAACGACAGCTTCCCCGATCCGATGGCGCTGATCGCCTATGCCGAGCGGCTCGCAGGAACGATCAAGCTACGCCCCGACAGCAAGATCGTGGTGACCCGCGTCTGGGCCGACCCGAAGGCGCGGCTCAACGGGCTCTACCAGCTGACCAAGGGCCTCAGCGCGATTGCGCGGAAGGCCAAGGCCGCCGCCTGAGTCCTCGTCCGGCTACTTCCCGTAGAAGGACGGAATTCCGCGATTGGAGGTGCCCCAGGTGCCGATCGCTGCGGTGGCGAGCAGCTTGCCGCCCTCGCGAGTAATCGTCATCGGCGTGCTTTCGGAGCGCTTGAAGCTGTAATCGTCGCCATTGCGCAGACGTTTGATTTCCTGGGTCGAGCCGGGCACGCGGATCACATTGCGCGAGCGGTAGGGCTCGACCTCGGCATAGAGCCCGTCGAGCAGATCATCCCCGAAATAGAGCTGGGTGTCGAAGATCTGCCACTCGTGGAAGATCTTCACATGAATATGCGTGGTGCGCGCCGCGAAGTTGATCGGCGGCGCGGCGGAAACCACCTCCCAGCCCGGCACGGTCGTCTCGAATTCAACGGTGCCGGTGGCATCGGTCAGTTGGTGACCGCGCATGAAGGTTTCCCCCGCCGTGACCCGGTCCTGCAGGCCCTCACCGACATTGGAATATTCGCCCTTGGCATTGGCATGCCAGATATCGACCACCGCCCCAGACACCGGCGTGCACCCGATCCCGCCCCCGAGATTGCCCAGGCTGATGCGCAGGGTCAGCGGCACGCCGGCATGGCGCTCGGCAATGTCGCGCCGCAGGGGCGAGGCCGGATTGTAGAACGGGCCTTCCTCGGCCGGGCGGATCATCGTGCAGTTGAAACGCTGGGCGGTCCGGTTGCGGAGCAGCATCTCGTTGAACTGGTCACCCGTGACCGGCGGGCGGCCGTCTGCCAGCGCGATCCCGCCGATCGTCCCCCCGATCAACGCACCCGCGCCGCCGATGAATGAGCGCCTGCCGATAGCCATGTAGAATTCTCCCCGCCTCATGGGCCTGGTTCACATGTGAATTTTGGGCCTGCGCGGCGAAATATCACTCTGCCGGTCGATGGTCTAAGAAATATTCACGCCGGAAAAAGACTAAGCCGCCAGCGCCAGCAACTCGTTCACGCACATCGGCTGGGCCTTGAGGAAGCCCTGGTAGAAGGCACAACCTTCCCCGGCGATGATGCCGCGCTGGGCCTCGCTCTCCACCCCCTCGGCAATCACCTGCAGCCCCAGCGCATGGGCCATTGCGGTAATCCCGCGCAGCACGGCCAGATCGCGGCTGTCACTGGCGATGCCGTCGATCATCGAGCGGTCGAGCTTGAGGTAATGCAGCGGCAGCAGCTTGAGGTAGCGGAAGTTGCAGAAGCCGGCGCCGAAATCGTCGAGCGCGATGCGGATCCCGTCGTCGGCCAGCGCACCAAGCGCGGTGCTGGCGAGCTGGATGTCGGAGAGCAGCACCTGCTCGGTCACTTCGAGCGTCAGCCGGTCGGCGGGGAAGCCCGAGCCGGCAAGGATGCCGCGAAAATCCTCGACGAAGGCAGTGGTGGCAAGGTCGCTCGGCGTGACATTGAGCGAGAGCCGCAATTGCGTCGGCCAATTGCGCGCGCCGGCCAGCGCCTTGGCCGCGATATGCCGCGAGAGCTGGGCGACGTGGTCGATCCGCTCGGCCACTGCAAACAGCGTGCCAGCGCCGATCCGGCCGAGCTTGGGATGATCCCACCGCGCCAGCGCTTCCGCGCCGACCAGCCGGTCATCCGCCAGCGCGAACTGCGGCTGATAGAGGATCTCGATCTCATCAGCCTCAAGCGCCGCAAGCAGGTCGGCCTCAAGCTGCACCGCTGTTCGCCCGGCGCGCACCGCCGCGCCATCGGCCCAGGCGATCCGGCGCCCGTGCTGGCGTTGCGCGCTCGCAAGGGTCTGGGCAAGGCGATCGAGCACCGACTCGGCACTCTCGCCCCCCAGCCCGCGCAGCAAGGCGACCCGGGGCGAGAGGCGCAGCAACCCGCCGGCCGCAAGGGGAATCGGGCGCGCGACATAATCGGCGAGCTGATCGGCAAACAGCTGCCAGCGTTCGCGGCTGCAGGCCTCGTTCGCCACCAGCAGGAAATTCCCGCCGCCGCCACGCGCGGCCAGCCATTGCCCGTCCAGCTCGGCCGCCGCGAAGTAGGAGAGCCGCGCCGCCACTTCCGCCAGCACCGAGTCGCCCGCCGCCGCGCCATAGGCGAGGTTGATCGCATCGAAGCGCCGCAGGCCCAGCAGCAAGGCGTGGACCGCCACGCTGTCACCATTGCCGGACGGCAGGCTCCATTGCTCGAGCCGCGCCCGTGCGACCTTGATCCCCGGCAAGCCGGTCAAGGCGTCGCGGGTCGCCCCGTCCGACGAAGGCATGAGTTCCGGCATCGCTGTTACGATTTAGCAGAAAAGCCTGAAGCATTCCTTGCGTTGCCAATCGCGGCGCGCCGTGCTTATCACCGCGCCATGAGCAAGGACCTCAAGCTCGCCCTGCTGGTTTCCGACAGCGCCAAGGCCCAGGAAGGCGCCGAGCCGCTGCGCGAGGCGCATGACTGGGTGAAGCCCAAGCACGCTGATGCCTATGTCGTCCTCGGCGGCGACGGCTTCATGCTGCATGTGCTGCACCAGATGCTCGATGAGGATCGGCTGCTGCCCTGCTACGGCCTCAACCTCGGCACTGTCGGCTTCCTGATGAACCGCAACAAGAGCAGCCGCACGATCGGTGAACGCGTCGCCCGGGCCACACGGCTCGCCGTCAAACCGCTGCAGATGACAGCGGTTACGCAGGACAATTACAGCTGCACCTTCTACGCGATCAATGAAGTCTCGTTGCTGCGCGAAACCCGCCAGTCGGCCAAGCTGGAGGTCAAGGTCAACGGCAAGGTCCGTATGGCCGAACTGGCGGGCGACGGAGTGCTGGTGGCAACCCCGGCCGGCTCCACCGCCTACAACCTCTCCGCCAATGGCCCGATCCTGCCGCTGGGCTCGAACATGCTGGCGCTGACCCCGATCAGCCCGTTCCGCCCACGCCGCTGGAAAGGGGCGATCCTGCCCGACAGCGCCGAGGTGGAATTCCGCGTGCGCGAGCCGGCCAAGCGCCCGGTCGCGGCGGTGGCCGACCAGAAGGAAGTGCGTGATGTGCGCGATGTGCGGATCACCACCGCCCGCGACAAGGAACTGACCCTGCTGTTCGACCCCGGCGCTAGCCTGGAAGAGCGCATCTTCGCCGAGCAATTTCAGGTTTGACAGGCTTGCCAAACCGCAAGGCGCTGTTATAGGCGCACCCCTCTGCCCGGCATACGCCGTCTTTGGCCGGGTTGCTCCCCGATAGCTCAGCGGTAGAGTAGGTGACTGTTAATCACTTGGTCGTTGGTTCGAATCCAACTCGGGGAGCCAGTTGTTTCAGTAGTTTAGGGGTTTTACACCGCCCTTATTGATAGTGCCGCTGGACTAAAGGTTTCACTAAGGTTTCATGATTGGGTCGATGCCGGCCCTAGATGAACTAAGAGCCAAGCGGACGGTGACTACCTAGCTCGGCATCAGCACCCCCACCCCCATCGAAAATCCTACTGATCCAGACCCCACCTACCCGGCACCCCCCGTTTTGCTCAGATGGGACCCACGCTTCCTTCTACATACTGTTTTGCTCGCCCGGTGGGGTGTAGCCGGAAACGATGGCCGCCCCGCTAGGGGGAGCGGTTATGGCGGCCATCTGGGGGGCTTCTCGGGTA
>CANJSX010000110.1 GCA_947477055.1 Sphingomonadaceae bacterium | reverse complement strand
TTGAAGCCGACATGGGCGATGCGGCGCACCTCGTCCTCGGCATAGGACATCATGTCCCAGCCCTGACGGCGCCCGTCTGGCAGGGTGCGGATGCCCTTCTCGCCGAAATAGACGTCGCCATTTAGCTCGCGCACGATCAGCAGGTCGATCTGCCGCGCCACTTCCGGGCGCAGGCTGGTGAGGTCTTCCAGCCCCTTGAACACCTTGGCCGGGCGCAGATTGGCGAAGAAGCCCAGTTCCTTGCGCAAGCCGAGGATCGCCTGTTCGGGGCGAAGCGCACGTTCGAGGTGATCGCAGGAAAAGTCACCCACCGCGCCGAACAGGATCGCATCGCTTGTCCGCGCGGTGGCCAGCGTTTCAGGCGGGAGCGGATGGCCGTGGCGGTGATAGGCCACGCCGCCGACATCGCCTTCGAGCAGCACCACGCCGGGCAGATCCAGCGCCTCGAGCACGCGCACTGCCTCGCGGGTCACTTCGGGGCCGATGCCGTCACCGGCGAAAACTGCGATCTTCATGCGCTATCCGTTCAGGCCGTTCAGGCTTCAATCCGCGCCAGCCGCTCACGCAGCATGGCGCGCGCCGCCATAACGTCTCCGCGCCGGTCCGCAAGCGGATAGCGTTCCAGCAGTATGCCGATCCGGTCCAGCGCAGCCAGTGTTGCGGGCCAGTCCGCCGGGGGAGGCCGGTCATCATCGCCGCCGTAACCCAGTTCGCGCAGCAGCAGCAGTTCATAGCCGAGCAGCGCCTCGCTCCAGCCGCGCGCCGACGGGGCGTGGCAGATTGCGTCAAGCAGCGCAGACAGCGCGAGATAAAGCGAGGGGTAGGGCTGGCGTTCAGGAAGTGCCGCGGCAGTCAGCGCGGTAACCCAGCCGATCGCGGCAGCGGGCAAGGGTTCTGACAGCCAGGGACCGCGGCTGGCGGTCAGCTCGAGCCGGGCGAACGGCAGCTGCGCTTCGCTGCGTTGGTTGAGTTCCGCCTCGACCGCATTGCCGGGAATCACCACCGGGCGCAGTTGCCGCCCGCGCGCCCCGGCGACATAGCTCGCGATCATCCCGTAATCACCCGTAAGCAGCCGGACGACCGCCCCGGTCTCGCCATGGGGCCGCACGGCACAGACGATCGCGGCGGCTCGGATATGCATGGGTTTGATGGGTCGGCTGGTGCCGGCCTACTTGGCCTTCTTCGCCAGCGCGGCTTCGAGTGCTGCGACCCGGGCCTTCAGCGCCTCGTTCTCTTCACGCGCGAGGGCGGCCATGTCCTTCACGGCGTCGAATTCCTCGCGGCCGACAAAATCGAGCCCGCCCATGCTTTCGCGGAAGCGTTCGCGCGCGGCGTCCCGGGCTTCGCGGGTCATCCCCGCAAGAGTTCCGGCGGCGCTGTTCATCAGCTTGGCGAAATCGGCGAACAGGGGGTTTTCGCTTTGCATCGGATCAGATCTCCATCCGACTGACGGCGCCGGAATATTCCTGCCCGTCCGCATCGGGGTTGGCGGTAAGGAACTGCCAATTGAGCACGGTCGCGAACAGCACCCAGGCGAGATAGGGCAGCAGCAGCAGCCCGGCGCTGCGGCGGACCTTCCAGAACAGCACGGTGGTGGCCAGCACCGCAACGTCGAGCACGCCCAGCAGGATCAGTGCGGCGCTGATCCGGTGCATCGCAAAGAACAGCGGTGACCAGGCCAGATTGAGCAGGAGCTGGAGCAGGAACACCAGCATCGCCGCCTTGCGCTGCGGTGCGCCGAAAGCCGTGGCGACGATCGCCAGCCCCAGTCCCATCATGACGTAAAGCACCGACCAGGCGATCGGGAAAACAATCGGCAGTGGATAGATCGCCGGCTTCACCAGCTCGGCAAACCAGGGATTGCCCGCCGCGCTGCCCGCCACTGCTCCCGAAAGAAACCCGAGCAACAGCACACCGGGCACAGTGAATAGCGCGGCACGGAGGAAGGTGGCTCGCAACTGGCCTTTCGACGCAAGTTCAGACATCAGGCGATCCGGTCCTCGATTCGCACGGCTCTGGGATATTCCCCTATGGCGACAGGCAGGAAGAGAGGCAATGGCGCCTTGCCCACGAAAATTCGTGAAAATTCAATCACGCCGTGCCGAAACGAGAAATTCGACATTGCCTTCCGGGCCGGTGATCGGGCTTTCTACTATGCCTTCGACGGTCCAGCCGCTGCTTTCCAGCCAGTCGCGGACCTCGTCACAGACCCGCTGATGCAGCGCCGAATCGCGCACCACCCCGCCCTTGCCGACCTCGCCCTTGCCCACCTCGAACTGCGGCTTGATCAGCGCGACCAGGCGGCAGGGCATGGCGGCGAGGCGCAGCGGCACGTCGAGCACTTTGGCGAGGCCGATGAAGCTGGCATCGCACACCACCCAGTTGCAGGGCGCGTCGATCAGTTCGGGAGTGAGCAGGCGGGCGCTGGTCTGCTCCAGCACTGTGACGCGCGGATCAGTGCGCATTTTCCAGGCGAGCTGGTTGGTGCCGGAATCCACCGCAAACACCCGCACCGCGCCCTTGCTCAGCAGCACATCGGTGAAGCCACCGGTCGAGCTGCCGATGTCCATCGCCACCGCGCCGGCCGGATCGAGCCCGAAATGATCGATCGCATGGGCCAGCTTGATGCCGCCGCGCGAAACCCAGGGATGATCGCGCCCGCGCACTTCCAGCGGCGCATCTTCTGCCAGCGGCTGGCCCGACTTCAACAGCTTGGTCTCGCCCGAGTAGACCAGCCCGGCCAGCACCAGCGCCTGCGCCCGGGCGCGACTCTCGACAAGGCCGCGCGCGACCAGCAGCTGGTCGAGACGCTGTTTTGCGGCATTGGGTTTTGCGGCGGGGCGGGGCTTGTTCGGGGCGGTCATCACTTGTCCTAGGAGCGGCCTCATTCCATAGGGGAGCGATGAAGGCAAATCCCCTGCGGCTCGCGATCGGTGCGGCGCTCCTGTCCGCACTCGCCGCCTGCGCCGCACCGCCCGCGCCGACACCGGTGCAGGGTCCGCCGCACCTGCCCCCACCTCCGCCACCGGCTCCTGCTCCGGCTGTCGTCGCCAACTGGCGCGATACGCCGGCGACGCCCGGGACATGGAACTGGCGCAACACCGGCGGTGTTTCGCGCGCCGACTACGCCGGCGGATTGTTGGCACTAAGCTGCGACCGGGCGAACGGCATGGTGGTGATCGCCTTGCAAGGCCCGGCCACCGGGCCAGTGCCGTTCACCGTCCACACCACCAGCCAGCGCCGGGTGCTGACCGCCCTGCCCTATGCCGGCCCGCCCGCGATGGTCGCCGCCAGCCTTGCCGCGCATGACGATCTGCTCGATGCGCTGGTCTTCAGCCGGGGCCGGATTGCCGTGGAAGCTGCTGGAATTGCGCCGGTCTACGCCCCCAGCTGGCCGGAAATCGGCCGGGTGATCGAGGATTGTCGCTAGTCTGAGAAAAGGGCGAAACTCTTCAGCCCGAAGGTGTGGATACTGACGCCAAAAAATCAATGCAAGTCTTGTTGTGCAATGCAAAATGATTCACACCTCTGTTCAAGGAGGGGAAGCCCAACCGGGTCAACCGCCCCAGCCGCGAGAGTGGCGATTTGGCTTCAACAGCGCGAAAGGAGGTGACCGATGTCTCATGGTTCAGCAGAGGGGTCGGTAGTCCGCAGCGCGAGGCATTATTGCTGAGTTTCGATTAGGCAATAGAGGCTTCGTGAGCGGCATCTCCGGCCGCTGACCATGCGAAGGGCCGCTTCCGGCATAGCCGGGGCGGCCCTTCACATTTCTGGCACCCCTGCCCTGGCCTCTTCCCTTGCGGCCTGAATCCCCCTATGCACTATTGCGATAAATGCACTTATCATTAATTTCTTTTCACTTGAGGATTACGTAACTTTCTTTCAATGCGTACCCCCTCAGGAGAGGAGCACTCGAATCATGGCGACCATCGCCGCAGAACGCCTGACTTTCACCCGCCTGCCGCACCCCGCGCCGGCCAGCGCCGATGCGCGCGCCGCCGTGCTCGCCAACCCCGGTTTCGGCAGCCATTTCACCGATCACATGATCGTGATCGACTGGAGCGAAGGGCGCGGTTGGCACGATGCCGTGATCGCCCCGCGCGGCCCGATCGCGCTCGATCCGGCCGCCGCCGTGCTGCATTATGCGCAGGAGATCTTCGAGGGGCTCAAGGCCTACCGCCAGGCCGATGGCGGCATCGCCCTGTTCCGGCCCGAGGCCAACGCCGCGCGCTTCAACGCCTCGGCGACGCGGCTTGCCATGCCCCGGCTGCCGGAAGATATTTTCGTCGAAGCGGTCAAGCAGATCGTCGCTGCCGACAAGGACTGGTTCCCGCCGGTCGAGGGCGGCTCGCTCTACCTGCGCCCCTTCATGATCGCGACCGAGGCCTTCCTCGGGGTGCGTCCGGCGAAGGAATACAAGTTCATCATCATCGCCAGCCCGGCGGGCAATTATTTCAAGTCCGGCGCTCCGGCGGTCTCGTTGTGGGTGAGCGAATATACCCGCGCCGCGCCCGGCGGCACCGGTGCGGCCAAATGCGGCGGCAACTATGCCGCCAGCCTCGTCCCCACCGCCGAAGCCTTTGCTCGCGGGCATGATCAGGTGCTGTTCCTCGATGCCGCCGAGCACAAGTGGATCGAGGAGCTGGGCGGCATGAACCTGTTCTTCGTCATGGCTGACGGCAGCATCGTCACTCCGCCGCTGACCGGCACGATCCTGCCCGGCATCACCCGCGAAAGCCTGATCGCGCTGGCCCGCGACGAAGGTCTGACCGTGCGCGAGGAGCGCTACAGCCTGGGCCAGTGGCGCGACGACACGACCTCCGGCCAGCTGGTCGAAACCTTCGCCTGCGGCACTGCAGCGGTGGTCACCCCGGTCGGCAAGGTCTGCGGCGAGGATGGCGAGTTCACCATCGGTTCGGGCGGCCCCGGCCAGCTCACCGGCAAGCTCAAGGCGCGGTTGGTGGCGATCCAGCGCGGCGAGGCTCCGGACCCGCACGGCTGGGTGATGAAGCTCTGACCTGGGACCATGTCGCTCCCGCCTGAACGCCTCGAACGCTTTGCCCGCCACATCGTGCTGCCCGAAGTTGGCGGTGCGGGGCAGGTCGCGCTGGCGGCGGCGCATGTCGTGCTGATCGGCTGCGGCGGAATCGGTTCGCCTGCGTTGCAATATCTGGCGGCGGCCGGAATCGGAACGCTGACGCTGATCGACGACGATGTGGTCGAGCTTTCGAACCTGCAGCGCCAGACGGTGTTCACGCCGGCCGACATCGGCCGCCCCAAGGCCGAAGTCGCAGCGGAATGGGTGGCGCGGTTCGATGCTGCCATCGAGGTCCGCGCGGTCGTCGGGAGGGTTTTGGGGGGTAACGCCGCGCGGATGCTCGAGGGCGCGACCCTTGTGCTCGACGGCTGTGACAATTTCGCGACTCGCCTTACCGTGTCCGATGCCTGCGTTGCGCTCGGCATCCCGCTGACCAGCGCCGCAGTTGGCCGCTTCCAGGGTCAGGTCGCGAACTTCGCCGGGCACCTGCCGGGCGAGGCCTGCTACCGCTGCTTCGTCGGTGATGCCTTCGACGCCGAAGACTGCGACTCTTGTGCAGCGGACGGGGTGCTCGGTGCCTTTGTCGGCACCGTCGGTAACTTCGCCGCAATGCACGCGATCCGGGTGCTGCTGGCGGGCCATTCCAGCCTCGGCGATCCGCTGTGGGGCAAGCTCCAGCTGTTCGACGGGATCGCGCCCAGCCTCAGGACGCTCCGCATCGCCAAGGATGAAAGTTGCAGCGGCTGCTCAGCCAGCTAGCATTTCCTCGGCCCACGCCGGCACCACCTCGCTCGCCGGGCCATGACGGCATTCGTGAAACATCCGGGAGCCCTGCGACGGTTCGAGGTTGAGCTCGAGCGTCCGCGCGCCGAGTTCCCGCGCGGTCTGGGCGAAGCCGGCAGAAGGATAGACCGCGCCCGAGGTGCCGATCGAGACGAACAGGTCCACCTCACGCAGCGCGGCGTAGATCTCGTCCATCCGGTAAGGCATCTCGCCGAACCAGACGATGTCCGGCCGCAGCGCGCGCGATCCGCAGGCGGGGCACGGCGGCCGGTCGAGCAGCGGCGCCCGCCAGCGGTGGCGGGTGTCGCAGAAGCTGCACCAGGCGTTCAGGTGTTCGCCGTGCATGTGGAGCAGTCGCCGCGATTCCGCGCGTTCGTGCAGGTCATCGACATTCTGCGTGACCAGCAGGAGATTGCCATTCCAGCCCGCATCGAGCCGGGCCAGCGCATCATGCGCCGGGTTAGGCGCTTTGGTCTGGATCGCCTCGCGCCGGGCATCGTAGAAGCGCAGCACGAGATTCGGATCACGGGCGAAAGCCTCGGGCGTGGCGACGTCTTCGACCCGGTGGTTTTCCCACAGCCCGCCGGCACTGCGGAAGGTATCGATCCCGCTTTCGGCAGAAACCCCTGCTCCGGTGAGAATCACGATATTGCGGATATTGCTCATGTCGCCCATGAAGCACGCCCGGAACAGGAGTGGCAATGACACGGATCGGCATCATCGGCAGCGAAGGGCGCATGGGCAATGCGCTGGCGGACGC
>CANJSX010000109.1 GCA_947477055.1 Sphingomonadaceae bacterium | reverse complement strand
CGTCGCCATTCGTTCATGGTCGTCCATCAGCCCCACGCCGCCAATTGCCGGCGTCGGCAGGATCGCGGAGCCGCCGCCAGTCGCCTTGCTCTCGTTGTAGAGGCTGACGTTGCCCGAAACGATCGGGTAATCCAGCGCCCGGCAGGCATCGCCCATGCCGCGCAAGGCCTCGACGATCTGGGCCATGATTTCCGGCCGCTGCGGGTTGGCGAAGTTGAGGCAATTGGTGATTGCCAAGGGTTTGGCGCCAACTGCTGAGATATTGCGGTAAGTTTCCGCCACCGCCTGCTTGCCGCCTTCATAGGGATCGGCATAGCAATAGCGCGGAGTGCAGTCGGTGCTCATCGCGAGCGCCTTTTTCGTGCCGTGGATCCGCACCACCGCCGCATCGCCGCCGCTCTTCTGGAGCGTGTCCGCGCCGACCTGGCTGTCATACTGCTCCCAGATCCAGCGCCGGCTGGCGAGATCGGGGCAGGCCATCAGCTTGAGCAGATCCGCGCCGATATCGGTGCTTTCGGGCACCTCGCCGAGCGGCGCGACATTGGCCCAGACCTTGTATTCGGCCAGGCTCATCGCCGGGCGGTCATAAAGCGGCGCGTCTTCGGCGAGCGGCCCCAGCGGAATGTCGCAGACCATTTCGCCCTGCCAGGTCAGCACCATGTGGCCACTGTCGGTCACTTCGCCGATCACAGCGAAGTCCAGCTCCCACTTGTGGAAGATCGCCTCGGCCATCGCTTCCTTGCCGGGCTTCAGCACCATGAGCATGCGCTCCTGGCTTTCACTCAGCATCATCTCGTAGGGAGTCATGCCCTCTTCGCGGCACGGCACCTTGTCCATGTCGAGAATGATCCCGGCCTTGCCGTTGGTCGCCATCTCGACGCTGGACGAGGTCAGCCCGGCCGCGCCCATGTCCTGAATCGCGACGATCGCGTCGGTTGCCATCAGTTCGAGGCAGGCCTCGATCAGCAGCTTCTCGGTGAAGGGATCGCCGACCTGCACGGTCGGGCGCTTGGCCTCCGAATCCTCGCCGAAATCGGCGCTGGCCATGGTCGCGCCGTGAATTCCGTCGCGCCCGGTCTTCGAGCCGACGTAGACGATCGAATTGCCGAGGCCGGTAGCGGCCGAATAGAAGATCTTGTCCTGATCGGCGACGCCGACAGTCATCGCGTTGACGAGGATGTTGCCGTCATAGGCGGAATGGAAATTGGTCTCGCCGCCAACGGTGGGCACGCCGACGCAATTGCCATAGCCGCCGATCCCCGCGATCACGCCCTGGACGAGGCTCTTCATCTTGGGATGATCGGGCCGTCCAAAGCGCAGCGCGTTCAGGTTCGCCACCGGCCGCGCGCCCATGGTGAAGACATCCCGCAGGATCCCTCCCACCCCGGTCGCCGCGCCCTGATAGGGCTCGATGTAGCTGGGGTGGTTGTGGCTCTCCATCTTGAAGATGCAGGCCTGCCGGACTCCATTGGGACCTTCGCCGATATCGATGACGCCGGCATTCTCACCCGGGCCGCAGATCACCCAGGGGGCTTCGGTGGGCAGCTTCTTGAGATGGATCCGGCTCGATTTGTAGGAGCAATGCTCGCTCCACATCACCGAAAAGATGCCGAGTTCGACCAGGTTTGGCTCGCGATTCAGCCGCCTGACGATGATGGCGTATTCGTCTTCGCTCAGGCCATGTTCGGCGACGATCTGGGGAGTGATTCCGCTCATGCCCGCGCCTTTAGCGGCGCGGGCGCGGCATGGCTAGGCGGAGATGCGGATTGTCAACCACGCTGCCGCCCCGCTGGCCAGTGCCGAGGCGACCGCGCCCCAGGCAATGTCGATCAGGGTGATCTGGGTCGACCAGACCTTGAGCGTTGCCTGGTTGGTCAGATCGTAGGTGGCATAGGCAAGGCCACCGAGCAGCGCGCCGTTGAATACTGCCAGATGGACCCCGCCTTCCAGCCCCGGGCGCACCGCAAACCAGACCATGCCGGCGATGTAGAGCGCATAGAACACCAGCGCCGGAATCGCGCGAAACTGCGGCGCGAGCACTTCGCCCAGCACCGGCCGATAAAGGTTCGGCCCGGCGAAGCGCAGCCAGAGGAAATCGAGTGCGCCAAAAACCACTCCGGCAGCGAGATAGGCGGTAATCCATTTCATCGGCATTTCTCCTGCTCGCAGCTTGACCCTCGGCGCGGCTCGGGTCAATGGTCGGGCGCATGGAACAGGGCCACGCCGATATTGCCGCCATGAACTTCGAGGACGCGCTGCGCGCGCTCGAGGATGTGGTGCGCCGGCTCGAGGGCGGCGAAGTGCCGCTCGACGATTCGATCTCGCTCTACGAACGCGGCGAGGCGCTGCGCAAGCACTGCCAGGCCCGGCTCGACGCGGCGCAGGCCCGGATCGAGAAGATCGTGACCGGCCCCGATGGCGCGCCCACCGGCACGCGCCCCTTCGACGAAGCGGGACGCTGACAGTGGCGGGAGCCGCGTTGTCCGCCGGCCCGCTGGCCGAAGCCATGCAGCGCATCGCGCGCGACATGGATTCAGCCTTCGATGGGCTGCTGCCGGTCCCGACCGATGCCCGCGCCCGGCTGGTCGAGGCGATGCGCTATGCCACGATCGGCGGCGGCAAGCGCATCCGCCCGCTGCTGCTGATCGCCACCTCGGAGATCTACGGGGTCGATCACACCTCGGCGATCTACGCGGCAGTGGCGATCGAATCGATCCACGCCTATTCGCTGATCCATGACGACCTGCCCTGCATGGACAACGATGCCATGCGCCACGGCAAGCCGACCGTCCACAAGGCCTTCGACGAGGCGACCGCCGTGCTCGCCGGCGATGCGCTGCACGCCTTCGCCTTCGAGCTGCTGGCCGATCAGGCGACCAGCGGCGATCCCTTCACCCGTGCCGAACTGGTGCGCACGCTGGGCAACGCCAGCGGGCTTTCCGGCATGGCTGGCGGGCAGATGATGGACATCGTCGCCGAAAGCGAGAGCTTTGACCTGCCGACGATCACCCGGCTCCAGCAGCTCAAGACCGGGGCGCTGCTTGGCGCTGCAGTGGAAATGGGCGCGATCCTCGGCCGGGTCGGACCGGAAGGCCGCACCCAGCTGCGCGGCTATGCCCGCGACATCGGCCTGGCCTTCCAGATCGCCGACGACCTGCTCGACCATGACGGCGACGAATCCGCCGCCGGCAAGGCGCTGCGCAAGGATGCGGCGGCGGGCAAGCAGACCTTCGTCTCGCTGCTCGGCCCCGACCGCGCCCGGGAACAGGCCCGAATGCTGGTCGATCAGGCGATTTCGCATCTGGCCGGGCACGGCGCCGAGGCCAACCTGCTGCGCGCGGTTGCCCGCTTCATCGTCGAGAGGAATCATTGATGGTTGAACGCGTCGGCATCTATCCTGGCACTTTTGATCCGATTACGCTCGGCCATGCCGACATCATCCGCCGCGGGGCCAAATTGGTCGATCGGCTGATCATCGGCGTCACCACCAATCCCTCCAAGGACCCGATGTTCACCCCCGCAGAGCGCATGGCGATGGTCGAGCGCGAGGTCGCGGCGCTGGGCATCACCAATTGCGAGGTGGTCGGCTTCAATGCGCTGTTGATGAAATTTGCCGAAAAGCAGGGCGCCACGATGATCATCCGCGGACTGCGCGCGGTGGCGGATTTCGAGTATGAATACCAGATGGCGGGGATGAACCAGCAGCTCAACGCCGGGATCGATACAGTGTTCCTGATGGCCGACGTCAGCCTCCAGCCGATCGCCTCGCGGCTGGTCAAGGAAATCGCGCTGTTCGGCGGCGATGTCTCGCGCTTCGTCAGCCCCACGGTCTGCGCTGATGTGGTGGCCCGGATCGAGACATTGGGCCGCTTGGGCGACTACTGATCGTCCGCAGCATTTCGCGCACCATTCATTGCCACGACAGGCTGCGCCCGCTATCGGGCAAGGCCGAAACATCCATTGCTGCAGGAAGTCCATGAACCGTCGCCTCTTCGTCGTGCTCGCCGCGGGACTCGCGCTGGCCGGAATGCCTGCACTGGCCAAAAAGGCGCCGCCCGCGCCGGTCGTCCCGCAGATGAGCGCGGTGGTCGATCCTGACCCCGCGCATGATCCGCAGAACGTGCTGGTGCTCGATCTCTCCAACGGCGGGCGGGTGCTGATCCGGCTGATGCCGAAATGGGCGCCGGCCCATGTCGAGCGGGTCCGCACGCTGGCCGGCGAGGGCTTTTACAACGGGCTGACCTTCCACCGCGTGATCGATGGCTTCATGGCGCAGACCGGCGATCCGACCGGCACGGGCGAGGGCGGCTCCAAGCTCCCCGACCTCAAGGCCGAGTTCAACCCGATGCCGCATGTCCGCGGCTCGGTCTCGATGGCGCGCACGGCGGAGCCGGATTCGGCCAACAGCCAGTTCTTCATCGTCTTCTACCCGCGCTTCGCGCTCGACCGGAAATATACCGTGTTCGGCCGGGTGATCGCCGGGATGGACGTGGTCGACACGATCGCAAGGGGCGAGCCGCCGGCCAATACGACCAAGATCATCCAGGCCTCGCTGGCGACCGAAAATAAGCCGCGCCCGGTGATCGCCGCGCCGGTGCCGATGCTGCTCGCGCCCGGAACCGCGCCTGCCGCAGCACCCGCGAACTGAGGCTTTCAGGCGCGCATAAACCATGCGTGTCGATCTCTTCGATTTCGAACTGCCGCCCGAAAACATCGCGCTGCGTCCCGCACGTCCGCGCGATGCGGCGCGGATGCTGGTGGTGGAGGGTGAGGGGCCGTTCCGCGATCTTGGCGTCCGCGATCTGCCTGCGCTGCTGCGCAAGGGCGATGTGCTGGTGTTTAACGACACTCGCGTCATTCCCGCCCAGCTCGAAGGCCTGCGCGGCGAGGCGCGGATCGGGGCGACACTCCATAAGCGGCTCGACCTGAGGCGCTGGCAAGCCTTCATCCGCAACGCCAAGCGGTTGAAACCGGGCCAGCGGATCGACTTCCCCGCCGGTGTCAGCGCCATCGCCGAGGCGGGGGCCGACGATGGCAGCTGGACCCTGCGCTTCGACGGCGACGAGCCGGTCGAACTGCTGCTCGAACGCGCCGGCCAGATGCCGCTCCCACCCTATATCGCCGGCAAGCGTGAGACCGACGCAGCAGACCGCGTCGACTACCAGACCATGTTCGCCGCGCGCGACGGCGCCGTCGCCGCACCCACCGCCGCGCTGCACTTCACGCCCGAGCTAATGGCTTCACTGGCCGAGGCCGGCATCGCGCACGAGACGCTTACCCTCCACGTCGGCGCCGGCACCTTTCTGCCGGTCAAGGTCGACGACACCGCGCAACACCGCATGCACGCCGAATGGGGCACTATCGATCTCGCCACCGCCGCACGCCTCAACGCCGCACGCAAGGCCGGAGGCCGGGTGATTGCGGTCGGCACCACATCCTTGCGCCTGCTCGAAAGCGCGACTGGTGAGGACGGCATAATCCAGCCCTTCGTCGGCGACACCGCAATCTTCATCACCCCCGGCTACCGCATCCGCGCGATCGACGGGCTGATGACCAACTTCCACCTGCCCAAGTCGACCCTGTTCATGCTCGTCAGTGCGCTGATGGGGCGGGAGCGGATGCAGGCGGCCTATGCCCATGCTATTGCGGCCCACTACCGCTTCTATTCCTATGGTGATGCAGGTCTTCTGCTGCCCAGCCAAAGTGCTTTGGCGGCAAAGTAAGGCCGCTGCAGACCTAGCCTCCTGAACGCTTGCCTCGTCAGACGCTCGCGCACCAGCGGGTTACCGGGATGTTTCTGCTTCAGTGAGGCAAGGATTTCCGCTGCTTCACCGTGCAGCGCAGTGGTGTTGAGCACGTCGACCAGGTCGATCCAGCAGCGGATGTCGGGCGTCGGCGTGGCCAGTGCCTCGCGGAGCAGGGTCTCAGCCTGTGCCAGCTTGCCCAGACGGACGTGAGCCATGGCGAGGCGGCGTAGGCTGTGGTCGGTGCGCAGTGTTGCGACTGACATCTCCAGCAGCCGCAGTTTCGTGCCGAGGTGCCGGTCGGGCAGGGCATCAGCCAGCGCCCAGAGGAACTGTGACGAGCCGCGCCGGGTCTGGCGGAGCGATTTGATCAGTGCCGGGATATCCAGCTCACCGCCCAGGCAATCGCGGATTGCCGGCTTGAGCAGGCTGCATTCGGCCAGCACCGAGCCGACGGGGTGGCCGCCGTGGCGAACCGGGACTTGCAGCACAGGTGCCTGCGCGGCGAATAGTGCGACATGCCGCGCGTCGATAGGATGCGCCGTATCGTAGAAGATATACTGTGCCGCTGCTGGTCTGCTAGGCAGGTCCGGGAACTTCAATCGCCGTCGCTCGCGCTTCCAGCGGGTCTCGAACGGCACCTGCGCGCGGACCGCCGAATATTGGGGCGAAATGGCGATGGCGGTGTCCGCGCCGACATGCCCGGCTAAGTGCAGCGCCGCGAAGCCGCCCATGCTGGAGCCATAGGTAGCGGTGCGTTCATAGCCAGCGGTGACCTCGCGGATCGCTGCGAGCACAGCGCCGATCTCAGGATAATCGTACCAGCGGTTGTCGCGCGTGATTACGAGGATCGCGTCGAGCCTGTTCCCCGTCAGCACCAATGGCACAGATTTGAGGTTTTGAATTTAGGAGGGTTGGGGCTTCGTCGTAGTGACGAAGGAACGAAGATG
>CANJSX010000108.1 GCA_947477055.1 Sphingomonadaceae bacterium | reverse complement strand
GATCTCAGGTGACGACCACCTCGATCTCAACATGGTTCCTGCCGACGTCTGGACGAATCGCCTCTCGGCCAAGTGGGGCGAGCGGGCTCCGCACATCGAAGAGCACGACGGACGCGCGGTGTGGATGTGCGACGGGATCAACTGGGGGCCATGGCTCGGCAAGGCTGCACCGCAGCTTGGGCCGAAGCCCATCAATACGGCTTTCGACCGTGGCGGGGTGACCGACCTCACCGTACTGCCCGCCGGAAATGCCAAGCTGCGCCTCGCGGCGATGGACCGCGACGGGGTTTGGGGCCACACCGTGTTTGGCCCGGTCACCTCGATCCGCACCAATGACGAGCAGCTGATGAAGGAAGCATATTCGGCCTTCAACAGCTGGATGATGGACGATTTCTGCTCGGTCGCTCCCGACCGGCTGATCGGCGTGCCGATGCTGCCGCCCTATCCCGAAGCTGCCTACGCCGAACTGCAGCGGCTGGCCGCGCGCGGGGATGTGAAGCAGGCCAATCTGCAAATCGCCGTGGCCGAGCCGCGCCTCGAAGATCCGCGCTGGGAACCGCTGTTCAAGCTGCTCGAAGAATCGGGCATCGTCCTCTCGTTCCACGTCACCGTCTTCCCCAAGGCCGGCGATGCCTTTGATAAGTACAAGGGCAGCCCGGGCGCGACCTTCCTTCACGCCAAGATGTTCATCGAACAGTTCCTCGATCCCTTCGTCGATCTGTTCGCCTGGGGCATCCTCGAGCGGCACCCGGGCCTCAAGATTATCATCGCCGAAAGCGGTGTGGGCTGGGTTCCCTGGGTGGTCGAGGAACTCGACTATCGCCACTGGCGGCTGTGGGAGCGCGCCGACTATTGGGACGACAAGGGCGGCATCCCGCACAAGATGAAGCCGTCCGAGCTATTCAAGCGGCAGGTCTACGGGACCTTCCAGCAAAGCCCGACGGCGATGCGGCTGCTCGAATTCTGGGGTCCGGATAATCTGCTCTGGGCCAGCGACTATCCGCACCCGGATTCGATCTGGCCCCACAGCCAGCGCACCATCAGCGAGACCATGGGCCACCTCCCCGAGGCGACCGTGCGCAAGCTGGTCGGCGGCAACGCGGCCAAGCTCTATGGGCTGGATGTGTCAAAGGCGACGGTGCTGGGCAAGCTCGACATCGGGCCACGCGCGGCGGCCTAAGGCTGGGACGGCATTCACCCCCCTCCTCTTCAGGGGAGGGGCTGGGGGGGTGCAGCCGCAGTACAATTTGTCGCTTAGCGAGCGATGCTACGCATCGCCACCACGCCTTGATCCCCTCCTCTGAAGAGGAGGGGGCAATTGCCTAAAGCGCCGGCAGGCTCGCCCCGGCCGCGATCATGTCCACCCTGCCGCCGATCCAGACCGAACCGTCCGGATCGATGCGGCAGTGGACGCGGCCGTTGGCGCCGGTCTTCTGGCCCTGCGCGGCGACATAGCTGCGCGAAGCGAGGGCACTGGCAAACAGGTGCATGGCCACCCCGGCGTTGAAACTGCCGGTGACAGGGTCCTCACATATCTGGCCGAGGCCGTTCGCGAAAAATGCGCGCAATTCCCAATCCGCGCCTTCCGCCCCCGGCCCAGCCAGCCCCACGTCGGTCCCGACCGGAGCCTTGGCGGCAGGTTCGGCAGCCAGCACATCGGCTGCGCTGGCCAGCCGCAACAACTGCCATTTCGGCCCGTTCGCAACATGCACCGCCTCCACCACCGCCTCACGCCGCGCGCCGGATACGCGCAGCGCTTCGGTCAGCTCTTCATCCGACAGTGCCCCGCTGCGGGTCAGCGCCGGGGCGCGGAACGAGAGGAGCTCACCCTCCTGTCGCACCTCGATCAGCCCCACCCCGCATTCCTGCATAACCACGCCCGCGCGTTTCGGCTTGCCGCCGGCAGCAAGCCAGGCATGGCAAGTGCCAAGCGTGGGGTGGCTGGCAAAGGGTAGTTCGCCCGCCGGGTAGAAGATCCGCACACGGTAATCGGCGGCCGGATCGCTCGGTGGCAGCAGGAAGGTCGTCTCCGAGAATCCGAGCCAGCGCGTCAGCCCCAGCATCGCCTCGGTATCAAGCCCCTCCGCGCCGTGCACCACGCCCAGCGGGTTGCCCGCAAAGGGCCGCAATCCGAATACGTCGACCAGATCCCGCGTCACGTTCTTTACTCCGATTCCATCATTTCATCGTCACATCGACACCGTTCGCCGCGCGATCCAAGCCTATTTTCCGCTTTTCACACAAGGTTCGGGATCAACCGGCAAGCTGCAAGCGTTATCGGAACCAAACGAACCGAGAAAGGATCCAGACGATGAAACGTCTTCTCGCGTCTGCATTCGCCATGGCGGTTGCCCTTCCCGCCGCTCCGGCCATGGCAGACCCCCAGTCATGGGCGCCGGCGCATGGCCACCGCGCGAAGCAGCGCAGCACCGCTCCGCACTATTACACCACCGACAACGGCATCCGTTACTGGCAGGGCGATGACGGCCGCTATCGCTGCCGCCGCGGCGACGGCACGGTCGGTCTGCTGGCCGGTGCGGTGCTGGGTGGACTGCTCGGCCGTGCGGTCGATACTCGTGGCGAGCGGGCGACCGGCACCATCCTGGGCGCCGCCGCCGGTGCACTGGTCGGCAACGAGCTGGCCAAGGGGCCGAACCGCTGCCGCTGATGGCTTGACGCGGCTGGACCGCACCCGCAAACGCTGAGGCATGTCCAGACCCGCCGTCCTGATTACCGGAGCAGCCAGGCGCATCGGCGCCACGCTGGCGCGGCGCTTCGGCGAAACAGGCTGGCACGTGATCATCCACGTGCACCACGATACGGACGCGGCGAGGAGACTCGCCGCGTCCCTTTCATCCGCAGAGGTTGTCGCCTGCGATCTGACCGACGGCGAAGCGGCACTGGCGATGATTGGCGAACTGGCCGCGCGACTTCCCGACTGGCGGATGCTGGTGAACAGCGCGGCGGTGTTTCACCTCGATACCGCCGAAGCGATCGACCCTGCGACCTTTGACGAGGCGATCACGGTCAACGCCCAGACCCCGGCGCGCATGGCGCAAGCCTTTCTCAAGTCGGCGCGGGCGGCATGCGGGCGACGGGTGGTCAACTTCCTCGACATGAAGATCGCCAACCCCAACCCCGATTTCTTCTCCTATTCGATGGCCAAGCACGCCCTCGCCGCCGCAACCCGGATGCAGGCCATGGCGCAGGCCGATCCGGCCGACCGGGTCTACGGCCTCGCCCCCGGCGCCATGTTGCCCAGCTTCGATCAGGCCGACGCTGAGCACGAGACCAGCGGGCGGATGAACCTGCTGAAGCGGCTGACCGATCCGAATGAGCTGGCCGATGCAGCGCTGTGGCTCTCCGAAGGATGGCTGGCGAGCGGCGAGACTTTGTTCGTCGATTCGGGCCAGCATCTGCTTTCCCTGCCGCGCGACGTGCTTTACCTCGCCCGGCAATGATCCCCGGCCCGCTTTCCATCCTTACCGCCTCGACTGCAGTCGTCGCTCTCGCCGAAATCGGCGACAAGACCATGCTCCTCGCGATTGTGCTCTCGGCCCGGTTGCGCGCGCCCTGGCAGATCCTCGCCGGCATCTTCTTCGCCACTATTGCCAACCACGCGCTGGCGGCCTTTGTCGGGCAGGAAGTAGCCGGGCTGCTTGATGCGCCGTGGTTTCGCATTGCGGTGGCGCTGGGCTTCATCGCCATGGCGGCGTGGACGCTGGTGCCTGACAAGTTCGATGAGGACGACGAAGGCTTCCGCCATCGCGGCGGTCCGTTCCTGACCACGCTGGTCTCGTTCTTCCTAGTCGAGATGGGCGACAAGACCCAGGTGGCGACGGTGGCGCTGGGCGCGCAGTATCACAACGTTCTGCTGGTCGCGACCGGGACGACGCTGGGCATGATGCTGGCCAACGGCCCGGCGGTGTTCCTTGGCGAGGAGCTGGTCAAACGCGTCTCGCTCAAGGCTACCCGCATGGCGGCGGCGCTGCTGTTCCTCGTGCTCGGCCTGTGGCAACTCGCCGCTCTTGCAGGCTGGCTCGGGCGTCTCTAGTCTCTGGCCCATGTGGTTGCTCGACAAAATGCTTTGTCCGCTGATCCGTGAAGGTCGGCTCGTGATCACCGACTACGACGGCAAGGTCTATGACTATGGCGATCCTGCCGCCGAACCGGTGCGGATCCGCTTAACCGACAAGGGCGCGGCTTTGCATATCGCCAAGGATCCCCGGATTGGTGCAGGGGAAGCCTATATGGACGGGCGGCTGGTGGTGGAGCCGCCGCACGAGATCCGCGACATGGTATTGCTGGTCATGGGCAACGGCAGCCGGCCCGGCGCGACGGTGCAGGCGCCCAGCGCGCTGAAGCGCGGGGTGGATGCGCTGGCCTGGCGGCTCGACCAGTTCAATTCGCGGGTCCGGGCCTCGAGCAATGTCGAACATCACTATGATTTGTCGCGTCAGTTCTACGAGCTGTTCCTCGATGAAGACCGGCAATACACCATGGCCTATTACCGCGATCCGGCGAACTCGCTGGAGCGCGCGCAGATTGACAAGCTGGCGCTGATCGCCGCCAAGTTGCGGCTTGGGCCGGGGATGCGGGTGCTTGATATCGGCTGCGGCTGGGGCGGCCTCGCCTTATACCTCAATCGCCACTTCGGCTGCGAGGTGCTGGGCGTCAGTCTCGCGCCGGATCAGGTGAAGTTCGCACAGGAACGCGCCGAGGCCGCCGGGGTCTCCGACAAGGTCACGTTCCAGCTGATCGACTACCGCGACGTTACCGGGCCGTTTGACCGGATCGTCTCGGTCGGGATGATCGAGCATGTCGGCGCGCGGCATTACCGCGAATATTTCGGCAAGACTTTTGACCTGCTCGCCGATGACGGGATCATGCTGACCCACACCATCGGCCGCACCGGTGGGCCGGGCACGACCGACAAGTGGACCCGCAAATACATTTTCCCCGGTGCCTATATCATGGCCCTGTCGGAGCTGCAGGTCGCGCTGGAGAGCACCGGCTGGCGTCCCGGTGATATCGAGGTGCTGCGCTATCACTACGGCTATACGCTCGAGCAATGGTACCGCCGCACCACGCAGCACGAGGCCGAAATCACAGCGCTTTACGACGTCAAGATGTTCCGCATGTGGCAGTTCTACCTCGCCGGGGCCGAACAGGCCTTCCGCACCGGTTCGATGGTCAATTTCCACATCCAGTCGGTCAAACGGCAGGATGTGCTGCCGATGACGCGGGAGTATATCCTCGAGGAAGCGGCCCGACTTTCCGCACTGGATGAAACGCCCGAATGGCATTTGGAGCGCAAGGCGGCAGAATGAGCGCGCGCGCAACGCTTGCCCCATCCCCGCGCCCCTGCTAGCCGCCGCCCGCAGGTTTCCAGCGGAGCGCGCGCATGTCCGAGATCAAGAAAGTCGTCCTCGCCTATTCGGGTGGCCTTGATACGTCCGTTATCCTCAAGTGGCTGCAGGAAACCTACGATTGCGAGGTGGTGACCTTCACTGCCGATCTCGGCCAGGGCGAGGAGCTCGAACCGGCCCGCGCCAAGGCCAAGCTGATGGGCGTGCCCGACGAGCACATCTATATCGACGATCTGCGCGAGGAATTCGTGCGCGATTTCGTCTTCCCGATGATGCGCGCCAATGCCCGTTATGAGGGTGACTATCTGCTCGGTACCTCGATCGCCCGCCCGCTGATTGCCAAGCGGCTGGTGGAGATCGCACGCGAAACCGGCGCAGATGCGGTTGCCCATGGCGCCACCGGCAAGGGCAATGATCAGGTGCGCTTCGAACTGGGCGTCGCCGCGCTGGCACCGGACATTCGGGTGATCGCTCCCTGGCGCGAGTGGGACCTCACCAGCCGCTCCGCGCTGATCGCCTGGGCCGAAGCCCGCCAGATCCCTGTTGCCAAGGACAAGCGCGGCGAGAGCCCGTTTTCGACCGACGCCAACCTGCTGCACACCTCCTCCGAGGGCAAGGTGCTGGAGGACCCTTGGGCGGAAGTGCCGGATTATGTCTATTCGCGCACGGTCAACCCCGAGGATGCGCCGAACCAGCCGGAATACATCACCGTGGATTTCGAGTCCGGCGACGGCGTTGCGCTGAATGGCGTGGCGATGTCTCCCGCGACGCTGCTGACCGCGCTCAACGAGCTTGGCCGCAAGCACGGGATCGGCCGGCTCGACCTGGTCGAGAACCGCTTCGTCGGCATGAAGAGCCGTGGGATGTACGAGACCCCGGGTGGCGAGATCTACGCCCGCGCCCATCGCGGGATCGAAAGCATTACGCTTGATCGCGGTGCGGCGCATCTCAAGGACGAGCTGATGCCGAAATATGCCGAGCTGATCTACAACGGCTTCTGGTTCGCGCCCGAGCGCGAGATGTTGCAGGCGGCAATCGACCATTCGCAAGCCAAGGTCACCGGCACGGTCCGGCTCAAGCTCTACAAGGGGACGGCCAGCGTGGTCGGCCGCAAGTCGCCGCATTCGCTCTATTCGGAACGGCATGTGACCTTCGAGGACGATGCCGGCGCCTATGACCAGAAGGACGCTGCCGGCTTCATCAAGCTCAACGCGCTGCGGTTGCGGCTGCTCTCGCAGCGGGATCGTTGAAGCTGGCGGAACCGCGCTGTTTGACGGGGGTGAAAGATTCTGCCTGTCCGTCGTCAGAACATTTGGCGCAGATCGCGGCTTGGATTAGCGGAGTGCGGGCCTCGTCTGG
>CANJSX010000107.1 GCA_947477055.1 Sphingomonadaceae bacterium | reverse complement strand
GATATCGCAGCGGAAGAAACTGGCCGGAGCCTTGCCGAACGTGATGTGGCTCGACAGCGCGCGGGTGAAATATTTGTCGACGATCGCGGAGAGCCGGTCGTGTGCGTGTGTCTGCAAGGCTTCGCCAGTTGCCATCTGATGGCCGGATACGCGAATGTCCATGTCTCAAACTCCTGCTCTGCCTGCCGGCGCTATCAGCTTCGGTGCTGTCAGCTTCTCCAGGCGGGCGAATTGATCGAATCGATGAATGCTGCGTGGGCCGCCAGTTCCTCCTCGCTGGCGGCATGAGGGCGTGCGGGGTGGAAGCTGCGTTGGCGCGTTGTGAGCGAAGCGCTCGCAACCAGGGTTTCCTGCGCGTCGGCGGCGAGTTCGAGGCCGATCTGGCGGCCGCCGGTCAGCTCGACATAGACCTGCGCGAGCAGTTCCGCATCGAGCAGCGCGCCATGCCTGGTGCGATGGCTGCGATCGATCCCGTAGCGCGAGCACAGCGCATCGAGGCTGAGCTTGGCGCCGGGATGGCGGACCCGCGCCAGCGCGACGGTGTCGATCATTCGCTCCCGGCCGAGCGGCGCCATGCCGATCAGCGCCAGCTCGGCATTGACGAAGCCGAAGTCGAACCCGGCATTATGCGCAACCAGCGGGGAATCGCCGATGAACTCGAGGAATTCCTCCACCCGTGCACCGAATTTCGGCTTGTCGGAGAGGAATGAGATCGAGAGGCCGTGCACCGCTTCGGCGCCGGCCGGCATATCGCGTTCGGGATTGAAATAAGCGTGGAAGTTGCTGCCGGTTGCGACCCGGTTGACCATTTCGATGCAGCCGATTTCCACCAGCCGGTCGCCGCTTTGCGGATCAAGACCTGTGGTTTCGGTATCGAAGACGATCTCACGCATTACTCAAGTGATATCTGCCTCTCGCAGCGCCCTGACAAGGGGGCGAGGCGGCTATTTTTGAGGGGTGTCGCGAGATGGATCGAGCTGGTGGACCAGCCGCTGCACCGCCTGGCGGGTCTCGGCCAGCGAGGTCCCGGTGTCGATCACGTAATCGGCACGGGCGCGCTTTTCGGCATCCGGCACCTGCATCGCGAGAATGTGCTCGAACTTCTCCACGCTCATCCCCGGCCGCGCCAGCACGCGGGCGCGCTGCGCCTCGGGCGAGGCCGAGACCACCAGCACAGCATCGACCTCACCGCTGCGGCCCGCCTCAAACAGCAGCGGGATATCGAACACCACCAGCGGGGCGCGGCTCCAGTCCTGGAGGAACTGCGCCCGCATCGTCGCAACCACAGGATGGACGATCGCCTCGAGCGCCTTCATCCGTTCGGGATTGCCGAAGACCTGTGCACCGAGAATCGCCCGGTCGACTCCATTCGGCCCCGTGCTGCCGGGAAACGCCGCCTCGATCTGTTCGAGCAGTGCCCCGCCCGGCCCCTGCAACTGATGCACCGCCGCATCGGCATCGAACACCGGCACGCCCAGCCCATGAAACATCGCCGCCACCGCGCTCTTGCCCGTGCCGATCGAGCCGGTGAGGCCAAGGATGAAGGGTTCGCTCATGCAGTCAGCAGGGCGCGGAGTTCGGCGTCATGTTCGCGCGGGGCGCCTTGGCCGAAGAACTTCTCGAAGGCGGCGGCTGCTTGCCCGATCAGCATGGCGAGGCCGTCGATGGTATCGAAACCGCGTTCACGCGCTTGCTGAAGCAGCGGCGTTTCGACCGGGTGGGTGACGATATCATAAACCACACTGCCTGGCGGAGCGTGGCTGAAATCGAACGGTAACGACAGCTGCCCCAACATGCCGAGCGGACTGGCGTTAACGACCAGATCAAGGATTCCCTCGCGATTGTCGAAGGCAAAGTCGGTTGGAACCGCGAAATGCGCAAGATTGACCACGTGGTGTTCGCCCTGCGGGGCAAGCTCATCGAGCATGGCCTGCGCTTTTGCGGGATCGCGGGCGGCAAGGACAAGCGTGAAGCCCCGGTCGGCGAGCGCCACGACAATGGCCCGCGCCGCACCGCCCGCGCCGAGAATTCTCGCCATGCGATAGTGATGATGCTGGGCCAGCAGTGGCTGCAACGGCTCTACAAAGCCCGCAACATCGGTGTTGCAACCGGTGTGTGACCCGTCAGCTTTGCGCAAGACCGTGTTGACCGCACCAACCCGCGTCGCGGCAGGATCGAGCCGGTTGAGCAGCGGGATGATCGCCTGCTTGTGCGGCATGGTGACATTGCACCCACGCCAATTGTCATCGGCGTTGCGCGAGCGCAGGTAGGCCGCCAGCTCATCCGGGCGCACATGGCAGGCCCGGTATTCCGCATCGATTCCCAGCTTGCCGAGCCAGAAATTGTGAATCGTGGGTGACTTCGACTGAACGATGGGATTGCCGATCACTTCGGCATAAGGCTTGCTCATCGTGGGAGCTCCTCGAGTTCCCGCAAGGCGCTGAGCAGCGGAAAAAGTGGCATGCCCAGCACGGTGAAATGATCGCCCTCGATCGCCCGGAACAACTGCACCCCGCGCGCCTCGATCCGGAAGACGCCAACGCAGCCGGCCACCGCCGGCCATTCGTGGGCGAGATAGTCCGCGATGAAGTCTTCCGACAATTCATGCAGATGCAGCGTCGCCACCGCGCCATGTTGCCACAGCACCATTCCGTCACGCGCCAGCGCTGCGGCGCTGTGCAGCCGCATCGCCTTGCCCGAAAAGAAGCGCAGATGCTCAGCCGCCTGCGTGATCGAGCTGGGCTTGTCGAAGCGGTGGCCTTCGACCTCCACCAGCGAATCCGAGCCCAGCACCAGTTCGCCCGCTCGCAGCGCCGAGACGGCCAGAGCCTTGGCCTCGGCCAGCGCGAGGGCGATGGCATCGGGGCCTGCATCCACCAGTGCCGCCTCGATCGCCCGCTCGTCGAGATCGGTCGGCAGCGCTTCATGCGATACCCCGGCGGCGTCAAGCATGGCCCGGCGGGAGGCGCTTTTTGAGGCGAGGATCAGGCTCACAGCGCGTGGCCTCCGTCATCTTCGCGGCGCTCGTTGTGGAGGTTGATGATCGCCGCAGCGGTTTCCTCGATCGAGCGGCGAGTGACATCGATCACCGGCCAGCCATTGTCGGCAAACATCCGCCGCGCGAACTGCACTTCCTTGGCCACCCGTTCCTCATCGACATATGCCGTCTCGGGCGCCTGGTTGAGCGAAAGCAGGCGATTGCGGCGAACCTGGATCAGGCGCTCAGGCGCGGTGGTCAGCCCGATCACCATCGGATGTCTAAGATCGAACAGCGCCGAAGGCGGTGGGCTTTCCACGACAATCGGAATATTCGCCACCCGGTAGCCACGGTTGGCGAGATAGATCGAGGTTGGCGTCTTCGAGCTGCGCGAGACACCGGCCAGCACGATGTCGGCCTGCTCCCAGTCTTCCCACGCCACGCCGTCATCATGGGCAATGGTGAACTGGATCGCCTCGACCCGGGCAAAATAGGCCGCATCCATCGCATGCTGGCGGCCGGGGCGGGCCTTGGCCTGCTGCCCGAGCATGGATTCAAGCGCGAGCGTCACCGCATCGAGCGCGGCGACTGCCGGCAAGCCGTGTCTACGGCAGTGCTCTTCCAGCCGGGTGCGGGTATCGTTATTGACCAGGGTGAACAGCACCAGCCCGGGGTTGGCGAAGATATCGGCGAATATCCGGTCAAGATGCGGCTGCGAGCGGACCATCGGCCAGAAATGGCGGGTAATATCGGCATCGTCGAACTGCGCCAGCGCCGCCCTGGCGAGCATTTCCAGCGTTTCGCCGGTCGAATCCGATACGAGATGGAGATGCAGCCGGGGCATGATCGTGGAGAGGCGCTCGCGCTGTGGAAACCTGCGTGCATAAACCACGGGACAGCAGGGCTGACAATCTCGGCATGGTGATTCACACCCACTACCGGCGATCGGATCGGATGCTTGTGGACAGGTGGACAACACTTCCCACAGGTTGGGGATAGCGGGCAAAACCTGTGCTTGACCCATCACCTTTGCGGATTCGCACCGTGCTTGCCCCCTGTTCAGGGTCGGACAAATCGGGCAAGGCGCCGCTATCCCCACTATCCATAGCCCAACTACATACAACAACCTTATATAAATCTAATTATTTGATGGGATTCGACGAGATGCCCGGTCTTTTGCTCCGCACCTTGCGCGGCGAGAATTGCACACCGCGTCCACTCTGGCTGATGCGCCAGGCAGGGCGTTATCTGCCCGAATACCGCGCGCTGCGTGCCGAAAAGGGCGGGTTCCTCGCGCTGGTCTACGATAGCGCGGCAGCGGCTGAAATCACCCTCCAGCCGATCCGGCGTTTTGGCTTCGACGGGGCGATCCTGTTTTCCGATATCCTGATCGTGCCCTACGCCATGGGGCAGGACCTTGAGTTCCTTGCCGGGGAAGGCCCGCGCATGTCGCCGCGGCTGGTCGATACAGCACTCAGCGCGCTTCACGCCGTGCCTGAGCGGCTCGATCCGATTTACGAGACGGTGCGGCAGGTCAAGGCGCTGCTCCCAGGGGACAAGACCCTGCTCGGCTTTGCCGGCAGCCCCTGGACGGTCGCCACCTACATGGTCAACGGCGAAGGTAGCCGCGACCAGCATGAGACCCGGGCCATGGCCTATCGCGATCCGGCTGCGTTTCAGGCGATTATCGATGCCATCGTGGCGGTGACTATCGGCTACCTCAGCGGCCAGATCCTCGCCGGGGCCGAAGCCGTGCAGCTGTTCGACAGCTGGGCCGGCAGCCTTGCCCCGGCCGAGTTCGAACGCTGGGTCATCGCCCCCAACGCAGCGATCGTCGCGGCGCTCAAGCAGCGCCATCCCGGCGTTCCGGTGATCGGCTTTCCCAAGGGTGCGGGCGAGAAGCTGCCGGCCTATGCCATCGAAACTGGGGTCGACACGCTCGGGCTGGACGAAACCATCGATCCCTTGTGGGCGGCACGTACCTTGCCCGTCGGCTTGCCGGTGCAAGGCAATCTTGATCCACTGCTACTGCTGGCCTGCGGTGGCGAGCTGGAAAAGCAGGCCCTGCGCGTGCTCGACGCCTTCGCCGACCGGCCGCATGTGTTCAACCTCGGCCACGGAATCGGCCAAACCACGCCGCTCGAGCATGTCGAGCAATTGCTGGCAGTGGTGCGCGGCTGGCGGGGGTGACGGATGTGGGGTAGCAGTCTTATATTCCCGTCATGCAACAGGTGCTTTCCATGACCTACCTCTGGCTCAAGGCCGGCCATACCATCTTCGTGATCTTCTGGATGGCCGGGCTGTTCATGCTGCCGCGTTTCTTCGTCTACCATCAGGAAGCCGTGTCGGGTTCATCCGAAGAGGCAGCATGGATCGACCGCGAGCGCAAGCTGCTGAAAATCATCATGTGGCCCTCGCTGGTGGTGGTCTGGGTGCTGGGCCTGGCGCTCGCCATGGTCACCGGGGCTTTCGCGCAGGGCTGGTTCCATGTGAAGCTGGCAATGGTGCTGGGACTCAGCGCCTATCACCTGTGGCTGGCGCATTACGCCGGGGTTCTCGCCGGCGGCGAGCGGCGGCTGAGCGGCAAGCAACTGCGGCTAGCTAACGAGGTTCCCGGGATCGCCGCGGCGGTGATCGTGATCATGGTGATCGTGAAGCCATTCTAGCTGCCCAAGCTGGACTGGTTTGCGTTGACTTGGGGGCTGCGGAAGCATAAGTCGCCCTCCATTCCGGTGTGCGGTCGCGAGATTTTCTGCGACCGGGGTCCGCTTTCCCAAAGCCCCTAGACCTTCCGGCCATTCCCAGATCCAAACCCTGGATACCAAACGACATGCATCTTAAAGAACTCAAGAAGAAAACATCCGCCGAACTGGTCGAAATGGCCGAGGAATACGGCGTTGAAGGCGCATCGACCCTGCGCCGCCAGGACCTGATGTTCGCCATCCTCAAGGAAGTGGCGGAAGACGGCGAAGAGATCATCGGCCAGGGCACCATCGAGGTGCTGACCGACGGTTTCGGCTTCCTGCGCAGCCCCGAGGCGAACTATCTCGCCGGTCCGGACGACATCTATGTCTCGCCCAACCAGGTCCGCAAATGGGGCCTGCGCACTGGTGATACGGTCGAAGGCGAAATCCGCGCACCCAAGGATGGCGAGCGCTATTTTGCCATCAACAAGCTCGTCAGCGTCAATTTCGACGATCCCGATGCTGTGCGCCACCGCGTCAATTTCGACAATCTCACCCCACTCTATCCCGATGAGCGCCTGATCCTCGACAGCTCCGACCCGACGGTCAAGGATAAGTCGGCCCGGGTGATCGATCTCATCTCGCCGCAGGGCAAGGGCCAGCGCGCGCTGATCGTCGCCCCGCCGCGGACCGGCAAGACCGTGCTGCTGCAGAACATCGCCAAGGCGATCACCGACAATCACCCCGAGGTGTTCCTGATCGTTCTGCTGGTCGATGAACGCCCCGAAGAAGTCACCGACATGCAGCGCAGTGTGAAGGGCGAGGTGATTTCCTCGACCTTCGACGAGCCCGCCACGCGGCACGTGCAGGTTGCTGAAATGGTGATTGAAAAGGCCAAGCGCCTGGTCGAGCACAAGAAGGACGTGGTGATCCTGCTGGATTCGATCACCCGCCTTGGCCGCGCCTACAACACCGTGGTGCCAAGCTCGGGCAAGGTCCTGACCGGCGGTGTCGACGCCAACGCCCTGCAGCGCCCCAAGCGCTTCTTCGGCGCGGCGCGCAACATCGAGGAAGGCGGTTCGCT
>CANJSX010000106.1 GCA_947477055.1 Sphingomonadaceae bacterium | reverse complement strand
GTGGGTCGTCTGCCCGTGATGATCGTCCCACTCGACCGAGGTGCACTTGGCCAGAATGGTGATCCCGCGCTCCTTTTCGAGGTCGTTGGAATCCATCGCCCGCTCTTCGATGCGCTGGTTATCGCGGAAGGTGCCAGACTGGCGGAACAGCTGGTCGACCAGCGTGGTCTTGCCGTGGTCAACGTGCGCAATGATGGCGATATTACGCAGGGGAAGTGAGGCGGACATGGAGTAGCTACCTGTATCGAAATGGGACTGCGGACGTGCTGCGCCGCAACATTGCCGCGCCCCTAGACGATCCGCGCCCCGCGGGCAAGCGCGGCGGGTGTGACTGTGGGGCAACAGGCTGCATATGGATCGCCCCCGGAGCGATTTAGCATTGTGTGAAACCAACGCGAATCCTATTGTTTCCTCATAATAACTGGGGTCAGGTCGGCAGATAGAGCGCGGTTACGCGCCATGACGTAGCGTCAGCCCCATGTGTAGAGAGGTGGACTGAACTCATGAAAGCGCACAACATAGGATTCGCCGCGACCACGCGAGCCGTACTTTTCGGCTCTGTGGCCATCCTTGGCCTGGCTGTTCCGGCCGTAGCCCATGCCCAGCAGGCCGAAGAGGCCCAGCCGGCGACCGGCAGTCCCGATGTCGATGAAGGCTATGGCAACGAGATCGTCGTTACTGCCACCAAACGCGAACAGACGCTGCAGGATGTGCCGGTCGCTGTCTCGGTGACCACGGCCGAAACCATCGAGCGCGCCCAGATCCGCGATATCAAGGATCTGGTCTCGATCGTCCCCTCGCTCCGCGTGACCCAGCTGCAAAGCTCGGCGAGCACCTATTTCATTATCCGTGGCTTCGGCAACGGCGCCAACAACCCCGGCCTCGAAACCTCGGTCGCGGTGTTTGTCGATGGTGTCTACCGTTCGCGCTCGGCTTCGCAGATCAGCGATCTGCCCGACATCAGTCGGATCGAGGTGCTGCGCGGGCCGCAGTCCACCCTGTTCGGCAAGAACGCCTCGGCGGGTGTGATCTCGCTGGTCACCAAGAAGCCGCAGTTCACCTTCGGCGGCAATGTAGAGGCCTCCTATGGCAACTTCAACGCCATGGTCCTCAAGGGCGTGGTCACTGGCCCGCTCTCCGACACCGTCGCCGCCAGCCTGGCGGGCGGCTACAACAAGCGCGACGGCTACGTCACCGACGTCGGCTATGGCGGCAAGGTCAACGAGCGCAACCGCTGGTTTGTGCGCGGCCAGTTGCTGTTCGAACCGTCGAATGAGCTCAAGATCCGCCTGATCGCGGACTACGACAAGATCGACGAGGACTGCTGCGCGGTGCACATGGTGCGCAACGGCAACCCGGTTATCAATGCACTGACCGGCCGGACCACGGCCACGCCGAATCCCTTCGACGATATTATCTCGTCCAACTTCCCCTCGACCAACAAGATCGAGAACTACGGCTTCTCTGGCCAGATCGATTACGAAATGGGTCCGCTGACGCTGACCTCGATCTCGTCCTATCGCCGCAACCACACGCTGACCGGGCAGGATTCCGATTTTTCCGCCAGCGACCTGCTCGGCCGCAACGATGGCGACGTCGGGCTCAAGACCTTCACGCAGGAGCTGCGGCTCGCGACGAATCTTGACGGTCCATTCAATGCGCTGGTCGGCGCCTATTATTACAACGAAACCGTCAGCTACGATAATATCCTGACTTTCGGACAGAATTTCCGGCAGTTCGTCAATATCGCCACCCAGGGCGGAATGGCGCAATTGGAAACCCTGGTGTTGGGCGTGCCGGTCGGCACCTTCAGCAAGCAAGGCCAGGGCAGCTTCGACAGCTTCCGGATGAAGGACAAGTCTTACTCGCTGTTCGGCAATGTCGATTTCGAGGTGACCGACCGGCTGACGCTGACCGCCGGGGTGAACTACACCGATGATCGCAAGACGGTGACCTCAAGCTCCTTCAGCACCGATTCCTTCTCGGCGCTGGATCTGATCAGTATCGGCAACACGGTGATCAGGAACACCGTGGTCGCGACCACGGTCGGCAATGCGCTCTCGCTCGGCCGCCTGGCGACGGCTGCTGAAATCGGCGCTTTTGCTACCGGATCCGCGACTGCTGCGTACTACGCCCAGATCACTGCCGGGGCGACGGCCTATGCCAACGCCAACCAGACCAATCCGGCGGTCAACTCGCTGATCGCACTCAAGCCGCTGCAGTTCCTGCCGCCGTTCCTCAATATTCCCAATGCGGTCGAGAACGGCAAGGTCCACGACACCAACTGGTCTTACACTTTGCGCGCGAGCTATGAGATTTCGGACAACCTGAACGCCTATGTCAGCTATGCCACGGGCTTCAAACCCTCGTCCTACAACCTCTCGCGCGACAGCCGCCCGCTCGCCTCCGATCTCGCCGCGATCCGGGCGGTTCCGGGGCTGGCACCAAACAATCTGACCTCCGGTTCGCGCTATGCCAATGCCGAGACGTCGAGTGTGTATGAGTTCGGTCTTAAGGCAAACTGGGGCTTCGTCACCTTCAACTTTGCGGCCTTCAAGCAGTTCATCAACAACTTCCAGTCCAACGTCTTCACTGGCACCGGCTTCACGCTGGCGACGGCGGGCAAGCAATCGACCTATGGTTTCGAAATCGAAGGCACCGCCCACCCGACACGTGAGATTACGTTCACTGCAGGGATGACACACCTCAATCCGAAGTATGACGATTTCTGCTGCTCGGCGCTGGGCAATGCCTCCGGGACCCGGCCTGCCGGCATCCCGGCGATTTCCGCGACCTTCGGGGCGATGTGGGATCATGTGCTCGACAATGACGACCACATCATCCTGCGCGGCGATTACCACTATGAATCGACTGTGCAGATCACCGAAGGTCTTCCGGGCTTCATCACCAAGGACCTGTTGGGCAACGTCGTGACCTACCAGACCGCATTCGACGCGGCGCGGCCCTATACCCGCGAAGTGAGCGACCTCAATGCCTCGTTCACCTATGCGATGCACTCGGGTGTCGAACTCTCGATCTGGGGCCGCAACCTGCTCGACAACCGGACGATGGCCAATGTCTTCGACGTCCCGGCGCAGACCGGCAATCTGGCCGGCTATCCCAGCCAGCCGCTGACCTGGGGCGGCGCGATCCGCTTCCGCTGGTAGGCTGACTGACAGAGCACAGGGAAAGGGGGCCTGCGCGGCCCCCTTTTTTGTTGCAAGTTTCAAAGCCTTGTTGTGCCTTGTCGCTTTCCGGCCCGGAGGCTGCGCATGAACTGGATGATCCTGCCCTGTCGCCGCTACGCCGAATTCACCGGACGCTCGCGCCGGATGGAATTCTGGATGTTCACCCTGTTCACCATGCTGGTGGGGTTGGCGATTGCGGCCCTGTTCGGCACGAACGAGATGAGCCGGATGCAATACGGCTTCATGCTCGGTACCAACCTGACGGGCATCGGCGGGATGATCAGCGGGCTGTTCAACCTCGTCAGCCTAATCCCGAGCATCGCCGTGTCGGTGCGGCGGCTGCATGATATTGACCGGTCGGGCTGGTGGCTGTTGCTGATCTTCCTGCCGATTCTCGGCTGGTTCGTGTTGCTGGTGTTCTATTGTCTGAACGGCACGCCGGGGCCGAACCGCTTCGGGGATGACCCGAAGCAGCCGGGGGTGGGCCCGGGTATCTTCTCCTAAAGCTCGCGCAGCGCCTCGGCCGGTCTCGCCCGCAGCAGCGGGAGTGAGCCGGCCAGCGCGAAGGCCAGGGTGAGAGCCACGCCGGCGCCTAGCACCGCCAGCACCGTGCCCCAGCGCACCAGCCACTCGAATTCGAACAGCTGGACCACCACCAGCCAGCCGATCGCACTGCCCAGCGCCAGCGCGACCACCGCCAGTACCAGTGCCAGCGCGCCGAATTCGAACAGCTGGAGCAGCAGCAACTGCCGCCGGCTCGCCCCGAGCACGCGCAGGATCACATTGTCATAACTCCGGCTCGCCCGCGCGGCGGCGATAGCGCCGAGCAGCACAGCGATCCCGGCCAGCACCGCGACCGAGGCGGCGGCGAGGATCGCGTTGCCCATCTGCGTCAGCAGCGCGCGGGCATCGCGCAGGATCCCGCCGGTTTCGATCACCGAGCTGGAGGGGAAGGCGCGGACCAGCTTGCGCAGCAGCTCGCCCTTGGTGGCCGCACCGGGCGGCAGGTCGATCGTCGCGGCGAGCTTGTGCGGGGCGTCTTCGATGGCGTTGGGCGAGAACACCAGCACATAGTTGAACCCCAGCGAATCCCAGTCGATCCGCCGCAGCGAGGCAATCCGTGCGGTGCGCTCGACCCCGAGCAGGCCGATGGTCAGCCGGTCGCCGATCTTGAGGCTGAGGGCCTTAGCCAATGACTCGTCGATTGAGACCAGCGGCTCGCCGGCATAGTCCTTCGGCCACCATTTGCCTTCCGTGACGACATTTCCTTCCGGCACCGCGTCGGCATAGGTCAGCCCGCGCTCGCCGCGCAGGGGCCAGGCCTCTTCGGGGATCGCCTTGAGATCGGCGACGCGGACCATGTGCTGGTCCGAGCCATAGGCGAGGATCGCGCCGCGCAGCGCCGGGACCATCCGCACTGTCGCGCCGGGCACGGTTGCGGTGACGGCGGAGCGGAACGCGTCGGCGGAATCGCGCGGCACATCCAGCACGAAGTAATCCGGTGCGCGGGCAGGGACGCGGGCCATGATGTTGCGATCGAGCGCGGTCTGGACCACTGCCAGCAGCACGAAGGCCGAAAGGCCGAAGCCCAGCGCAGTGACCAGCGCCTGCGTCTGTGCGCCGGGGCGGTGGAGATTGGCCAGCGCGGCGCGCAGCAGCGGATCGCGGACCCGGGGCAGGCGCGCTGCACCGGCACGGATCGCCAGACCGAGCAGCGCGAGCAGCACCAGCATCCCCGCCGCTCCGGCGAGGAACAGCGCCGTTACCTTGAGCTGCGCCGCGCTGGCCAGCGCGATGGCGACGATTCCGAGCAGGCCCAGCCCGACCGGGATTGCGGCATGGCGCCGCATCCCGAGCAGCGGAGCCACCCGCGCGCGCATCAGCGCCATCGCCGGGAAAGTCCGCGCCCGGGCGAGCGGCGGCGCGGCGAAGACCAGCGCGACCAGCAGGCCGTAGGTGGCGGCCCGGGCCAGCGCCGCCGGGTCGATCACGAAACCGGGCGTCACCGGCAGCAGCGTGCCGAGCGCCTGACTGACCAGCGGGGTCACCAGTACGCCCGCAGCCAGCCCCGCGATGCTCCCAGCCAGCGCCGCCGCGCCGAGCTGGAGCAGGTAGATCCGCGCGATGTCGCCGCTGGTCGCGCCCAGTACCTTGAGAGTAGCGATCTGGGTGCGGCGCGCCTCGAGATAGGAGGAGACTCCACCGCCGATCCCGATCCCGGCGATGGTCAGCGCGGCCAGCCCGACCAGCACGAGGAACTCGCCCATCCGCGAGACGAAGCGGTCGGCTCCCGGCGCGGCCTTGTCGCGGGTCTTGATGTCGAAGCCGGAGGAGCTGAACCGCGCCTTGAGCGCATCGGCCACGGCCTGCGGATCCTGTCCGGGGCGCAGCGCGACGCGGGTCTTGCTGCGGTACATCGATCCGGCTGCAGTGAGGCCGGCCTTGTCCGGGAAGCTGGCGGGCACGATCACGGTCGGCCCGAGCGAGAAACCTTCGCTCAGCCGATCCGGCTCGTCGGCGATGATCCCGCCGGCGATCATCGGCACCCCGCCCAGATCGAAATGCTGGCCGACACTGATCCCGAGCCGCTCGGCCGCGCCTTCGGCCAGCCACACCGTGCCCTCGGGAGGCGCGCCGACCTTGCGTCCGTCAGTGAGCGCAAGGCGTCCGACCAGCGGCCAGCGGGCATCGACCGCCTTGAGTTCGATCGGCGCGACGTTTTCGCCGGCCGAGGCCATGGCCTGCATGCGCGTGCCGCCGGAAACCTCGCCGAGCTTGGCCAGCGCGGCATTTTCCTCGGCCGTGGGGGAACGCTGCCACAGCGCCACTTCGATATCGCCGCCGAGGATTGCGCGGCCGCGGCTGGCCAGCTCGTGCTCGATCGAGCCGGTCAGCGTGCCGATCGCAGCCAGCGCGCCTACCCCGAGCAGCAGGCAGACCAGCAGCAGCCTGAGGCCCCGGAACCGCGCGGATAACCCGCGCCGGGTGAGGCGCCAGGCTACCGGCCAGGGCAGGGCTGCGGTCATGCCGCGCTATCGGCGGCGATGCGGCCGTCGGCCAGCGTCACCACGCGTTCGCAGCGATGCGCCAGTGCCTCGTCATGGGTGATGATCACCAAGCTCGCCCCGCTCTCGGCGCGGCGGGCGAACAATAGCTCGATCACCCCGCCACCGGTCGCGGCATCGAGATTGCCGGTTGGCTCGTCGGCGAAGATCAGTTGCGGGCGCGGGGCAAGCGCGCGGGCGATGGCGACGCGCTGCTGCTCGCCGCCGGATAGCTGCGACGGGTAATGGCCAAGGCGGTGGCCGAGGCCGACCGCTTCGAGTTCGGCCCGGGCGCGGTCTTCCGCCCCGTCGATCCCGGCCAGTTCCAGCGGGGTCATCACATTTTCCAGCGCGGTCATCGTCGGCAGCAGGTGGAAGGCCTGCAGCACCACCCCGATCCGGCCACGCCGGGCGAGCGCCAGCGCATCCTCGTCAAGCGCGGCGAAATCCTGCCCGGCGACCTGAAGCCCGCCCGAACTGGCGCGCTCCAGCCCGGAGAGCACCGCCATCAGCGAACTCTTGCCCGAACCCGATGGGCCGAGCAGCGCGAGCGTCTGGCCTTGCGGGACGATGAGGTCGATCCCGCGCAGGATT
>CANJSX010000105.1 GCA_947477055.1 Sphingomonadaceae bacterium | reverse complement strand
GGATCGGCCTGCGCCTGCGCCAGATCATGGTACATCGGCCCGAGCTTCATGCAGTAATCCGCAATGCCGCCCTGCGCGTTGAGGTCGATCGTCTCGAACGGACCCATGAAAGCCCAGCGAAGACCCAGCCCTTCCGACATGGCGGCGTCGACGGCCGTTGCCGAACAAATGCCGTCCTCGACCAGACGAAAAGCTTCGGCCAGCACGGCGCTCTGCAGGCGGTTGACCACGAAGCCGTCAATCTCGCGCGCGAGCACGATCGGCGACTGCCCGACCTTGCGCATCAAGGCTTCGGTCTGCGCCACTACGGTCGGGTCGGTCCACGGCGCAGGCACGATCTCGACGAGCGGAATGAGATGTGGCGGATTGAGGGGGTGCGCGACGACGCAGCGCTCGCGCCGGTCGAGCCCGTCGGTGAAACCGGAGGCCGGCAGGCCGGAGGTCGAACTGGCGACGATGGCATGAGGCTGAATGAGCGGCAGGAGCGCTTTGTAAAGTTCCTGCTTGATTGGAAGGCGCTCGGGCGCACTTTCCTGAATATAGTCGGCCGACCCTGCCGCTTCGGCAAGAGAAGCAGCCGGGGTCAAGCGCGCCATGATCTCATCGGGCGTCTTGCCGTTCGTGAGATCCCTTTCGGCCAGTGCATCCGCGGACTCTCGCGCGACGCGCAGCGCGGTCTCGATTGCCGATGGTGAGGGATCATAGAGCGTCACATCCAGGCCGGCGCGCGCGAACACGACCGCCCAGGCACCTCCGACCAGGCCACAGCCGACCAGCGAAACTTTCGTCATGACTTCCTCGCCCTCACATCACGCCGCCCTGGATCAACATCGTGTCACGCGCAGCGCACAGCGCAGCTTAGCCTGCCAAACGGGCTGGCACATGCTTTTAGCGGAAGTTTTGGCCACACTTGGCGATTATTCTCACGGCACAGCTTCTCCCTTGGCTGGCCCAGGCATGCTCAATGACCGGGACAGAGGGCCGGCGGACGATGTGCGGCTGGCGGTAGAGATTGATGATGCTGCCAAATTCCGTTGGCATAATTCTTCTGTAAAGGAATAAAAGGGCGGTCGGCATTGGCGGTCGGGAGACATAATTGATGGGGGCGATCGCATCGGTCCTGGTTGCAGGCGGCGGTATTGCCGGGCTGGTGAGTGCACGGGCGCTTGCCTTGGCCGGCTTTCATGTGACGGTGATGGAGCGCCGTCATGAAATAACCGACGAAGGCGGCATCGGTATCGGCATCCAGTCCAACGCCATGCATGCGCTCGGCGGCATTGGCCTGGCGGACCGCTGCGTCGAGAACGGCGTGGTCGTAGGGAAAGTATCCATCCATGCGCCGGATGGCCGCACTGTCTCCGAACAACCAACTTCGCGACAGTACGGCGGCCGTTGGCCGGGCTTTACCGGCATTCGGCGCTCCGCCCTGCACGCCGTTCTCGTCGCTGGCGCTCGCGAAGCCGGCGTCACATTGCTGACCGACGCGCAGCTCGTCAGCATGGAGCAGGGCCCGGCCGGCGTACGCGTGGAACTTGCGGACGGCCGCAACCTTGCTGCCGACCTGCTGGTCGGGGCAGACGGCATAAACTCCACATTACGAGCGCAGCTTTTCCCGACCCATGCTGCACCCCAGCCGATTGCCGAAGGCGTATGGCGCGCTTTCATCCCGGGCGTACATCGCGAGGACGTCCGCATAATGTATGGCGGCGGCGGCGGCACCATCGGGTACCCGCCGATGCACGACGGAATCTATATCTATGTCGTCGACACCAATGACCGTGCCCCCGATCATGGTGACCCCCATCTTGCCGATCGGCTGGTTGCACTGATCGGCGGGATTCCCGGCTTCCCGGGCGAGTTGATGCGGCATTTCTCGCCTGATGCCGCCGAGGTCAATTACCGCCGTCTGCAAGCCGTGGCGCTTCCTGATCCCTGGTACGTCGGCCGGACGATCCTCATTGGCGACGCCGCGCATGCGGGGCCGCCGACCCTTGCGCAGGGCGCGGCGATGGGCATCGAAGACGGGATCGTGCTCGCCGAATGCCTCAGCGCCAACAACGATGTCGAAGCTGCGCTCTGCCTCTTCATGCAGCGGCGCTACACTCGCGTGCGAACGATTATGGATGCGAGCATGACCATTTCCGAAGCACAGATGTCAGAGGGCGGACGACCCCGCATGATCGAGGCTCAGCGAGCCGCGGCAGCTGCACTCGCATTGCCATATTGAAGGAACAGACGGATGGGTCGAAGCGAGAGCGGTGCAGGTATCGTGCTGCATATGGCGCCATTCACATGCGCCCGGGTGACCGCAATCGCACTGGAAGAGGCTGGGCTGACTTTCGACACGCGGCCGGTGCGGTTCGTCCGGGGCGAGCACAAGTCGCCCGAGTACCGGCGGCTCAATCCGCTGGGCAAGGTGCCTGCCCTGGCCATCGATGGCGTTGTCCTGACTGAGACGGTCGCGATTCTGACCTATCTCAACGATCGCTTCCCGGAGGCACATTTGCTGCCCGAGGCGCTTGGCCTTTCCGACCGCGCAAGGCACCTCGCCGATCTCTGCTTCTGCTCCGCGACCCTGCACCCCATCGTCACGCGGATCCGGCTGCCGGCCTTCGTCGCCGGCGTGGAAAATGCGCTGATCGTCAAGCAGGCCGCCGAGCGGTCGATGGACGAATATTTCCAGGTGGTGGAGGATCGTCTCGCTGCTGGCTCATGGTGGTATGGCACGCAGTGGTCTGCGATGGACGGCTATCTGTACTGGGTATTCTGGCGTGTCGAGGGCGCAGGCTACGATGTGACCCGGTTTCCGCGGCTTCTTGCCCATGCACGCGCCATGGAAACTCGCCCCGCGGTCCAACGGGCGCTTGCCCGTGAGGATGCAATGCAGGCAGCCCTTGAAGCAGAAGGAAGCGCATTCACCCCAGCAAGAATAGGCTGAAACGCACCCGCTTGCGTCACCGGCCCAACGGAAGAAGACTGCATGGGGCAGTGGGCTCACCGCTGGCGCGCATCCGATTGAACGAACGGCGGCTCTCTGGGGGCCGAGGGGCTTTATTCTGATCATGGATGTCAGGCGGGATCCGGTTCCACACGCCGGCTTGGCGTCGATGGACAATCCTCCAGCGCCTCCGGCCCGCCCTCAAGGAAGCGATCGTACCAGCAGAAGAAGGTCTCCGACGGGCGTTGCCGAGTTGGTCCAGCGTGCGCTTGGCGGGCAGGTGCAACTGCGCGACGATCCGGATGATCTCGAGCTTCTCGGATGCGGGATACCTCATTCGTCGTCGCCCCCATCCGCGATCATGCTTTTTTGAGCAGCCGGTTCTCGAGGGTCAGATCAGCAACGCATTCCTTCAGGGCACGAGCCTCGCGGCGCAGATCCTGCACCTCGCCAGTGGTCGCGGCACGGGCGGTGTCGCCGGCCAGGCGGCGCTTGTCCGACCCACAGAGAGCATTTCGCATTGGCCTGCCAGCACCATAATAGAGGCTAGCTGCATGTCTTGAGTCCCAGGATTTCGCGAGCCTCGGACGGCGTCGCAACAGTTCCACCCAGATCTTCGATCAGTCGCGCCGCCTTCTCGATCATTGCACCATTGCCGGGAGCCAGCACTCCGCGTTTCATGTAGATGTTATCTTCAAAGCCCATCCGGGCATGGCCGCCGAGCAGGACAGATTGCCCCAACATGGGATAGGCCAGCCGCCCGATTCCAAAGGCAGCCCATTCGGAACCCTCAGGCAGCATCGCTTGCATTGCCTGCATCATTTGGGTGGTCGCCGGTGCGCCGTATTTCGTTCCAAGTACCATCTGGAACAGCTGCCGCCCCTTAAGCACGCCGTCCGCGATCAGGTCATGCGCCAGCACGATGTCGCCAGGGCTGAACACTTCCAGTTCCGGCTTCACGCCCGCTGCCTGGACCAGTTCGGCAATGCGCGTGACGTGCTCGGTCAGATTGATGGTCGCCGTCGTGCCGTTCCTGCCCAGTAGCGTGTTGAGATCGAGCGAACAGATGTCTGGCTTGAGTTCGCAAACATGTTCGCACCGCTGCTCTGGCAGAATGATATTGGTGAGGGGGCCGGCTTCGCGGGGACTGTCCGGCTTGGGTTGGAACCGCGCACCGGGGCCGGTCGTCAGGTTGATGATGACATCGACGCCCGAATCCCTGATCCGCTCCACCACTTCCTTGTAATGTTTGAATTCAATGCTGGGCGCGCCGGTCTCTGGATCGCGAACGTGAAGATGGACCACCGATGCGCCGGCATTGGCGGCCTCCACTGCCTGCTGAGCGATCTCCGCTGGCGAGTAAGGAATCGCCGGATTATCCTTGCGCAGCGGGCCTGCCCCGACCACCGAACAGGTCAATATTGTGGGTTTCATTTTATCCATCCTCTCTGCCGCTTTGTATTTTTTGCAAGACTAGCTTACAGTTGCGATTGCCGCAACACAGAGTCTGTCGCCGCAGAGCGAGGCGGGAGGAATAGTTGAGTGTCGATATCGAGGTAAGCCCGCAGCTACGAAGCTTCACTTCACGGGGGCTGACACTGCGGTACGCCGATTGGGGTGGCGAGGGCCTTCCCGTACTGGTCCTGGTCCACGGAACACGCGACCATGCGCGCAGCTGGGACTGGACCGCCCGGGCCTTGCGTCATGAATATCGAGTTCTTGCCCCCGATCTTGTCGGCCATGGCGAAAGTGATTGGGACACGGCGGGCGGATATCTGCTGCAGGATTACGTATACGACCTGGCCGAGCTCGTTCGTCTTTCTGGTGCGGAGCGCGTTCGGATCATCGGCCATTCGCTGGGCGGCCGGATCGCCATCACCTTCGCCGGGATCTTTGCTGACAAAATGGAAAAGCTCGTCGCGATCGAGGGGATGGGTCCGTCGGACCAGACGGTGAGGGAACGGCTGAGCGCCCCGGTAGGCACCCGAGTCCGAAAATGGATGGAAGAGTGGCAGGCGGCAGCCGCCAAGCAGCCCCGGGTTTACGAATCGGTGGACGCCGTCGCGGAGAGATTGTTGGCGCGAAATCCGTATTTCACGCGGGAGCAGGGGCTTCATCTGGCCGAACACACGGTCAAACGCCAAGCCGATGGTACCTATATCCTCCGCGACGATCCTGCTGTCAGGATATCCCGGCCATTCGACTTCGCGATAGAGGACCGCGCTGCTCTGGCTGCCGCCGTAGAGTGCGGTGTCCTGCTCGCGCATGGATCGGAGAGCTTCCTGCCCAATCCCGCGCACGATGGCCGCGAAAAGCAGTTTCGTTCGGCCCGCACGGTCACGTTCGACAATGCCGGACACTGGTTGCACCATGATCGCTTCGACGACTTCATAAAGGAAGTGCGCCGTTTTCTGGGATAGTGACAGGATTTGACTGGTGGGCATTGTCAGATGAGATGCACCTGCAAGCTCCGTCGCTCGGCTCCCTTGGTCGCTCCGTCAGTTGAGTTGTCAGGCGGTGCCGCAATCAGTAGTTGCGTTGCCAGCTGCCTGTCCGTTCACAGGCAACCTGGTGTCCGGAGGGCGAATTGAGCGAAGCCGACTTGCGGGATGCGATCTGTCGCTATGGCCGATCGCTGTTCGAACGGGGGCTCACCTCCGGCTCCACCGGCAATATCTCGGTGCGGACCGACGATGGCGGGTGGCTGGTGACCCCCACCAATGCTTCGCTCGGCTTCCTCGATCCTGCGCGGCTTTCGAAGCTGGATAGCAACGGGCGGCTCCTGGACGGCGATGCACCGACCAAGGAAATCCCTCTTCATTCTGCACTTTACGAGACCCGCAGCAATGCTCGGGCGATCGTGCATCTTCATTCCACCCATTCGGTTGGCGTGACTATGCTCCCCGAGATCCAGGACGGCGGCCACTTGCCGCCGATGACGCCCTATTTCGTCATGAAGTGTGGCACGCCGGCGATCGTTCCTTATTACCGGCCCGGCGATCCGAAGGTAGCCGACGCCATTCGCGGGCTGGCGGGCAAGCACAGCGCGGTGCTGCTCTCCAATCACGGCCCCGTGGTGGCTGGCAAGACGCTGGAAGCCGCGGTGTTCGCCACGGAGGAACTGGAAGAGACCGCAAAGCTCTATCTGCTGCTGCGCGGCCTCAATCCGCGCTTCCTTAGCCCCGAGCAGGTTCAGGACCTCTACGACCACTTCGGCAATGAATGAGGATCGCGAGGCAACCCTTGCCACCGCGATGATCCTCGGCGCGCCAGTCAGCTAACGGGAAAGAGTCCGCATGAAAGACAATACCCAAACCGTCGCCGTGATCGGCCTGGGATCAATGGGCTTCGGGATGGCGACATCCATGCTCAGGGCGGGATTTGACGTTGTCGGCTGCGACCTTTCCGCGGCGGCGGTCGAGCGTTTCCGGGCCGAAGGCGGTCGCATCGCCAGCGGCCCGGCCGAGGCGGCGGGGCAGAGCGATGTCGTTGTCTGCGTCGTGATCAACGCCGCGCAGACCGAAGATGTCCTGTTCGGTTCGGGGGGTGTTGCGGCGGCCATGCGACCGGACGCGGTCTTTGTCGGCTGCGCGACGATGTCGCCCGATGTGGTGCGCGGCCTTGCCGACCGGGTTGTGGCAGCCGGGCTCCATTACCTCGACGCACCGATCAGCGGCGGGTCTGTGCGCGCGGCGGCAGGGGAGCTGACGGTGATGGCTTCGGGCAGCGCCGCAGCATTCGCCAAGGCCGAAGCCAGTCTCGATGCCATGGCCGCCAAGGTCTATCGGCTTGGCGACGCGCCGGGCGCAGGTGCGGCGGTCAAGATGATCAATCAGCACCTCGCCGGGGTGCACATCGCCGCTGCTGCCGAAGCCATGGCTTTCGCGGCGAAGCAGGGTCTGGATCTCAACAAGG
>CANJSX010000104.1 GCA_947477055.1 Sphingomonadaceae bacterium | reverse complement strand
CACGGATCGCGCACCCAGAACACCGGGGCGCCGATCAGCAGGTCGCGCAGAGTCCCGCCGCCGACGCCGGTGACCAGCGCGAAGAACGCGAGAGTTACGAAAGTCAACCGCAGCCGCGCCGCCAGCAGTGCGCCGGTCAGTGCGAAAATCGCCAGGCCGATCAGGTCCAGGACCGGGGGAAGGGCCGGGACGAGCATTTCTGGATCAGTCTTCGACCAGATCCTGCAGCCGGGTCTTCAGCGCCTCAATGCGGGTCGCGGCCTCGGTAAAGGTGGCGACTTCTTCGCGGCGGTTGTTGCCGCGCGCTTCCTTGGCGGCTTCGACATAGCCTTCGAGATCGACCTCGAGCGCATCGACCAGAATCTCGATCTCGTCGGTGGTAAGTTTGAGCGTGACAGTATCGGCCATGTCTGGCTCTCCGTTCAGAAATGGATTTGCTTAGATGTGAATAGGTTTGCCAGTTACCGCCATCGCCGCTTCCTTGATAGCCTCGGAATGCGTCGGATGGGCGTGGCAGGTATAGGCGATGTCCTCGCTGGTCGCGCCGAATTCCATGGCGAGCGCGGCTTCGGCGATCATCGTGCCCGCGACCGAAGCGATTGCCCAGACGCCGAGCACGCGGTCGGTCTTGGCGTCGGCGATCACTTTCACGAAGCCGTCCGGCTCGTGATTGGTCTTGGCGCGGCTGTTGGCGAGCATCGAGAACTTGCCGACCTTGATCTCGCCGCGTTCTTTGGCGGCCTCCTCGGTGAGTCCGACGCCGGCGAATTCGGGCGCGGTGTAGACTACACCGGGGATCACGTCGTGGTTCACAATCCCGGTCAGCCCGGCAATGTTTTCGGCCACGGCGATGCCTTCGTCCTCGGCCTTGTGCGCCAACATCGGGCCGGGGATCACGTCGCCGATGGCCCAGACCCCGTCGACCTTGGTGCGGAAATCGTGGTCGGTCTCGATCTGGCCGCGCGCGTTGAGTTCGAGGCCGATGGCGGCAAGGCCGAGGCCATCGACATTGGGCCGACGCCCGATGGCGACGAGCACGCAGTCCGCTTCCAGTGTCTCGGCCGCGCCGCCTGCAGCGGGTTCGAGCGTGAGCGTCGCCTTCTTGCCCTTGACCGCCGCCTTGGTGACCTTGGTCGAGAGCCTGAGCTCCATGCCCTGCTTCTTGAAGATCTTGGCCGCCTCCTTGCGGACCTCTCCGTCCATCCCGGGCAGCAGCGCATCGAGATATTCGACCACCGTGACCTTGGCGCCAAGGCGCCGCCAGACCGAGCCCAGTTCCAGCCCGATCACCCCGCCGCCAATCACCACGAGGTGCTGCGGTACTTGCGCCAGCGCCAGCGCGCCGGTGGAATCGACGATGATACCCTTGTCGTTGTCGACTTCGACGCCGGGGAGGGGAGTGACGCTTGAACCCGTGGCGATTACCACGTTCTTCGCGGTCACCATCTTGCCCGCGACCTCCACGGTGTGGGCATCCTTGAAGGTCGCATAGTCCTTGAGCCATTCGACCTTGTTCTTCTTGAACAGGAACTCGATCCCCCCGGTCAGGCCCTTCACAGCGTCGGCCTTGTCCGCTTGGAGCGCGGACAGATCGAGCTCGACCTTCCCCAGCTTCACGCCATAGCGGGCGAGGCTGCCATCGGCGGCTTCCTCGAACTTCTCCGAACCGTGCAGCAGTGCCTTGGAGGGGATGCAGCCGACGTTGAGGCAGGTCCCGCCCAGCGTCTCGCGCCCATCGGCGCAGGCGGTCTTGAGCCCGAGCTGCGCCGTGCGGATTGCACCGACATAGCCGCCGGGGCCGGCACCGATGAAGAGGACATCGTAATCGTACATGACAGCTTCCTGCTGTTAGGGATCGGGTTTCAGCGCCGCAAGCGGATCGCGGTGTAGGATTTTGCGAAGAGCCCGAGCACACGCTCGGCCACCAGCCGCGCGTCGGGGAAGAGATAACGCATCTGCGCCTTGCCTAGCATCAGCGAACTATCGGCGAAGCGGTAGGCTGCGGCAAGATCGGGCGCGCGCCCGACGGTGGCTAGCGGCAGCAGCAGCATCAGTCGGGCCCGCAGCGGGCGCGGCAGCCAGTGGATGAAGGGCAGCTTCCAGAAGTGCGGGTCGACCGGGAACCAGTAGTTCGGCGTCTGGATGAAGATCGCGGGGGCGACGCGGCGGGCCTCACCTGCAAAGCGTTCCATGTCCCAGGCGAAGCCGACATGTTCGATCACCGAATTGGCGTGGCACAGGTCGTAGCTGTCATCGCCGTAGTCGAGCGCACAGGCATTGCCGACGACATAGGTGAAGACGTCTTCGCCTTCCTCCTGCACCCGCTGTTCCTCGACCGAAAGGTTGAGGATGTCGATCCTGACCTTCTGCTCGCGCAGGAAATCGAGCCCGACCCAGCGCCAATAGTCTGCCCGTCCGCCGAGATCGAGGATCCGCAGTTCCTCGCCCCGGCGCGGCGCGGTGGCGATCAACTCGCGCAGCCTCACGTCGCGTCCGGCGCGGAAACGATCGGAGAGGCTGTTGGCGGTCATCGGCGCTTACAGGTCGATCAGGATCCGCGTGGGATCCTCGATCGCTTCCTTGATGATCTTGAGCGCGGTTACCGCCTCTTTGCCGTCGATGATGCGGTGATCGTAAGAGAGCGCGATATACATCATCGGGCGGATCACGATCTCGCCGTTCCGGACGACTGCGCGATCCTCGATCCGGTGCAGGCCGAGCACGGCCGACTGCGGCGGGTTGATGATCGGGGTCGACATCAGCGAGCCGAACACGCCGCCGTTGGAGATGGTGAAGGTCCCGCCGGTCATGTCGGCCATTGAGAGCGTGCCCTCCTTGGCCTTCTTGCCATAGGCGGCGATGGACTTTTCGATCCCGGCGAAGCTGAGGTCCTGGCAATCGCGCACCACCGGCACCACGAGGCCGCTGGGGGCCGAGACGGCGACCGAGATGTCGACAAAGTCGTGATAGACGATCTCATCGCCCTCGATATAGGCGTTGACTGCGGGCACGTCCTTCAGCGCCAGGCAGGCGGCCTTGGCGAAGAAGCCCATGAAGCCGAGGCGCGTGCCGTGCTTCTTCTCGAACAGGTCCTTGTACTTCTCGCGCGCGGCGATCACGGCGGACATGTCGACATCGTTGAAGGTGGTGAGCAGCGCGGCGTTTTCCTGCGCTTCCTTCAGGCGGCGGGCGATGGTCTGGCGCAGCCGCGTCATCTTGACGCGCTCCTCGCGGCGCCCGCCTTCCACGGCGGGAGCAGGTGCGGCGGCCGGGGTACTGACGACCGGCGCTGGCGCGCTGGTCTTGGCTTGTGCGGCTGCGACCACATCGTCCTTGGTGATGCGGCCATCCTTGCCCGAACCCTTGATGGTGGCCGGATCGATCCCATGCTGCAGCACCGCGCGGCGTACCGCCGGGGAAAGCACCGCGGCATCGACGGCCGGTTCAGCCGGAGCCGCCGCCGGGGCCGGTGCAGCGGCGGCGCTGCCAGCCTCGATCGTGGCAATCACTGCACCCACCGCGACCGTATCGCCTTCCTTGACGATCTGTGCGCCCATCACCCCGGCAACCGGTGCCATGACCTCGATCGCGACCTTGTCGGTCTCGAGGCTGGCGATCGGCTCATCCGCGGCAACCGCCTCGCCGGGCTGCTTGAGCCACTGGCCGATGGTGGCTTCCGATACGCTTTCACCAAGCGTGGGAACTGTGACTTCTAGCGACATGATGTGTTTCCCCGGGGACTGGGATCAGGATTTCTTGCGGCGGCGGATTTCGGAACGTACCGAGAGGCCCAGCGCATCGGCAACCAGTGCAGCCTGTTCGGCGGCATGGCGGCTGGCCAGGCCGGTCGCGGTGGAGGCGCTGGCCTGGCGGCCAGCGTAGCGCGGACGGTCAATTTTGCGCTTGGCTTTGGCCAGGGCTTCTTCGATGAGTTCGGCAACGAAGAACCAGCCACCATTGTTGCGCGGCTCTTCCTGGCACCACACCACTTCTTCCAGCTGCGGCATGCGCGAGAGGCGCAACGCCAGCGGATCGCCGGGGAAGGGATAGAGCTGTTCAAGCCGGATGATCTGGACGTCATCGATCTCGGCCGCGCGGCGCGCCTCGATCAGATCATAGGCAATTTTGCCGGAACACAGCACGACCTTGCGGGTTTTCGCATCCTCGGCCCCATCGGTGTCGGACAGGATCCGCATGAAGTGCCCCTCACCGATGAAGTCGGACGCTTTCGACTTCGCCAGCGGATGCCGCAGCAGCGACTTGGGGGTCATGATCACCAGTGGCTTGCGGAACGGGCGGTGCATCTGCCGCCGCAGCACATGGAAGTAATTGGCCGGGGTGGTGATGTTGCACACCTGGATATTGTCCTGCGCGCACAGCTGCAGATAACGCTCAAGCCGCGCCGAGGAGTGCTCCGGTCCCTGGCCTTCGTAGCCATGCGGCAACAGCATCACGAGGCCGTTGGCGCGCAGCCACTTGGCTTCCGAGGCGGCAATATACTGGTCGATGATGATCTGCGCGCCATTGGCGAAATCGCCGAACTGCGCCTCCCACAACACCAGTGATTTCGGATCGGCGCTGGCATAGCCATATTCGAAGCCAAGCACGCCATATTCGCTGAGCGTGCTGTCATGGACCTCGAAGCGGCCATGCGGCAGCGTGCTGAGCGGGACATATTTGTGCTCGTCGGTCTGATCGACCCACACCGCATGGCGCTGGCTGAAGGTGCCGCGGCCTGAATCCTGGCCCGAAAGCCGCACGTTGAAGCCTTCCGAACACAGGCTGCCATAGGCCAGCGCCTCACCCGTGGCCCAGTCGAAGCCCTGGCTGCTGGCGAACATCTCGCGCTTGGCATCGATCACGCGGGCCAGCGTCTTGTGGATCGTCAGGTCGGCAGGAACTGTGGTCAGGGTCCGGCCGAGGCTATTGAACAACTTCTGCTCGATCCCGGTCGGCACGTTGCGCCGCGCGGTTTCCGGGTCTGCGGGCTTGTTAAGCCCGGTCCAGCGCCCGGCGAACCAGTCGGCCTCGTTGGCCTTGTAGCCCTTCGAGGCTTCGAATTCCTGCTCGAGCAAGGCGACGAAGCGGGTTTCGTTCTCGGCCGCCCAATCCTTGTCGATCACGCCCTGTTCGACCAGCCGCCGCGAATAGATCGCGCTCACACCCGGATGCTGGCGGATCTGCTGATACATCAGCGGCTGGGTAAAGCCCGGCTCATCGCCTTCGTTATGGCCGAAGCGGCGATAGCACCACATATCGACCACGATGTCGCGGCCGAACTGCTGGCGGTAGTCGATCGCCAGCTTGCAGGCGAAGGTCACCGCTTCGGGATCGTCGCCATTGATATGGATGATCGGTGCCTGGACGCCCTTGGCGACGTCCGAAGGATAGGGTGAGCCGCGCGAGAACTGCGGGCTGGTGGTGAACCCGATCTGGTTGTTGATGACGAAATGGATGCAGCCGCCGGTGTTGTAGCCGCGCACCCCGGAAAAGCCGAAGCATTCCCAGACGATGCCCTGCCCGGCAAAGGCCGCGTCGCCGTGAATCAGCACGGGGAGCACCTGCTTGTGCTTGCCCTTGCCGATATCGTCATGGAACACCTGCTGCGCGCGGACCTTGCCCAGCACCACCGGATCGACGGTTTCGAGATGGCTGGGGTTGGGAACCAGGCTCATATGCACCTTGATCCCGTCAAATTCGCGATCGGTGCTGGTGCCGAGGTGGTATTTCACGTCGCCCGATCCGCCGACATCCTCGGGATTGGCGGTACCGCCCGAGAATTCGTGGAAGATCACGCGGTAGGGTTTTGCCATGACATTGGCGAGCACGTTGAGCCTGCCGCGATGCGACATGCCATAGACGATCTCGCGCACGCCGCGCTGGCCACCGTATTTGATCATGGCTTCCAGCGCCGGGATCATCGATTCCCCGCCGTCGAGCCCGAACCGCTTGGTGCCGACATATTTGCGGCCCAGGAACTTCTCATACTGCTCGCCGCGGATCACCGCCGAAAGAATGGCCTTCTTGCCCTCGGGCGTGAAGTCGATGTGCTTGTCACCGCCCTCAATCCGGTCCTGCAGGAAGCGGCGCTCCTCCACATCGGCGATGTGCATGTATTCAAGGCCGACCTTGCCGCAATAGTTGGCGCGCAGGATCGCGACGAGTTCGCGGACCGTGGCCCATTGCAGCCCCAGCGTGCCGCCCATGAAGACCTTGCGATCCTGCGCCGCGCCGACGAAGCCGTGATATTCGGGATCGAGATCGGCGGGCAGATCCTGCTTGGCGAGGCCGAGCGGATCGAGATCGGCGGCCAGGTGCCCACGCACCCGGTAGGTGCGGATCAGCATCATCGCCCGGATCGAATCCGCCGCGGCGCTTTCGATCGAAGCCTCATTGACCGGCGTGCCGGTCGCAGCCGCGCTCGCCTTGATCGCGGCCTTGAGCGCCACCGGCTCCATCGTCATCGGATCGAGCGCCTGGGTCAGGTCGTCTTCCGATGCGCCACAGGCCAGCGGCCAGCCTTCACGCTGCCAGCTGGGGCCGGGTTGCGGGTCTTCCGGGAAGAAATCGTGCAGTTCGTTGCCCATGGTCTTCACCTTTGGCGAAGCGGTCAGGCGTTCCCGGGGAGGAAGACGCCCACGCTGTGTGTCAGGCCAGTTCCTTCAGCAGTTCGGCGAGCGTTTCGCCGAGCAGGCTGGGCGAGGCCGAGACGCGGATGCCCGCTGCCTCCATCGCCGCGATCTTGTCTTCTGCGCCGCCCTGGCCGCCCGAGACGATCGCCCCGGCGTGGCCCATGCGGCGGCCCGGAGGGGCGGTGAGCCCCGCAATGAAGCCGGCCATCGGCTTCTTGCGCCCGCGCTTCGCCTCGTCCTTGATGAACTGCGCGGCCTCTTCCTCGGCGCTGCCGCCGATCTCCCCGATCATGATGATCGACTTGGTCGCGTCATCAGCGAGGAACAGT
>CANJSX010000103.1 GCA_947477055.1 Sphingomonadaceae bacterium | reverse complement strand
TGCTCGCGGTAGCGGCTGCGGAAGCGCTTGACCGTCTCCTCGTCGATCAGCGTCTCGCTCGCGGGCAGCAGCAGGTGCTGGTCAAGCGTGCCGGTCGAGCGCTGGGTGGCCGGATCGAACAGCCGCAGCGTTTCCAGCTCGTCGCCGAAGAAATCGAGGCGCAGGCCCTGTTCCAGCCCGGAGGGGAAGATGTCGAAGATCGAGCCGCGCAGCGCATATTCGCCGGCGTCGATCACGGTATCGGTGCGGGTGTAGCCCTGCCGTTGCAGCAGCGCGACCAGGCTCTCGCGTCCGATCTCGACGCCGGGCTTCAGCAGCCTCACCGATTCGCGGATACGGAACGGGGTGAGCACCCGCTGCAGCAATGCATTGATCGTGGTGACCAGCAGCTGCGGGCCGTTTGCCTTGCCCTGCAACCGTTGTAGCGCCGCCAGCCGCCGCGCGCCGATCGCCAGCGCGGGGCTCGAACGGTCGTAGGGCAGGCAGTCCCACGCCGGAAATTCGACCACCTCGAGCTCGGGGGCGAAGAAGGCGGCGGCTTCGGACACGCCACGCATCGCCGCATCGTCGGCGGCGATGAACACTGCCCGGCCCTTGCCCGAACCGCCCCGCGCCGCGCGGGCAAGGTCGGCCATGACCAGCGGCTGCGCCCCCCGCGCCAGCGCGGCGAGGGTCAGCGGGGTCTTGGCGGAGAGGATCTGCGAAAGGTCAGGCATGGTTTCCGGGCAACGGCAATTGCCCCGCGGGCAGTTTTTCTGCCAGCGGGGTAGGGATTCGCAGGAGCCTTAGCTGGGGTTGCCGGGGTTGTCGAACAGCTCAGCGCGGGATCTCGACGTAGTCCATCTGCCGCATCCGCTCCATCAGCGGCCCGGCATAGGCGGCGGGCACCGGCTCGGTGCCCAGCACCCAGCAGAGGACGTCGGCGTCTTCCTCGTCGAGCAGGGCTTCGAACCAGTCGACCTCGGTCTCGGTCCAGCTTTCGTGAAAGCAGTCGAAGAAACAGCCCATCAGATAGTCGGATTCGCGTGTGCCGCGGTGCCAGGCGCGGAACTTGAGACGCTTGAGACGCTTGAGGCGCTTGAGGCGGGCTTCAGGCTGCATGGCGCCGCCGGTAGGGGACGGCGGCGCCCAAGGCAAGCTCAGTGCTTCTCGCGCAGCGCTGCGAGAATGTCGGCTGGCGCCTTGCCGATCAGGTCCTTGTGCAGTTCCTTGATCACTACCAGTGCGGTCTGCTTGTGGTAATGCTTGCGCAGCTCGCCCAGCGTGCGGGGCGGAGCGATCACTACGAGATTTTCGACCTTGTGGCCGAGCACCTGATTGTTCAGCCACTGCGCGGCCGCGCTGGCGTGGACATCCTCGGAAACCAGACCGTCGGCATGATTGCCGGGTCGCGAATGGTGGCTGACACCGGAATGATTGCTTGTGTCGAGGTCCGGCGCAGGCAGTGCCGCAAGTTCGGGCTCGGACTCGTTGCCGGCGTTGCGGTAGAGTTCGAAATTCTGGCCATCGACCAGCGCGACGACGGCGCCATGGGGTAGCAACATCACAATCTCCTCGCCGGCATGTCTCCTGAACCGGTAAAGGCATATCGCGCCAAAGCTGCGGATTGTTCCATGCGTTGCGTCAAATTCGCGCAAAAATGCGCTAGGGAGTCGAGATGCGCCCCGAACGGCTCAATCCTCTGTTTGCCGCAGCCGACAGCCTCAAGGGCGTCGGGCCAAACCTCGCGCGCCCGCTCGAGCGGCTGGGGCTGAGCCGGATCAGGGATTTTGCCTATCATCTGCCCGACCGCTTCATGCAGCGCCGCGCCGTTGCCGACCTCGATGAGGCGAGTGTGGGCGAGAATGTCGTCGTGGCGCTGACCCCGGTGGAATATCGCAGTTCGGCGGGGCGCGGTCCGTTTCGCGTGCTGGCGGCGGATGCGGCCGGCAACATTTGCGCGCTGACCTGGTTCGGGCGCAACGCCGGCTGGGCGAAAAAGCAGCTGCCGCTGGGCGAGAAGCGCTGGATCGCCGGGCGGCTGGATCAGTTCGGGCAGACGCTGCAGATCGTCCATCCCGACCATGTCGTGGAGGAAGGCGCGGCGATGCTCGGCCAGCTGTGCGAGCCGGTCTATCCGCTGTCCGACGGACTGACGCAGGGTCGCGTTGCCGCATTGGTGCAGCAGGCGCTGGGGCATGTGGAGGCTCTGCCCGAATGGATCGAACCCGCGCTGCTGGCCCGCGAAGGCTGGCCGGATTGGCGCGAGGCATTGACCGAGGCGCATCGCAGCGAGCACGCCAAGGCGCGCGACCGGCTCGCCTATGACGAGTTGCTCGCCAACAGCCTCGCGCTGATGCTGGTGCGGGGCGCAAACCGGGCGAAAGTCGGCACACCGCTGACTGGCGATGGCCATTTGCGCACCAAGCTGCACTTACCCTTCGCGCTGACCGGTGCCCAGCGCCGCTCGATTGCCGAGATTGAGGGCGATCTCACCCAGTCCGCGCCGATGCTGCGGCTGCTGCAGGGCGACGTCGGCTCGGGCAAAACCGTGGTCGCGCTCGAGGCGATGCTACTGGCGGTGGAGGCCGGGGCGCAGGCGGCGCTGCTCGCCCCCACCGAAATCCTCGCCCGCCAGCATTTCGATACGCTCAGCCGGATGGCCGCTGCGACCGGGGCGACGATCGCGCTGCTGACCGGGCGCGACAAGGGCCGCGCGCGCGAATCGATCCTGATGGGGCTGATGGACGGCTCGATACAGATGGTGGTCGGCACCCACGCGATCTTCCAGGAGGCGGTGAGCTACAAGAACCTCGCGCTGGTGGTGATCGACGAGCAGCATCGTTTCGGGGTCGGGCAGCGGCTGATGCTCACGCAGAAGGGCAAGCGCACGCCGCATTGCCTCGCGATGACCGCCACCCCGATCCCGCGCACGCTGACGCTGGCGCAATATGGCGAGATGGACGTCAGCCGGCTCGACGAGATGCCGCCGGGGCGCCAGCCGATCGACACAAGGGTGGTCGCGGTCGAGCGGATGGGCGACGTGGTCGAGGCGCTGGGACGGCATATCGAGGCCGGGCACCGGGCCTATTGGGTCTGTCCGATGGTGCGCGAGAACGAGGTCGACGATCTCGCTGCCGCCGAGGCGCGTTTCGAGGAGCTTCGGCGGCGGTTCGGTGCTGCTGTGGTGCTGCTCCATGGCCAGATGAAGCCCGAGGCGAAGGACGCGGCGATGGAGCGTTTCGTCCGAGGCGATGCGAAACTGCTTGTGGCGACTACGGTGATCGAGGTCGGGGTCGACGTGCCCGAGGCGACGCTGATGGTGATCGAGCAGGCCGAACGCTTCGGCCTTGCCCAGCTCCACCAGCTGCGCGGCAGGGTCGGGCGGGGCGAGGGCAAGAGCACCTGCCTGCTGCTCCGCTCCGAGGCCCTATCGGAAACCGCGCGCCGCCGGCTGGCACTGATGCGTGAGACGCAGGACGGCTTCCGCATCGCCGAGGAAGACCTCGAACTGCGCGGCGGCGGGGAATTGCTCGGCACCCGGCAATCGGGCGACACGCCATTCCGCGTCGCCAGCCTCGAACAGATCCAGCGCCTGCTCCCGATCGCCCATGACGACGCGCGGCTGCTGATGGCACGCGACGGCGGACTGACTGGTGAGCGCGGCGAGGCGGCCCGGTTGCTGCTGTATCTGTTTGAGCGCGACTACGGGGTGCAGCTGCTGCGGGGCGGCTGAGTTACCCTGCTTCCGCGAGCGGGGCCGCTTCTGGCGGCGTTTCTTCTTTTTCGCCGTAGGGTCTGATACGTTCGAACAGTTCCATCAGCGCCGCAGCCATCAAGGGTTTGTCAAAGCGCTCGTAATCGGCGGACACCGGCGTATCGTCCGAAATCACGAACCTGCTGCGCGCAATCGCTTCGGCTGCCAGCACAACTTTTTCGCGATTCAGGCGGATCGAGATTGCGGCGATCCGGTGGCCGTGGACCTTGAGGACGAAGCGCTTGACGTCCTTGGTCGCACCTCCCTCCGCCAATTCGAATTCGGGCCGGTCCTCCAGCGCGGTGCGCGCGAGTGCTTCCAGCTGCGCCAGCATCGGGCCTTCGTTGCGCGACCAGCGCAGCTGCTCGAACTGGGTAGCGTCGACGACATGTGAAAGCCGGTCACATGCTAGTTCGAAACCGTCCTGTGGCACTTTTATTCTCGCGTCCTGGATTCCGGTCAGTGAATCAGGCTTTTCCGAGATCGCGTTATAGCCCGAAAATCCCTAACAAGTCGGTACTCCGCGACTCTCGATCAGCCCTTCTTCTTCAGCCCGATCTCGATCAGCCGCTTCTGGAGGAAATCGTCCGCGGTGATCGAGACCGGGTAGCGGTCCGGGTTCTCGGCGCTGACACCTTCCGGCAGGGTCACGAAGGGAAAGTCGCTACGCAGGTGCAAAAAGAACGGCATCGAATAGCGGCTGAATTTCGCGCGCTCAGGGTCGGGGTTGCGCACGCGGTGGATGGTGGATGGGAGCAGGTGGTTGGTGAGCCGTTCGAGCATGTCACCGACATTGATCACCATCGCTCCGGGTGGGGGCGAGGCCGGGATCCACTCGCCTTCCCGGGTCAGCAGTTCCAGCCCCGCTTCCTCGGCCCCGAGCAGCAGGGTGATGAGATTGATATCGCCATGCGCCCCGGCGCGGATCGCCTCGCCGGTCACGCCCTCAAGCGGGGGATAATGCAGCAAGCGCATCACCGAATTGCCTTCGTGGATCGGGGGATCGAACCAGTGTTCGTCGAGCCCGAGGTAAGTCGCAATGCGCGAGAGGATCACGGCGCCGACGCGGTCGAACTCGCTGTAGAGCGTGTCGAACACTTCGCGGAAGCCCTCGGGCCGTTCGGGCCAGACATTGGGCGGCATGGAGTCTTCGAGCGGATTGCCCGGCTCGAGATCGCGGCCGACGTGCCAGAATTCCTTGAGGTCATGCGCCTTGGCACCCTTGGCGATTTCGGTGCCGAAGGGGGTGTAGCCGCGCGCGCCGCCGATGCCGGTGATGTAGTAGCGGCGCTTCTCTTCCTCGGGCAGGGCGAAGAAGGTTTCGGTCAATTCCCATGCCCGAGCGATCAGGGCCGGATCGATCCCGAAGTCCTTCACCAGCGCGAAGCCGAAACTCTTGAAGCTGTCGCCGATCTCCTGTGAGAATTTGGCCTTGTCGTCGGCCAGGCTGAGCACGGGCAGGGATTTGAGTGGCATTGGTGGAGCTATCCGCAAGTTGGCGTTATGGGGCGGCTATATCCGATTCAGGGAGCCGGTGCATGAGCGAAGTCAAATCCCACTGGCTGATGAAGTCCGAGCCTGATGTTTACGGCTGGGACGATCTTGTCGCCGAGGGCGAGGGCACCTGGGACGGGGTGCGCAACTACCGCGCGCGCAACAATCTGAGGGCGATGAAGGAAGGCGACGAGGCCTTCTTCTACCACTCGAACGTCGGGCTGGAGATTGTCGGCATTGTCACCATCAGCAAGTCCGGCCTGCCCGATCCGACCGACGACACAGGGCGCTGGGCTTCGGTCAAGGTCAAGCCGCTGCGCAAGCTGGCGCGCCCGGTGACGCTCAAGCAGATCAAGGCCGATCCGCAGATGGCCGGGACCGAGCTGATCACCATGTTCCGGCTCTCGGTCTGTACCGTGAAGCCCGAGGAGTGGGCGCGGATCCTGGAGTTGTCGGAGGGCTAACGCCCCCGCGCTCGCAGCGCCGAAACCGTGATCCCGCCGGCGGCGAGATATTCGATGTCGGTGACGAGGTGGATCAGCCGCAGCCCCTTCATCCCCGCCGCTTCGGCGAGGGCCGGGGCGAAATCGTCGGTCTTTTCCACCCGCGTTGACCAGCCGCCGAAGGCCTTGCCCAGCGCGGCGAAATCGGGGTTGGCCAAGCGCGTGCCCGAAACGCGACCGGGAAACTCGCGCTCCTGATGGGCCCGGATCGTGCCGTAGAAGCCGTTGTCGATCACCAGCACGATCATGTTGGCGTCATATTGCACGGCGGTCGCCAGCTCCTGCCCGTTCATCAGGAAATCGCCGTCTCCGGCTAGCGCAACAACCGAGCGGCCGGGAAAGCGCTTTGCCGCTGCGACCGCTGCCGGAACGCCATAGCCCATCGCCCCGGCGGTCGGGGCGAGCTGCGAGGGGAAGGCTTCATAGGGCCAGTGGCGATGCCACCAGCTCGAGAAGTTGCCCGCGCCGTTGCAGATGATGGTGTCGGCCGGGAGCAGTTCGCGCATCGCCTTGACGCATTGGCCGAGGTCGAGCGGGGCGCCGTTGGGCTTGGGTTCGGCCCACTCCAGCCATTCGGCATGGGCCTGCGCGCCAGCGCCGAATGGCACGGCATCGTCGCACAGCACGAAGGCCACTTCGGCGAATTCGTCCACCGCGGCGCAGATCGCGAGGTCGGGGCGGTAGACGCTGCCCAGCTCCTCGGGATCGGGATGGACATGGACCAGCACCTGCCCGGGATGGTCGGGCGTGACCAGTTCATAGCCATCGGTCGTCGCCTCACCCAGCCGCGCGCCGACGACCAGCAGGAAATCGGCCTCGCGGACGCGCTGCGCCAGCTTGGGGTTGGGGCCGTAGCCGAGGTTCCCGGCCCAGACCTCGCTCGAGTTGGGGATCGCATCCTGCCGCCGGAAGCCGCAGGCGACGGGCATCCCGATTTTCTCGGCGAAATGGGTGAAGTAGTGCCGCGCCTTGTCGTTCCAGCCCGCGCCGCCGATGATCGCGACCGGCGAGGCGGCATCGCCGATCATCTCCATCAGTGTGCCCACGGCATCGGCGCAGGCCGCCTGTGCCGGGCGGACTACCGCCGGACGTGGCGCCACCGCAGTCAGCTGCTCCATCAGCATGTCTTCGGGCAAGGCGATCACCACCGGACCGGGCCGGCCCGAGATCGCCGTCTGGAATGCGCGCGCGACATATTCGGGGATGCGCGCCGGATCGTCGATCCGTGCTGCCCATTTGCACATCGGGGCGAACATCGCCTGGAAGTCCAGCTCCTGAAAACCCT
>CANJSX010000102.1 GCA_947477055.1 Sphingomonadaceae bacterium | reverse complement strand
GGTGAGGAATTCGATCAGCCGGTCCATCTCAGGCACCGGGCCGGTTTCCGAGAGGCGGTATTGCTTGGTCCAGCGGCCAAGCTGGCGCACGCAATAGTCGCCGGGCTTGCCATAATCGGCGAGGCCAATGGCTGCGGGATCGATCCGGTGCAGCGCGGCGAGGGTGTCGGTCATCGCGGTGTAGATCGCGCGACGTTCGTCCGGCGAACTTGCGGGCAAAGCACCGTTCCACAGGTTCCGCCCATCGGCCAGGCCCATGACGTAGAACTTGGCGCCGATCACCGCCGGGTCTTCGCAAAGACCATATGGGACCGGGACGGGGAAGCCGGTGGGGTGCAAGGAGGCGATGATCCGGTATTCGCGGTCGACCGCATGGGCCGAGGGCAGCAGCACCCCGAAGGGCTGGCGGCGCAATACGTAGGATCGCGCGGTGGTATCGATCCGGTAGGTCGGGTTGGACTGGCCGCCCTTGAAGCGGCTCAGCCTCATCGGCCCGGCATAGCCATCGACGTTAGAGCGCATCCAGCCTTCGAGCGCGGTCTCGTCCAGCCGGTCCCGCTCGGGAACGGCGATGGTGCCGACCATTTCCTGCTCGAAGTCCATGGCGCTCTACCCCTCGAACACGATCACCGAACGCGCGCTGTGGCCGGTCTTCATCGTCTCGAAGCCGGCGTTGATCTCCTCGAGCGGGATGCGTTCCGCCACCAGACTGTCGAGATCGAGGCGGCCCTTGAGGTAGAAATCGACCAGCCGGGGAATGTCCACCGGGAAGCGATTTCCGCCCATCAGCCCGCCTTGCAGGACCTTGCCGGACATCAGATCGCGCGCGGAAAGGCCCACTTCCTCGTCCGGGTTGAGCATGCCGAGGATGGTTGCGGTGCCGCCGCGCCGAAGGGCACCGATTGCCAGACGCGCCGATGCCTGACGGCCGACCGCCTCGATCGCATGATCGACCCCTCCGCCGGTCAGCTCGAGCAACTGCTCACGGGCATCCGCAGCCGTGGCGTCAATCGCATCGGTCGCGCCAAGTTTAAGCGCCAGCTCGCGCTTCTCGGGCACCGGGTCGCAGGCGATGATCCTCCCGGCCCCGGCAATCTTCGCCGCGTTGATTGCCGCCAGCCCGATTCCACCGCAGCCGATTACGGCGCAGCTGTCACCGGGGCGGACCTTGCTCACGTTGAACACCGCGCCGGCGCCGGTCGTCACAGCGCAGCCGAGCAGCGCGGCGCGATCGAGCGGCATGTCGCGGTCGATGGCGACGCAGGCGTGTTCGTGGACCAGCATCATCTCGGCGAAGGCGGAGAGGTTCAGCACCTGCGTAATCGGCGATCCGTCGGCCATCCGGGTCAGGCGGACCGGCTCACCCTTGGCCCGCCGCGTTTCCGCGCCGAGGCACAGCGACATCCGCCCGGTCAGGCAGAACTCGCAGTGGCCGCAAAAGGCCGAGAGGCAGGTGACGACATGATCGCCCTTCTTCACGGTGCGGACCTCGTTGCCGACCGCCTCGACTACGCCAGCAGCCTCGTGACCGGGCACACAGGGCATCGGGTGCGGCCAGCTGCCTTCGATCAAATGCAGGTCTGAATGGCACAACCCGCAGGCATGAGTGCGGATCAACACCTCGTGCGGGCCGGGCTTGTCGATCGTCAGCTGCTCAATAATGAGCGGCGATCCGGCTGCGATCAGTACCGCTGCCTTCAACGCGCTACTCCCAGATCGCCCGAGGAAAATTCACTGCCCGGCGCCGGGGTGACCGGCATGTGACGGGCATATTCGCTGCGCGCGATGGCGCGGTTGTGGACCTCGTCCGGCCCGTCGGCGAGCCGCAGGGTGCGGATCTGGGCATAGGCCTCGGCCAGCCCGAAATCCTCCGAAACGCCGCCGCCGCCATGGGCCTGGATCGCATCGTCGATGATCGCCAGCGCCATGCGCGGGGCCTGGACCTTGATCATCGCGATCTCGGTCGCGGCCGACTTGTTGCCGACCTTGTCCATCATGTCCGCCGCCTTGAGGCACAGCAGCCGTGTCATCTCGATATCGATCCGGGCGCGGGCGATGCGTTCGTCCCACACCGATTGCTCGGAAATGCGCTTGCCGAAGGCGACGCGCGATTGCAGCCGCACCGCCATCTTGGCCAGCGCCTCTTCCGCCGCGCCGATGGTCCGCATGCAGTGATGGATACGCCCCGGCCCGAGCCGCCCCTGCGCGATCTCGAAGCCGCGTCCTTCGCCGAGCAGCATGTTCGAGGCGGGCACCCGGACATTCTCGAGCAGGATTTCCATGTGCCCATGCGGCGCGTCGTCATAGCCGAACACCGGCAGGTGGCGCAGGATCTTCACCCCCGGAGCGTCGAGCGGCATCAGCACCATCGATTGCTGCAAATGGCGCTTGGCCTCGAAATCGGTCTTGCCCATCAGGATCGCGATCTTGCAGCGCGGGTCGCCCGCGCCGGAGGACCACCATTTGCGTCCGTTGATGACGTAGTCTTCGCCCTCGCGGCGGATCGAGCATTCGATGTTGGTTGCGTCGGAACTGGCCACCCCGGGCTCGGTCATCAGGAAGGCGGAGCGGATCTGGCCTTGCATCAAGGGCTCCAGCCACGCCTCCTTCTGCTCGCGGGTGCCATAGCGGAGGAACACCTCCATGTTGCCGGTATCGGGGGCGGAGCAGTTGAACACCTCGCTCGCCCAGGTGATCCGGCCCATTTCCTCGGCGCAGAGCGCATATTCGAGATTGGAGAGGCCGGGGCCATCAAACTCGAAGCTGTCATCGACATGCGGCCGACCCGAGCGCGGCGGCATGAACAGGTTCCAGATGCCTTGGGCCTTGGCCCGGGCCTTCTCCTCCTCGATCACCGGCAACACTTTCCAGCGCGAGCCTTCGGCCTGCTGCGCCTTGTAGTCGCCCATGCGCGGGCGGACATGCGCCTCGATGAATTGGCGCACGCGGTCACGCCAATAGCGCTGCCTTTCGCTGGGGTCGAAATCCATGACATCTCCTCTCGCCCGCGAAACGGGCGATTCTCCGCGCTTTTGATGGCAGATGCCGGGATGCCCGCCAAGCTCGCTGTATCTGACGTTACGGCATGGCGCGCCGTGTGCAACGCCCTTGCCGCGCAGGCGCGATCATGCTGCACTCACGGCTGAGAAGGAGCCCAGGGCATGAGCGAACTCGACGCGTTCCGTCAGGACATCCGCGGCTGGCTGGAGCAGAACTGTCCGCCCGAAATGCGCGCACCCGTGACCAGCGAAAGCGATACCTGCTGGGGCGGCCGGAACTACCGGTTCCAGAGCGAGGCCCAGCGGCAATGGCTGGAACGCTGCGCCGCGCGCGGCTTCACCGTGCCGATGTGGCCGAAGGAGTATGGCGGGGCAGGGCTGTCCGCGCCCGAGGCCAAGGTGCTGCGCGAGGAAATGGCACGGATCAATGCCCGCTCGCCGCTTTCCAGCTTCGGGATCTGGATGCTTGGCCCGGCGCTGCTGCACTTCGGCACGCATGAGCAGAAGCTGCACTACCTCCCGCCGATCGCGCGCGGCGAGATCCGCTGGTGCCAGGGCTATTCGGAGCCGGGCTCGGGCTCGGACCTCGTCTCGCTCCAGACTTTCGGCGAGGCTCGGGGCGATCACTGGGAAGTCACCGGCCAGAAGATCTGGACCTCCTATGCCGACAAGGCCGACTGGATCTTCTGCCTCGTCCGCACCGACAAGACCAACAAGTATCAGGGCATCTCCTTCCTGCTGTTCGACATGGCGAGCGAAGGCGTCACCACCCGCCCGATCCGCCTGATCAGCGGCGCCTCGCCCTTCTGCGAGACCTTCTTTGACGCTGTGAAGGTGCCCAAGGACCAGATTGTCGGCGAAGTGAATCGCGGCTGGGATGTCGCCAAATATCTGCTCGGGCATGAGCGGGAGATGATCTCGGCCACTGGCGGGGGCGAGCGGACGACTTCGCTTGGCGCGGAGCTGGCTAAGCAGGGGATCGAGCTTGATCCGGTGTTGCGCGCGCAGGTCGCGCTTTACGATGTCGATGCACTGGCCTTCGCCGCAATGAGCGAGAAGTTCAGCGACGAGGCCCGCAGCGGCCGCGCCCATCCGGCCCAGCCCAACATGATGAAATACGCCGGGACGGAGCTCAACAAGCGCAAGCACGAGCTGACGATGATGGCCGGCGGCAGCGCCGCGCTGGAATGGGAAAGCTATGCCAGCGGCGGCGGGGCGAAACCGCGCAGCTGGCTGCGGACCAAGGCCAATTCGATCGAGGGCGGGACCAGCGAGATCATGCTGAATGTCATCGCCAAGCGCATCCTCGACCTGCCGGGAGCCTGAGCCATGCCGTTATACCACACCGACGACCAGGCCATGCTCGCCGACACCGTCCGCAGCTTCATGGCCGAGGAAGGCGCGATCAAGCCGCAGCTGCGCCACTGGCGTGACAAGGACTGCCCCGACGGTTTCGGCCACGCCCTGTGGCGCCAGTTCGCGGAACTGGGCCTCAACGGGATTCTCGTGCCCGAGGCTGACGGCGGTCTGGGGATGGGTCATGTCGAGGCGGGGATCGTGCTGGCCGAGATCGGCCGCAATCTCACGCCGTCGCCCTTCCTGACTAACGCCGTGATGGGCGCGACTGCGCTGGCGGCGGCAGCGGACGAGCTGAAGCAGCGCTGGCTGCCCGGCGTGATGGCGGGCGCGACGGTGCTGGCGGTGGCGATCGACGAGGGCGCCAAGCACGATCCAGAGCGCATCACCCTTAAGGCCGAGCGTTCCGGCAACGGCTTCCGCCTTTCGGGCGAGAAGCCCTGCGTGATTCAGGGCGCTTCGGCCGATTGTCTGATCGTCGCCGCGCGCACTTCGGGTGCGGATCGCGATACCGATGGGGTGACTCTGTTCGCGGTGCCGAAGGACGCCGCCGGGGTCGGGCATGACCGCGTCCGGCTGGTGGATTCGGTGATGGCCAGCCATATCCGCTTCGATAATGTCGAGCTCGTTGGCGCGGCGGTGATCGGCGAGGTCGATGGCGGGCGCGCGACCTTGAACCGGATCGTCGCTGCGGGCCGTGTCGGGGCCGCTTCGGAGCTGGTCGGGGTCGCCTCGGGCGCGTTCGGGGTTACCACCGCCTATCTCCAGACCCGCAAGCAGTTCGGGCGGCTGATCGGCGAGTTCCAGGCGCTGCAGCACCGCGCCGCGCATCTCTATTCCGAGATCGAGATCGCCCATGCCGCCGCCTTCAAGGCGCAGCAATTGCTCGATGCCGGGAGCCCGGAGGCCGAACTGATGGTCTCGGTCGCTAAGGCCAAGGCCAGCTCCGCCGCCAATCTCGCGGTGCGCGAAGGGGTGCAGATGCACGGCGGCGTCGGCATGACCGACGAGTTCGACATCGGCCTCTACATGAAACGCGAACGCGCGTTGACCGAGTTCATGGGCGATGGGAACTACCACGCCGGACGGGTTGCCGCGCTGTCGGGTTACTGAGCCCGTCCCCCTCCCGCATGCGGGAGGGGAGAAGGAGAAGATCATGGATATTGCCAGCCTCTTCAGCCTCGAAGGCCGCATCGCGGTCATCACTGGCGGATCGCGCGGGATCGGGCGGATGATCGCGGAAGGCTTTATCGGAGCCGGTTGCGCGCGGGTCTACATCACCGCGCGCAAGGTGGAAGAGGTGGAAGCCACCGCCGCCGAACTCGGCCCGCGCTGCGTCGCGCTGCCGGGCGATGTCGGGACCATGGCCGGGATCGAGGCGCTGGTCGCCGAACTCACCGCGCGCGAGGAGCGGATTGACATCCTCGTCAACAACGCCGGGGTCGCCTGGGGCGCGGAGTTCGATGCCTTCCCCGAGGCCGGGTGGGACAAGGTGATGGCCCTCAACGTCAAGACCCCGTTCTACCTCACCCAAAAGCTCCACGCCCTGCTGCGCGCCGGTGCCAGCGCCGCGCAGCCCGCCAAGGTGATCATGATCGCCTCGGTCGACGGGCTGAAGATCAACCCGTGGGAGACTTACCCCTATCAGGCGAGCAAGGCCGCGCTGATCCACCTGACCAAGCGCATGGCCGCGCGGCTGGCGGGCGAGCAGATCGCCGTCTCGGGCATCGCCCCGGGCATGTTCCCCTCAAAGATGAACCGCGCCGCGGTGGTGGCGGGCGAGCGGATGGCCAAGCTCATCCCGATTCAGCGCGGCGGCATGGCCGAAGACATGGCCGGCGCCGCGATCTACCTCGCCAGCCGGGCGGGCAACTATGTGGTGGGCGATACCATCGTCGTCGACGGCGGACTGGTGAATGCCTCGCTGCCGAGGGATTTCGTGGGGGCGATGGGGGAATAGGGCCGCACAAAGGGGGTTGGAGGCCGCCGCCGCAGACGGCCGCTTGACCCTCACCCTGGCTTGCCACACAACTCCGCACGGAGGGCGAACAATGGGGCAGGAAGCGGCGAGAAGCACAATCCGGCCTAACTTGTGGAGGACGCGCAACGGCGTCCTGCTGGCCGCCGCCCTTATCACTAGCGCTGTGGCGTGGTGGATGATCGCTCTACCTGTCGCGACCCTCTCCAACATTCCGGCCCACAAAGGGCATTTCGCACTGACGTTCGCGCATATGCTCGGTGGCAGCGGTATGATGGTGCTTGGCGGGCTCAACCTCTACCTCGCAGCGCGCAAGGAGCGATATCCGCTCCACCGCCGCTTCGGCCAAGGCTATCTCCTGTTTGGCACGTTCGGCGCCACTCTTGCGCTGATTGCAACCCTTTCTCCCGCACACAAGGCGCTCGGCGGCCCGGTCCTGACCAATGCGACGGTGTCATTATCGATGCTTGCAAGCGCATGGCTATGCTTTGCCGCGCTTGGCTGGCGCGCCGCGCGGAACCGAAGGTTCGCATCGCATGGCGAGTGGATGGTACGCAGTTATGTGCTGGTCTGGTCGTTCGTCTTCTGCCGCGTCGCCTCACGGATTACTAACATCGGCGAACTGGGCAACGGCGAGGCTTTCGTGTGGCTGTCATGGGTGGGGCCGTTGATCCTTTGCGAGATGCTACTTCAATGGCCGCATGGCTCCATCAAAACTCGCTCTTGATTGCCCATGGGCC
>CANJSX010000101.1 GCA_947477055.1 Sphingomonadaceae bacterium | reverse complement strand
GATTTCATCGAGGACAAGAACGCGATCATCCCGGTGGATGCCGCGATCCAGGCCAACCTCAAGGAAACCGTTACCCGGGTTTTGGCCAGCCTCACCCCGCGCGAGGAACGCGTGCTGCGCATGCGCTTCGGCATCGGCATGAACACCGATCACACGCTCGAGGAAGTCGGCCAGCAGTTCTCGGTCACCCGCGAACGTATCCGCCAGATCGAAGCCAAGGCGCTGAGGAAGCTCAAGCACCCGAGCCGGTCGCGGAAGATGCGAAGCTTCCTCGATCAGTAGTGCACTGGTTTTCTAAACCGGCTCATTGTATGATCTCGCCATGGCGACAGCATTCGATCCTGACCGCGTTCCCGAAGCACTGATCCGCAAGATCAGTTCCCTTCCACGCGCCCGTGTCGCTGAGGTCGAGGATTTCGTCGATTTCATCAGGCAGCGCGAGAGCGAAATCGCACTGAAACGTGCGGCGCGTGATGTCAGTGCCCCAGCCTTGGCCAAAATCTGGAACAATCCAGAGGACGATGCCTACGATGCCCTCTGACGCCGCACCGCTGAAGTTCGGAGATATCGTACTTGTCCCGTTTCCCTTTACCGATCAGTCGTCAGTGAAGCGCCGACCAGCTGTGGTCATCAGCGGAGCGCGCTACAACAGCCAGCAGCCCGTCACGATCCTGATGCCGGTAACGAGCCAGCTTCGCGATGATGAACGCCCTGGAGATATTGTGATATCGGATTGGCAGTCGGCAAACCTGCTCAAGCCCTCTGCCATCAAGCCAGTGATTGCGACTATCGAATCGACGCTCGCAATTCGCAGGCTCGGCACGCTTGTCGCTGAAGACATCGCGGCGCTGCGATCGGCTTTGGATGACATGGTCGGACAGTAATCCGGAGCAGTAATTTCCCAGTTCCGCGGCGGTGCTACATTTCGTGCCGCCGCAAAGCTGGAATTGCGAGCCAGTCGCGACTAAGGGGTGCGCGAGCGATTCTCACTCCCCTTTGGACAGGCCGTTTCCATGCGCATCGCCATCGCTTCCGATCACGCCGCGTTCGAGCTCAAGGCCGAGTTGCGCGAGTATCTGATCGAGCTTGGGCACGAGGTGGCTGATCTCGGCCCGGAGACTGCGGACCGCGTCGATTACCCGGACTATGGCTACAAGCTGGCAGCCGTCGTCGGCGATGGCACTGTGGAGCGCGGCGTGGCTTTGTGCGGATCCGGCATCGGCATTTCGATCGCGGTCAACCGCCATCCGGCCCTGCGCTGTGCTCTGGTGTCCGAGCCGCTGTCTGCGGCGCTCGCCCGTGAACACAACGATGCCAATGCCATCGCCATGGGCGCGCGGCTGACCGGGATCGACATGGCCAAGGCCTGCCTTGACGCCTTCCTCGCCACGCCCTTCGGCGGCGGTCGCCACGGCCCCCGCGTCGACAAACTTTCCACCCCCCCGCTCTAACAGGGATCATCCATGACCATCGCAGTCCGTCCCGCCGGCTTCTTCGACCAGGGCCTTGCCCAGACCGACCCCGAAATCGCGGGCTGGATCGGCAAGGAACTCGGTCGCCAGCGCGACAAGATCGAGCTGATCGCCTCCGAAAACATCTGCAGCCGCGCGGTGCTGGAAGCCGCCGGTTCGATCCTGACCAACAAATATGCCGAGGGCTATCCGGGCAAGCGTTACTACGGCGGCTGCGAATATGTCGACGAGATCGAGACCATCGCGATCGAGCGCGCCAAGGCCCTGTTTGGCGCCAAGTTCGCCAATGTGCAGCCCAATTCGGGCAGCCAGATGAACCAGGCGGTGTTCCTCGCTCTGCTCAATCCGGGCGACAGCTTCATGGGACTTGACCTCGCCGCGGGCGGCCACCTCACCCATGGTTCGCCGGTCAACATGAGCGGCAAATGGTTCAACCCGGTGCCCTACACCGTGCGCCCCGACGATCACCGGATCGACATGGACGAGGTCGCCCGCATCGCGCGCGAGAACAAGCCCAAGCTGATCATCTGCGGCGCCACCGCCTATTCGCGCTTCTGGGATTTTGCCCGCTTCCGCGAGATCGCGGACGAAGTCGGCGCCTATCTGCTCGCCGACATGAGCCACTTCTCCGGTCTGGTCGCCGGCGGTGTACACCCCTCGCCGGTGCAACACGCCCACATCACCACCACCACCACGCACAAGTCGCTGCGCGGCCCGCGCTCGGGTATCATCCTCACCAATGACGAGGATCTGGCCAAGAAGATCAACACCGCAGTGTTCCCGGGCCTGCAGGGCGGCCCGCTGATGCATATCATCGCCGCCAAGGCGGTGGCTTTCGCCGAAGCGATGAAGCCCGAGTTCAAGGCCTATGCCCAGGCCGTGGCCGACAATGCCAAGGCGCTCGCCGCTTCGCTGCAGGCACAGGGCCTCGACATCGTCTCGGGCGGCACCGACAACCACCTGATGCTGGTCGATCTGCGCCCCTACAACGCCAACGGGAAGAACGCCGAGAAGGCGCTCGATCGCGCTTCGATCACCTGCAACAAGAACGCCATTCCCAACGATCCAGAAAAGCGCTTCGTCACCTCAGGGGTCCGGCTCGGCACGCCGGCGGGAACCACGCGCGGATTCGGTGTTGCCGAGTTCACCCAGATCGGTCAGCTTATCGCCGAGGTCGTCGATGGCCTCAGGAAGAATGGCGAAGCGGGTGACGCGCAGGTCGAACAGGCCGTCAAGGCCCGTGTCGAGGAACTCTGCGCCCGCTTCCCGATCTATGAAGGGATGTAAGCCATGGCACACGGTGACGATCTGATCGACGATGCAAAGGTGGAGATCGTCGGCATGGCCAAGGAGGGCATGGCCCACCCGTCGACCAAGCCGGTGCTGACCGCAGCTGCGATCGGCGCAGTGGCGGGCGCGCTGCTGCCGGTGGTGAGTTGGCCGATAGGCCTCGTCGCCGGGGCCGGCTTCATGCTCTACAAGCGCCTCCGGCCCTGAATGCGCTGTCCTTTCTGCGCCCATGACGACAGCCAGGTAAAGGATTCGCGCCCCACTGAGGACAACACGGCGATCCGTCGTCGGCGCCAGTGCGACAGCTGCGGCGCGCGCTTCACCACGTTCGAGCGGGTGCAGCTGCGCGAGATCACCGTGATCAAGAGCAACGATGCACGCGAACCGTTCGACCGCGCCAAGATCGACCAGTCAGTCGCCCTCGCCTGCCGCAAGCGCGGGATCGCGCAGGAGCGGCTCGATCAACTGGTCTCGGGCATTCAGCGCCAGATCGAAACGCTGGGCGAGAGCGAGATCCCGTCCAAGGCCATCGGCGAGATGGTGATGGAGGGGCTGCACCAACTCGACGCAGTGGCCTATATCCGCTTCGCCAGCGTCTACCGCGATTTCAGCGAAGCGCGGGATTTCGAGGAATTTGCAGGTGCGGTGCAAGATGCCGGGAAAAATTGAGTTCCCTTCCTCCGCTCCTCAGGATGAGCGGGTGTGGGGAGAAGCCCCCGCCATCGTCCTCGTCCGCCCGCAGCTGGGCGAGAACATCGGCAAGGCGGCGCGGGCGATGCTCAACTTCGGGCTGACCGAACTGCGCCTCGTTTCCCCGCGCGACGGCTGGCCCAATCCGAGCGCCGGTCCCGCCTCCGCCGGGGCGGACGAGGTGCTCAGACACGCCGCCGTGTTCGATACCCTCGCCGAGGCCGTGGCCGATTGCGCCCATGTTTATGCCACCACCGTGCGCAAGCGCGGGGTGACCAAGCCGGTCGTTACTCCTGAAGAGGCTGCGCGGGAAATCTATGCCGCCATCGGCAAATCGGCGCTCGTGTTCGGGGCGGAGCGCTCCGGACTGGATGCCGAGGATCTGGCGCTGGCCCGCGCGATCGTGACCGTGCCGATCAACCCGAAGTTCTCCTCGCTCAACCTCGCCCAGGCGGTGATCCTGTGCGCCTATGAATGGTCGAAGACGCAGAGCCTGGCGCAGCCGACTGTCGAGGAAATACTGCCCCCTGCCCCGCAGGCCGAGCTGGAAGGCATGATCGCCCATTTCGAAGCCCTGCTGAATCCGCGCGGCTATTTCCACCCGGCAAGCCGGGCCGCCTCGACTCGGCGGACCTTGCGCAACATGCTGACCAAGCCGGGCTGGAACCACCTCGAGGTGCGGACCCTGCGCGGGGTGCTCACTGCGCTCGAGCGCGATCCATGATAGCCTTGACTTTCCGGCCTGCTCCGGCCATTGGCGCGCCTTCGCAATTGACTAGGCACTCCGGTGAAGCCTGTGTCGCGTCCGGTAATTGGCCGGGCGGTGCGGTTCCGGACTAGAAGCACGAACACAATGTTCGGCACGCAATTTGAAGGACACGCGCCATGTCGAAGCGCAATTCGTCGAAGTATAAGCTCGATCGCCGTATGGGCGAAAACATCTGGGGCCGTCCCAAGAGCGCGGTCAACCGCCGCTCCTATGGCCCCGGTCAGCACGGCCAGCGCCGCAAGAGCAAGGTCTCGGACTACGGCATCCAGCTGCGCGCCAAGCAGAAGCTCAAGGGCTACTACGGCGAAGTCACCGAGAAGCAGTTCAAGCGCACCTACCAGGAAGCCGCCCAGATGAAGGGCGATACCGGCCAGAACCTGATCGGCCTGCTCGAGCAGCGGCTCGACATGGTGGTCTATCGCTGCAAGTTCGCGCCGACCATCTTCTCGGCCCGCCAGATCGTTTCGCACGGCCACATCTATGTGAACGGCGTGAAGTGCAACATCGCCAGCCGCCGCGTGCGTCCGGGCGACGTGATCTCGCTCGGCACCAAGGCCAAGGAAATGGCCCTGATCGCCGAAGCGCAGAGCCTGCCCGAGCGTGACATTCCCGAATATGTCGCGACCGACGGCACCGAAAAGGCCACCTTCGTCCGCGTCCCCTCGCTGGATGAAGTGCCCTACCCGGTGAAGATGGAACCGAACCTGGTGGTCGAGTTCTACTCGCGCTGATCGGTTAGCCGGTTGCGAAATTCAAGAGGGCGGTCCTGCGGGGCCGCCCTCTTTCGTTGGACTTCAATTGCTCCCGATCCCCAGTGCCTTGCGCAGGAAGCGGTCGCTGTCTGCCAGCAGCTTCTGACGGGCCGGTGCATTGTCGAGCTGATGATCGAGGCCGGGGAACTCGGCATAGGTCACGCTCCTGCCCGCGGCCTGCAGCCGATCCCGCATCAGCCGGGATTCACTGACGCCGACGTTGAGGTCCTTATCGCCATGAAAGAGCAGCACCGGGGCCGTGAAGGCGACGGCATGACGCGCGGGCGAGCCAGCTTCGATGTGCGGGCCGGTACCGATGAAGTTTTCCAGGTTCCGAAATCCTGTCGTGTCGCGCGCGGCATCGAGCATGGCGCCCAGATCCGTTACCGGAGCCACAGCCACAACCGCCTTGAACAGATCTGCATCGAGCACCTGCGATTGCAGCGCAGCATAACCGCCGTACGACCAGCCAACAATGGCGAGCTTACCCGGCGCAGCTATGCCCTGCGACTGAAGCCAGCGCCCAGCATCGTTCACGTCGCCAATCGCCGTCTGCCACGACTGAAAGCCGTTCTTCTGGAACCACTGGGACCCATATCCGGAGGAGCCACGATAATTCGGCTGCAACACGGCATAGCCACGCGCAGCGAAGAACTGCATGAGCCAGTCAAATCCCCATTCGTCACGTGCCGAAGGGCCGCCGTGCGGCATGACGATAGCGGGCAGGTTCTTGCCGGCACTGCCGGATAGCAGTGTCAGATATGCCGGGATCATCGTCCCATCGCGTGCCGAATATGTTACCGGTTTCATCTCGCTGAGCTTCATTCCGGCAAGCTCCGGCCTGCGCGGCAGGATGCTACCAAGTTGCCGCGTTGCTTTGTCGTAGAGGTAGAATGTCCCTGGATCGACGTCACTGCTGATCAGCAGCAGCAGCTTACCCTCATCAGAACTGGCATCAATGAAATCGATCTGGGCACCCGGCGAAAAAGCACGTCGCAATGCCCCGGCGAGGCGAGGCGACGCAATTCTGGATCAAAATATTCCGCAATGCGGTGCTCCGTCGCAAAACTGGCCCCGACAATGCGCTGGTTGCGACCAATTCGCAGCAGAGCATCGACGTCGACGTCAGGGCGGCCAAGCAGCAGGCGCTGGGTGCCGGTGCCGTCGAGAGCACGGGCATAGAGACCGATACGACCGTTGCTATTGTCGAAACCGATCGCGGAGTTGGTGGTAGGATCAACTGCGATGGGCTCGAACCCTTCGGCGAGACCGCCGTCGAAGCTCACCCGGCCCAGCGGCTGCCAGCCGCCACCATCGACTGGGCGATACTGATAATTGACGAACTGCTTAGCATATCCCGCCTCGCTATAAGGCTGAAGTGCCATGATCCTCACGTGACCGATTCCGTCGGTGATGTATTCACTGGCGGTTTGCCGGGGCAACTCAACCTGCGAGCGCTTCAGCGAGACGAGATCGACAGCTTCGACCATGTACCCTGTGCTATGGCTAGAAAGAAGCGTCCCGGTCCGCATCTCGACCGAATTGTAGCGCGTCATCAGCACCGCATTTGGTTTGGTGGGAACATTATAGTCGATGATCCCGCCGCCGTAGCTGGAATGAAAATAGGCACTGCCGCGCGTAGGCGCGGAAAGCATCTTCACGTCGGATCCGTCGACCGCAATCGAAACCATGCGCGTGCTGCCACTCGCGTCGCGATCCTCACCCTCAATCTGGTAGAGGTTGCAGACCACTCGGTCTGCCAGCACAAACTGACAATAGGTAATGTGAGGGCCGCTGGATTTCGTGGAAAGAACTGGAACGATCTTTCCACCATCGAAGGTCACGACTGAGGCGCTCTCACCCCCGTCTAGCCGTGAGGATACTAGCACAGCCTTGGTCCCGTCCGGGGAAAGCGACGCGTCGGAGTTCGCTTGTCTGGCGCCGAACTTCGCAGCAACGATATCGGAATCGTCCGCTCGAGATTCTGACGCGATCAGGGCCGTTGCTATTGAAATTCCACACCACAACGCTCTGACACTCATGAAGCCTTCTCCCGCCGGGATCGTTTTGCCAGCGTATCGGCATTCCCGTCAAATCGCGACCGAAAGCCAAGATATAATCCATATTGGATCAAGTTCCGGCCCAAACCTCCCCCCACCCCACCCACACCTTGCAATTTTCGAACACCGCGCTATATTGAAGCTGCCTCTC
>CANJSX010000100.1 GCA_947477055.1 Sphingomonadaceae bacterium | reverse complement strand
GACGCTGTCGGCCAATCTTGCCGTGGCGATGGCGCGGATGGGCCGCAAGGTCGGGCTGGTCGATGCCGATATCTACGGCCCCTCGCAGCCGCGCCTGCTCGGAACCGAAGGGCGCAAGCCGCAGGCGGCCGAGAAGAAGCTGATCCCGGTGATGAGCCCGTGGGGCGTGCCGATGCTCTCGATGGGGCATCTGGTCGAGCCGGGACAGGCGATCGCCTGGCGCGGGCCGATGGCGGGCAATGCCCTGGGCCAGCTGATCGACGCCGAATGGGGCGACATCGATATTCTCGTGATCGATCTTCCGCCCGGTACCGGCGATGTCCAGCTGACCATGCTGCAGCGGCACAAGCCGGCCGGCGCGGTGATCGTCTCGACCCCGCAGGACCTCGCGCTGATGGACGCGACCCGAGCGATGCAGCTGTTCGAGACCGGCGGCGTGCCGTTGATCGGGCTGGTCGAGAACATGGCGGGCTATGAATGCCCGCATTGCGGCGAGATCAGCGATCCCTTCGGTTCGGGCGGCGTCGAGGCGGCAGCCGGGGTGATGGGGCAAGCCTTCCTCGGCCGCATCCCGCTCGACCTCTCGATCCGGATCGAGAGCGATGCCGGCAATCCGCCGGCCGCTGGTGACAGTTCGCAGGGCGAGGCTTTCGCAGCGATTGCGCGGCGGGTGCTCACCTGGATCGACAATCAGTAGGGTGGTGGCGGCAAGGTAGTGGAACTCTCACGGCGCAATCTGCTGATCGGTACGGCCACGGGCGGCGGCCTCCTTGTCGGCTGGGCGCTGCTGCCGCGTCAGTTCGATCCACCCATGACTGCCGGACCGGGCGAGTTTGCCTTCGATGCCTGGCTCCGCATCGGGCGCGATGGGATCGTCACTGTCGCCGTGCCCCAGCTCGAAATGGGGCAGGGCATCACAACTCTGCTGCCGCAGCTGGCCGCGCTCGAACTCGGGGCGGACTGGCGGCAGATGGCAGTCGAGCCGGCGCTACCGAGCGGGGCCTACGCCAATGTCCCGCTGGCCGCGCGCTGGTCATCGCTGTGGATGCCGCTTGCCCCCGGCCTCGCCGCCGCTCCTGATGCCACCTTAGCCTGGCGCTATGCCGAGGATAACCGCTTCGCCGCGACCGCCGAGGGCCTCTCGCTCGCGGCCTATGAGATGCCGGTGCGGGTCGCCGCCGCCTCGGCCCGGGCAATGCTGTGCATGGCCGCCTCGGCCCGCTGGGGCGCGGGTTGGGAGGAATGCGAGACGGCGGCCGGCTTCGTCACGCTGGGCAAGAAACGCCTGTCCTTCGCCCAACTGGCCGAGGCTGCGGCCGGCTATGACCCGCCCGATCCGCCGGTTTTGCGCCCCGCCGCGCCGGCCGAAGCCACCGGCGAATTCCCGCCCGGCGCGCCGCCACGCTTTCCCCGGCTCGATCTGCCCTCCAAGGTCGATGGCAGCCATGTCTTCGCCGGCGATGTGCGGCTGCCGGGGATGGCCTACGCCGCAATCCGCCACGGTCCGCTGGGGGATGCCGAGCTGTCGGGCTATGAGGCGGAGCGCGCGCAGGGTCTGTCCGGCAATATCCGGCTGATCCATTCGAAGCGCTGGCTCGCCGCGCTGGCCGACACATGGTGGGAAGCCGAGCGCGCGCTGGCGGCGATCGCACCGCGCTTCAAGGTCAAGAAGCCGCTCGAAAGCCACCGCATCGCCGAGGCGCTGGAGGAAGCGCTGCTTTATGGCGAAGGCGAGCGGCTGGCCGAACGCGGTGAGCCGGATCGCTGGGTGCACCTCGATCTCACCCTGGCCAAGCGCTACGAAGCCGCCCCCGCGCTGCATGCTACGGTCGAGACCGCTAGCGCCACTGCGCGCTATGTCGATGGACGACTGGAACTGTGGCTGGCCAGCCAGGCACCCGAGGCGGCGCGACAGGCGGCGGCCGGTGCGCTGGGCATATCACTCTCCAAGGTCGAGCTTTACCCAATGCCGGCGGGCGGCAGCTTTGACCGGCGGCTCGAACACGATCACGCGATCGAGGCAGCGGTGCTGGCGCGCGAAGCTGGCAGACCGGTGCAGCTGACCTGGTCGCGCTGGCAGGAACACCTCGCCGGCTGGCCGCGCCCGCCGGTCAGCGCGGTGATGGCCGCCCGCACTGCGCCCACCGGCGAGACCATCGCCTGGAAGGCGCGGATCGCGGTCCCTGCCGCCGCCAACGAGTTCGGTCGCCGCCTGTTCGGCGGGGAGACGCCGTGGAGCGCAATCGAGAACAGCGCGGGTGAGGCCGATCCGCTGGCCGTGGAAGGCGCCATCCCGCCCTATGCCGTGCCCCATCTGATCGTCGAGCATGTCCCGGTGACGACCGGGCTTCCGGCAGGCCGGATGCGCGGCAACGCCCATGGCTACACCGCCTTCTTCACCGAAAGCTTCGTCGACGAACTGGCCCACCTCGCCCGGCAGGAGCCATTGGCCTACCGCATGGCGATGCTCGGCGATGAACCACGCCTCGCGGCCTGCCTGCAGCGGGTCTCATCGCTGGCGGAATGGGGCGGCGGTATCCCCGGCAGCGGGCAGGGGATCGCCTGCCACCGGATGGAAGTCGCGGGCCGGCAAGGCTACATCGCCGCCGTCGCCACCGCCCGGCGGGCCGAACGCGGGATCAAGGTCGACCGGATCGTCGCGGTGCTCGACATCGGGCGAGTGATCAACACCGATATCGCCCGCCAGCAGGTCGAAGGCGGGCTGATCTTCGGCCTCGGCCTCGCGCTCGGTTCCGCGACTGGCTATGCCAAGGGACTGCCGCAGGCGGGCCGACTCGGCGCGCTGGGCCTGCCGCTGCTGGCCGACAGTCCGGAGATCGAAATGGAATTCATCGACAGCAGCGCGGAACCGTTCGATCCGGGCGAGTTGGGCGTCGCCGTGGCCGCCCCGGCAATCGCCAATGCGCTCTACTCCGCCACCGGAAACCGCATCCGCCGCCTCCCGCTGACCGGAGGCGATGCATGATCCGCCCCGCCGACCACCCCGCCATCCCCGCGCCGAAGGTCGGCGTGCTGCTGGTCAATCTCGGCACGCCCGATGCGCCCACCCCGGCGGCGGTGCGGCGCTATCTCGCCGAATTCCTGAGGGACCGCCGCGTGGTGGAGATCCCGCGGCTGGTGTGGTGGCCGATCCTCCACGGCATCATCCTGCGGACCCGCCCGAAGCGTTCGGCCCACGCCTATGCGCAGGTCTGGACTCCGCAGGGTTCGCCGCTCGCCGCGAACACCGCCGCGCAGGCCGCCGCGCTGCAGCAGCGGTTGGGGGCGGACGTCGAAGTGCGCTGGGCGATGCGTTATGGCAATCCGGCGCTGGGGGCAGAGCTCGCGGCGATGAAGGCAGCGGGCTGCGAGCGCATCCTGATCGCCCCGCTCTATCCGCAATACTCAGGAGCGACGACGGCGAGCGTGATGGACGCACTGGGCCACGCGCTCGCCGAAATGCGCTGGCAGCCGGCAATCCGCACCCTGCCGCCCTATCACGACGACCCCGCGCATATCGAGGCGCTGCGTGCCGATATCGCGCGCCAGCTCGCCGCACTGCCGTTCGAACCGGAGGTGCTGCTGCTTTCCTTCCATGGCATGCCGGAGCGGACGCTGCAGCTGGGCGATCCCTATCACTGCCAGTGCCTCAAGACCGCGCGGCTGCTGGGCGAAGCGCTTGGGCCGGATGCGCCACGCATCGCCGTCAGCTTCCAGTCGCGTTTCGGGCGGGCCAAGTGGCTTGAGCCTGCGACCGATACCGTGATCGTCGCCGAAGCGGCGAAAGGCACCAGGCGCCTCGCCATCGCCGCGCCCGGTTTCTCGGCCGATTGCCTCGAAACGCTGGAAGAACTTGCGATCCGCGGACGTGAGCAGTTCGTGGCCGCCGGAGGGACGGATTTTGCCGCACTGGCCTGCCTCAACGCCGGCGATGCAGGCATGGCGATGCTCGAGGCACTGGTGCGGCGCGAGCTGGCGGGTTGGGTTTGACTGTCCGCCTGCATTGGTGAAAAACCCGGCGCGACAACAGGAGAGTCCCATGCCCGGCCTGCGCCCCGATATCGATCCCGACGGTCTGCTCGAATTCTCGGTGGTCTTCACCGATCGCTCGCTCAATCACATGAGCAAGGCCTTCCACCAGGTGATGCGCGATATCCATGCGACCCTGTGCGAGGTCTACAAGGCCGAGCGGGTGGCGATCGTCCCCGGCGGGGGCAGCTATGCGATGGAAAGCGTCGCGCGCCAGTTCGCGACCGGCAAGCGGGTGATGGCGATCCGCAACGGCTTTTTCTCCTACCGCTGGACCCAGATTTTCGAGGCCGGTTCGATCCCCGTGAGCGAGACGGTACTCAAGGCGCGGCGCATCGGCGAAGGACCGACCGCGCCCTTCGCCCCGCCGCCAATCGCCGAGGTGGTCGCGGCGATCCGCAGCGAGAAGCCCGATGTGGTCTTCGCCCCGCATGTCGAAACCGCGAGCGGGATCATCCTGCCGGACGATTACCTCAAGGCGGTCGCCGCTGCGGTGCATGAGGTTGGCGGGCTGTTCGTGCTCGATTGCGTCGCTTCGGGCTGCATCTGGGTCGACATGGCCGAATGCGGCGTCGATGTGCTGATCTCAGCTCCGCAAAAGGGCTGGTCGGCGCAGCCCTGTGCCGGCCTGGTGATGATGAACGCCGCCGCGCTCGAGGCCTGCAAGGCCGCGAAGTCGTCCAGCTTTGCCATTGATCTCGGCAGATGGGTCGCGATCATGGAAGCCTATCTCGGCGGCGGCTCGGCCTATCACGCCACTATGCCGACCGACGCGCTGCGCGCCTTCCGCGATGCCATGCTGGAAACCAAGGCGGCCGGCTTCGAGACGCTGCGTGCCGCCCAGTGGGAACAGGGCAACGCGGTGCGCGCCATGCTGGCTGAGCGTGGCGTTGCTTCAGTCGCGGCCGAAGGCTTCGGCGCGCCGGGCGTGGTCGCGTCCTATACTTCGGACCCGGACATCCAGAACGGCAGCAAGTTCGCCGCGCTGGGCTACCAGATCGCCGCCGGCGTGCCGCTGATGGTCGAAGAAGGCGCGGACTACCGCAGCTTCCGCCTCGGCCTGTTCGGGCTCGACAAGCTGCTCGACGTTTCCGCCAGCCTCAAGCGGCTGGAAGTGGCGCTGGACCAGCTGTTCTGATCCAGCCCGACCTAGAAATCCCCGCCCCTAGAAATCGTACCCGGCCTTGATCCCGAACAGCCGCGGCCGCGTCGGGTAGACTCGCGCATAGGGACCGCAGAAGGTGGTGGCGCAGGCCGTGTTGAGACTCAGCTGCCCGCGTGAATCGAATGCATTCTGAGCGAAGGCTTCAACCCGCCAGCTATCCCAGTGCACCCCGACCGAAAAATCGACGGCCGTGAATGGTTTGGTAGAACCGACTGCGGCAAAATCGGCGTCGAGCAGGAACGAGCGCGTGCCGCCCTGGTGGCTGAGCGATGCCTCCGCCATCGGCAGGCCAGCGTTCATGGCCGCCATGTCCTGCGCGCCGAGTTGGGCCGTCTTGAGGTTGGCGATACTCCACCAGGCTTCCCCGAAGTGAGGCTGCAATGCGATCGCCTTGCGATATGCGGCGATGCCATCATCGAGCCGGCCGACGGTTTTCAGGGTGTGCCCATAGCTGAGCCAGATCGGTGGCAGACCCTGTCCGCGTGACAGGATCGCTTCGTAGAGCGCCAGTGCTTCGTCGAAGGCGCCGATCCTCCCGGCAACAGCGGCCTGCAGGGTTTCGTGGCCGGGCTCTTCCGGCTCTTCCGTCCGGACCCGGTCGAGTTCCTCCAGCGCTTCCTCGGGGCGGTTCTGGCGGTGCAGCAGCAAGGCGAGATTGGACCGCGCTGCCGTAAACCCCGGAGCGATCTCGAGCGCCCGGCGCAGCAGGGTCTCGGCATCGCGAAAGCGCCCGATCCGCCCGGCCAGCTCAGCAAACATGCGGATCGCCAGCACATCGAAGGGATCCTCCTTGAGATGCGCGCGGAGCAAGGGCTCGGCCCGGGGTAAATCATTCTCGTTCAGCGCCAGCGCGGCCTCGATCAGCCGCGGGTGATACTGCCCAAGGCGGGAGAGCGAGCTTTGCGGAGGGATGGTCGCCATAGGCCGACCCTAGACCAGTTCCGGTCCGATTTTCCAGCCAAACGGTTTAGCTAGCGTCAGGCCGGAAAACGTGGTCCTTTCAAGCGGGGCAGACAGGGGCTTTGATGACCGACGACACCATCGAACGACCCTTTGGAGTCTGGACGGCAGCGGCGCTGGTCGTCGGTGCGGTGATCGGCGCCGGCATCTTCATCATGCCCGGCCAGCTCGCCGTCTACGGCTGGACCGGGGTGGCGGCGTGGATCATCGGCGGCGGGGGCGCGCTGGTGATCGCGCTGGTTCTTGCAGCCATCGCCCGCGCCAGACCGAACGAACCGGGGCTGATCGCCGTGATCGGCGAGGTACTGGGGCCGATGTTCGGCGTGCTCAACGGCTGGGGCGCGTGGATGAGCTATTGCTGCGGCAATGCCTCCATTGCCCTTACCGCCGTTCGCTATGCCAGCCAGTTCTGGCCGCCGCTGGGCGACGGATCGCTGAACCAGGCCCTGTCCGCGTCTGCGATCATCGGGGGGCTGAGCTGGCTGAATCTTTGCGGACTGCGCGCCGCCGGACGGTTTCAGGTGGTCACGACCATTCTCAAGCTGCTGCCCCTTGCAGCCGTGCTGGTCATCCTGGCCTGGATTACGACCAGTGACATCGGCGCCTTCTCGCGCAATCCTCACGCGCCGTTTTCCGGGGTAGACCTGTTCCCGGCCGCCGCACTGGCCTTCGTCGCGATCATGGGGTTCGAATCCGCCAGCCTTGCCGCCGAGCGGGTCCGCGATCCCGAGCGCAACGTCCCACGCTCGACGATCCTGGGCGTGCTTCTGTGCAGCCTGATCTATCTTGCGGTCTGTTCGGGGATCGTGTTCATCATGCCCGAAGCCGAGGTGACCGTCTCGAACGCTCCGATCGCCATGTTCATCGCCGGCGTCTGGGGTGACTGGGCCGGGCTCGCCGTTGCGGGTTTTGCGGTCATTTCAGCGGTCGGCGGGCTCAATGTCTGGGTGATGCTGCAGGGCGAGGTGCCGCTCGGGCTGGCGCGGGCCGGACTTCTGCCGCGCTCGGTCGGCTGGACCAACCGCCACGACATTGCCGCCGTGCCGCTGCTGGTCGGCAGCAGCGTAACGATCCTTCTGCTGCTCTCCTCGAGCTGGCGAGACGGGGCGGCGCTGATGGATTTCATGCTGCGGCTGACTGCCGCATCCGGGCT
>CANJSX010000099.1 GCA_947477055.1 Sphingomonadaceae bacterium | reverse complement strand
TTTGTTCGGTCGCGCAAGGTGCCCATTAGAGCGGAATGAGGTTTGGTTGAATCGGTGGGGGATTCCCAAGTGTGCATTTTTCTGATTCAAGCTATTTGCTGGGATTGGAGGCCAGCATGCATGGCACGACCCTATTCGATTGATCTTCGGGAGCGCGTGATTTTGGCGGTCGAGCGCGACGGGCTTTCTCGCAACGCGGCTGCCCGGCGCTTTGGGGTTGCGATCAGCACGGCGGTGAACTGGCTGCGGCGGCATCGCGACACGGGGAGCGCTGCTCCGGGGAAGATGGGCGGTCACAAGCCGCGCAAGCTGATAGGTGTGCACCGGGACTGGTTGCTGGAGCGCGCCAAAACAGATTTTACCCTGCGCGGCCTTCGGGCCGAACTCGCCGAGCGGGGGATCAAGGTTGATTACCGGACGGTCTGGGCCTTTGCCCACGATGAAGGTCTGAGCTTCAAAAAAAAGCGTGCTGCCCGCCGAACAGCTCCGGCCCAAGGTGGCAAGGCGGCGCAGGCAATGGAAGAAGTATCAGGGGCGGCTTGATCCCAGGCGCCTCGTGTCCATTGACGAGACCTGGGCCAAGACCAACATGGCCCCGCTGCGCGGCTGGGCGCCCAAGGGCCAGCGGCTCCACGCCAAAGTGCCTTATGGTCACTGGAAGACGATGACCTTCCTTGCCGCCCTGCGCTGCGACCGGATCGATGCCCCCTGCGTTCTCGATCAGCCGATCAACGGGGCGAGCTTCCTCGATTATGTCGAGCAGTTCCTCGTGCCCACGCTCTCGCCGGGCGACGTCGTGATCATGGACAATCTCTCCAGCCACAAGCGGCCTGCCATCCGCGCCGCAATCCGCAGCGTCGGTGCGCGCCTGTTGTTCCTGCCGCCATACTCGCCAGACCTCAACCCCATCGAGCAGGTCTTTGCCAAGCTCAAACACCTCATGCGCAAAGCCGCAGAGCGAACCGCCGAAGCAACATGGAAACGTATCGGAATGCTGCTTGGCGACTTCCCACCAAAGGAATGCGCAGCGTATCTGGCTAACTCAGGCTATGCTCAAACCTAATCTCATCACGCTCTAGCGCACGAACAGGCTGGCCAGTTCCACATGGGTTGACCAGCGGAACTGGCCGACCGGGCGCAGCTCCGCCAGCCGGTAGCCGCCCTCGATCAACGTCTGCCCGTCACGCGCCCAGCTTGAAGGGTTGCAGCTGATATAGGCGATCTTGCCAACCGTGCTTTGTGCCAGCCGCTCAACCTGATCGCGCGCGCCGGCGCGGGGCGGGTCGAGCACCACGGCGGCGAAGCGGTCGAGCTCGTCCGGCATCAGCGGGTTGCGGAACAGGTCGCGGTGCATGGCATGGATCGGCAATTGCGCACGCCCGGCTGCAGATTTGCAAGCAAGATGGGCATCGCGGGCCGCTTCCACCGCCAGCACCTTGGTATCCGCCCCGGCCAGCGCGAAGGCAAAGGTGCCGAGCCCGGCAAAGAGATCGGCCACCGCCGCACTGCCCGCCAGCCATTCGCGCACGGCGGAGACCAGCGCCGCTTCGCCGTCCACCGTGGCCTGAAGAAACGCTCCCGCCGGGAACGGCACGCTCACGCCCGACAGCAGGATGGTCACCGGCGTCGGCTCCCACACCGCCTCGGGGCCATAGCCCTGATCGAGCACGAGCCGCGCGAGGCCGTGTTCCTTGGCGAAGGCGAGCAGCAGTTCGGTCGCGGCCAGTCCCTCGATCGACAGGCCCTTGATGCCGAGATCCAGCCCCTGCTCGGTCATCGCCAGTTCGATATCGGCCGCAAGCTTGGCGTGGGTATGCTTGCCCTTGCCCTGGCCTTTACCCTGCCCGAGCCGGATCAGCAGCTTGCGCAGCGGCGCCAGAATCGCGACGAATTCGGGCAGCAGCACCGGGCATTCGCTCAGCTCGACCAGCCGGTGCGATTTCGCCTCGCTGTAGCCAATCACGATCCGCCCGGCCGAGCTTTCCGCCCGGAGCGAGGCGCGGCGGCGGCTGCCTGGCGGGGAGAGATGCGGCCGCGTGACCAGCTCGGCGCCCAGTTCCTTGCCGCTCGAGGCATAGGCCACGCGCGCCTCGACAAATTCGGTCAGCGAAGCCTCGTCAAGCTGCTGCAGCTGGCACCCGCCGCAGCGTCCGAAATGGCGGCAGGCCGGCGCAACATGATGCGGGCCGGGCTCGATCGTCCCGTCGGGCAGCAGCAGGTCGCCCGGCGCAGAGCCCCAGGCGAACCGGCCCGAGGCGGTGACGCCGTCGCCCTTGGCGGCAATGCGGATGATTTCTTCTGGTTCGATCACAGGCAGGCCGCGTAGGCGCTGCGGATCGCCCCGGCAAGCTCCCCGGCGGTGAAAGCAGGCGGACACAGGTGAGCGGCCTCGCCATGGAGCCAGACGCCTTGGCAAGCGGCGGCGAAGGGTTCTGCCCCGCAAGCGAGCCGACTGGCGATGGCGCCGGCGAGCACATCGCCCGTCCCGGCGGTGGAGAGCCAGCTCGATGCCCGCCGCGCCAGCTGCATCCGCCCGTCCGGCGCGGCGATTACTGTGTCCGGCCCCTTGGCGACAATGATCATCCCGCTGGCCCGGGCGAGTTCGGCGGCACGAGCGGGCTTGGAGCCGCTGCCGGTGCAATCGAAAGTGCGCTCGAGCACGGCGAGCTCCCCTTTCATGCGGCGTGGCGATGACCGAGGCGCTATGCTCGCCCAGCTGACGCGCACCAAGCAGCACCAGCGCGTCTGCATCAAGCACCGAGGCGATCCCGAAGCCAAGCGCCACCACTAGCCGCTCCCGCGCAGCTGCATTGCGGCCAAGACCGGGAAGCGATAGCGATCTTCCCCGACGCGGACTTCAAGCAGTTGCCCGGCCAGCTCCTGCGAGGCCACGTCCGCTCCGTCGGCGCTGGCCAGCCCCTTGCCTTGGGGTAGGACGGACAAGCGGCGGAAGCCCCCATCGGGATGGCGCACCACCAGCACTTCCCCGGTCTTGTCCTTCGCCCGTTCGAGCCGGCAGACCGGGGTGAAGTTCATCGCCTTGCTCACCGCGCATTGGATCGCTTCGCCGCTGGCAGCGGGTTCCGGCTCGCCGCCGCGCGAGCACGCGCTTGGCAAGTCAGCGACGCTTGAGCTGGGTCACATCCCGCACCGCACCGCGCGCGGCGCTGGTGGCCATCGCCGCATAGGCCAGCAATGCAGGCGAGACCGCGCGCTTGCGCGGGTGGAGCGGCGCCCAGGCCTTGTCGCCGCGCGCCTCCATCGCCGCGCGGCGGGCGGTGAGCACATCGTCCGCCACGGTCAGGCTGATGCTGCGCGCGGGGATGTCGATTTCAATCGTGTCGCCGGTCTCGACTAGCGCGATCAGTCCGCCCTCGGCCGCCTCAGGCGAGACATGGCCAATCGACAGGCCCGAGGTGCCGCCCGAAAAACGCCCGTCGGTGATCAGCGCGCAGGCGGCGCCCAGCCCCTTCGACTTGAGATAGCTGGTCGGGTAGAGCATTTCCTGCATGCCCGGTCCGCCCTTCGGCCCTTCGTAGCGGATTACCACCACGTCGCCGGCCTTGACCTCGCCGCCGAGGATGCCGGCGACCGAGGCGTCCTGGCTTTCATAGACCCGGGCCGGGCCGGAGAACTTGAGGATCGATTCATCGACGCCGGCTGTCTTCACGATGCAGCCGTCCAGCGCGATGTTACCGTTGAGCACCGCGATGCCGCCGTCCTTCGAGAAGGCATGCTCGGCGCTGCGGATCACGCCGTTTTCGCGATCGAGATCGAGCTCGTCCCAGCGGCGCGACTGGCTGAAGGCGGTCTGCGTCGGCACGCCGCCCGGGGCGGCCCTGAAGAAGGTCTGCACCGCAGGATCGTTGGTGCGCTTGATGTCCCACTGATTGAGTGCATGGCCCAGCGTTGGCGCGTGGACGGTAGGCAGATCAGTGTGAAGCAGCCCTGCCCGGTCCAGTTCGCCGAGGATCGCCATGATCCCGCCGGCGCGGTGCACGTCTTCCATGTGGACGTCGGCCTTAGCGGGGGCGACCTTGGACAGGCACGGCACCTTGCGGCTCAGCCGATCGATATCGGTCATGGTGAAATCCACGCGCGCTTCGTGCGCGGCGGCGAGCAGATGGAGCACGGTGTTGGTCGATCCGCCCATGGCGATGTCGAGGGTCATCGCGTTTTCGAAGGCTTTGAAGCTGGCGATGTTTCGCGGCAGCGCGCTTTCATCGCCCTGCTCGTAATAGCGCTTGCACAGAGCGACCGCGACGCGGCCCGCTTCGAGGAACAGCTCCTTGCGATCTGAATGCGTCGCCAGCTGCGAGCCGTTGCCGGGGAGTGAAAGCCCGAGCGCCTCGGTCAGGCAGTTCATCGAATTGGCGGTGAACATGCCCGAGCACGAACCGCAAGTCGGGCAGGCCGAACGTTCGATGGCCTCGACTTCGGCGTCGGTATAATGCTCGTCGGCTGCGGCGACCATGGCATCGACGAGGTCGAGCGCCACTTCCTTGCCGCGGAGCACGACCTTGCCGGCCTCCATCGGCCCGCCCGAAACAAACACCACCGGGATGTTGATCCGCAGCGCCGCCATCAGCATGCCCGGGGTAATCTTGTCGCAATTGGAGATGCAGACCATCGCATCGGCACAGTGCGCGTTGACCATATACTCGACGCTGTCGGCGATCAGTTCGCGGCTGGGCAGCGAATAGAGCATGCCGTCATGCCCCATGGCGATGCCATCATCAACCGCGATGGTGTTGAATTCCTTGGCGACGCCGCCCGCAGCCTCGATTTCGCGCGCGACCATCTGGCCGAGGTCCTTGAGATGGACATGGCCGGGCACGAACTGGGTAAAGCTGTTGACCACCGCGATGATCGGCTTGCCGAAATCGCCGTCCTTCATCCCCGTCGCGCGCCACAGCCCGCGGGCGCCGGCCATGTTGCGGCCATGGGTGGAGGTGCGTGAACGAAGGGCTGGCATGGTAAGGCTCCGGAAGGCTCTTGCGCTACGTGGCGCCGCGCCCCGCCCCTACGCCACTATTCCCCGAGCTTCAACGCCACTGCATTGCAGATGCGGTGCAATCTTCCGGCCCAGACAAGCTGCTGTTCGGGTGTGGTGACCTGATCCTGCCGGATCTCGATCCCGAGATAGGGCCGCCCCTCGGGTTCGCAGTGGCGGTTCATCGATTCGTTGAGGAGAACGCCCGAATAGGGTTCCTGATCGCCCACCGCGAGGCCCTCGGCCGCAAGCATCGGGATGGCGATCCGCGCGGCGCGGTCGTCGCGGTTGTAGAGCACCCCGACATGCCAGGGCCACGGCTCGTCGCAGGTGGCGAGATGCGGGGTGAAGCTGTGCAGCGAGAGGGTCAGTGCCGGTGGCACTTCCTCCAGCAGCGCCGCCAGAGCGGCATGGTAAGGGCGAAAGAAACGGTCCAGCCGCGCCTGATGCCCGGCATGATCGAGCGCATTGCCGGGGATGGCATGGCCGTCGCTGGCGATCGGGATCGCCGAGGGCGCATGTTCGTCGCGGTTGTAGTCACAGACGAGGCGGCTGACGTTACCCTGGAAGGCAGCCACGCCCTCGCGCCGGGCCATGATCTCACCCACCGCGCCGACGCCGATATCGATGGCGATATGCTGCTCAAGCAAGGCCGGATCAATCCCGAGGTCGATATCCTCGGGCACGCGGTTGCTGGCATGGTCGGAGACGATCAGGATGCCCCCGAAGCGCGGAGTGCCGAGGATGCGGTAGGGGACGTCTTTCATCTGAGGTGTCCCGACAATTGCCACCAGTCCGGTCTTTCTCTCGCTACCAGCTCGGCTGCCGCTAACAATTCCGCATCGTTGCCGTAAAGCGCGAAGCAGGTCGCGCCCGAACCCGACATGCGAACCAGCCGCGCTTCGCTGCGTGTGAGCAAGGCCAAGCTTTCAGCGATCACCGGGCAGATGGCAATGGCCGGGGCTTCCAGATCGTTGCGCCCGCCAAAAGCGATTTCGCTGACGTTGCCGGTCGGCATCGGCCCGCGATCCACGCCGTCCCAGCCCTTGAACACCGGACCGGTCGGCAAGGGCACGCGCGGGTTGACCAGCAGCACCGGCGCGCCGGCCAGATCGTTGTCGATGGTCTCAAGCTCGGTCCCGGTGCCCCGCCCGATGCAAGCTTCGGAGCGCACGCAGGCCGGGACATCGGCCCCGAGCTTCGCGGCGCGCACCGCCCAGTCATCCGGCAGACCAAATTCGCGCTCGGCCATGCGGAAGATCGCCCCCGCGTCGGCCGAACCGCCGCCGAGACCTGCGGCGACGGGGAGGTTCTTCTCCAGCTCGATTTTCCAGCCCGGGCCATGCGGCAGGGCGGCCAGCGCCTTGGCCACGATGTTGCCGAAGGGATCGTCCAGCGCCCCGGCAAACTCGCCGACCACCCGCAACTCGTCCCGCACCGTGGGAACAGCACTTAGCCGGTCACCCGCATCGACGAAGGCAAACAGCGTCTCCAGCTCGTGATAGCCATCCTCGCGCCGTCTGCGCACATGCAGGGCGAGGTTGATCTTGGCGTAAGCGGTTTCGCGCATCATTCCTCCCCGGCACGGGGAGGGGGACCATGCGCAGCATGGTGGAGGGGGCTCGCCGCCTCACGCAACCTCGCGCCCGGAGGCCCGCCCCCTCCACCAACTTCGGTGGTCCCCCTCCCCGTGCCGGGGAGGAAATCACATATTCGGGTAATTAGGCCCACCGCCGCCCTCCGGCGTGACCCATTCGATGTTCTGGGTCGCGTCCTTGATATCGCAGGTCTTACAGTGGACGCAGTTCTGGGCGTTGATCTGGAGCTTCGGACCAGCACCGTCAGGATCGACGAACTCGTAGACCCCCGCCGGGCAGTACCGCGCCTCCGGCCCGGCGAAGAGCGCGAGGTTTACCGCCACCGGCACCGCCGGATCCTTCAGCCGCAGGTGACAGGGCTGGTCTTCCTCGTGGTTGGTGAAGGAGAAGGAGACGCTGGTCAGCCGGTCGAAGCTGATCACCCCGTCAGGCTTGGGATAGGCGATCGGCTGGAACAGGTCGGCGCGCGCGGTGGTCGAGGCATCGGTATGATGCGCCAGCACCGGGATAATCGGCAGCTTGAGGTAGCGCAGCCACATGTCGGCATTGGCCAGCGCGGAGCCGAACAGGTCACCATTGAACTTCGCGGCGAGCGGCTCGGCGTTCTGGACCAGCTTGAGCTCCTTGGCGATCCAGCTGGCGCGCACGGCGGCATCGTATTCGCCCAGCTCGTCTGCCTCGCGGCCCGCAGCCAGCGCCCCGGCGATCACGTCGGCGGCGAGCATGCCACTCTTCATCGCGGTGTGGCTGCCCTTGATCCGGGGGACGTTGACGAAGCCGGCCGAGCAGCCCGCCAGTACGCCGCCGGGGAAGCACAGGCGCGGGACCGATTGCCAGCCGCCCTCGTTGATCGCTCGCGCGCCGTAAGAGACGCGGCGGCCGCCCTCCAGCACCGCGCGGATCGCGGGATGCTGCTTCCAGCGCTGGAATTCC
>CANJSX010000098.1 GCA_947477055.1 Sphingomonadaceae bacterium | reverse complement strand
TTTCGAATGGTATGATTTCTTCATCTACGGAACCCTGGCCGCGATCATCGGCAAGACCTACTTTCCCTCGGGGAATGCCACGCTGGAGGCGCTGCTGGTCTGGGCGGGGTTTGCTGTCGGTTTCGGGTTCCGGCCGCTGGGTGCGGTGCTGTTCGGCTTCATCGGAGACAGGTACGGCCGCAAATACACCTTTCTCATGACGGTAACGCTGATGGGCATCGCCACGGCCGGCGTCGGCCTGATCCCTTCGGCAACCAGCATCGGCATCGCCGCGCCGATCCTGATCATCCTGCTGCGCGTGCTGCAGGGATTGGCGCTTGGCGGCGAGTATGGCGGGGCGGCGATCTATGTTGCCGAGCATTCGCCGCCCAACCGCCGCGGCTATTTCACCAGCTATATCCAGGCGAGCGTGGTCGGCGGCTTCGTGCTCAGCCTGATCGTCGTCCTCGTCTGCAAGGCGGCGATGAGCGAGGCAACCTGGGTGGAGTGGGGCTGGCGCGTGCCGTTCCTCCTCAGCCTGGCGTTGTTGGGGATCTCGCTGTGGATGCGCGTCAAGCTGTCGGAAAGCCCGGTCTTCAAAGCGATGAAGGAAGAGGGCGAACTGGCGGGGAATCCGCTGATCGAAAGCTTTACCTATCCCGGCAACAAGAAGCGGATCTTCGTCGCGCTGTTCGGGGTCGGCGCGGGGCTGACGGTGATCTGGTACACTGCGATGTTCTCGGCGCTGAGCTTCCTCAAGGGTCCGATGAAGATTGCCGATACCCCGGCGGAAGTCATCGTCGGCATTTCCGCCGGCCTCGGCATGGTCTTCTTCATCATCTTCGGGCGCCTGTCCGACCGGATCGGCCGCAAGCTCCCCATCGTCTGGGGCTATGCGCTAACCCTGCTGCTGATCTTCCCGATCTTCTGGGCGATCGGGAACGCCGCCAATCCGGGCCTGGCAAATGCCGCCAGGGCTGCACCGGTGTTGGTGGCCGGGCCGCAGTGCAACTATGATCCCTTCGCCAAGGAGCAGGCGACCGATTGCGGCAAACTGCTGTCCGATCTGGCGACCGCAGGCGTTCCCTATGAACTCGGGGCGCAAACCGGGCTGTCGCTTGCCATCGGCGATACGGTGGCACCGCTCGATCGCTACGTCTGGAATGATAAGGCTGCGCGCAGCAAGCAGTTGCAGAGTTGGCTTGACGATGCCGGATATGTCCTCGCGAAGCAGTCTCCGTCAGTCGCACAGGCTGCCGCGATAATTGCCGGGTTGCTGGCCTTGATGGTACTCTCGGGCATGACTTACGGGCCGGTGGCGGCACTACTTTCGGAGATGTTCCCGGCGCGGATCCGTTACAGCTCGATGTCGATCCCCTATCACATCGGGACCGGCTATTTCGGTGGATTCCTGCCGCTCATCGCCAGTTACATCGTTGCGAAAACCGGGAATCCCTATTCCGGGCTGTGGTACACTTGGGTGATCGCTCTGGTTGCACTGCTCGTTGCCATGTGGGGCCTGAAGGGCGGCCCGCCGCGTGATTTCGAAGACGATGCCGGCTGAGGCGCTGCCGGCGGCGCTCCGGCTCGATCTAGACCGCGCGGCACTGGCGCATAACTGGGCGGCACTGGACCGGCTGTCCGGCGCGGCGCGGGCCGGGGCGGCGGTCAAGGCCGATGCCTACGGGGTCGGCGCACGGCAAGCGGTGCCGGTGTTGCATCAGGCCGGGTGCCGCGATTTCTTCGTCACCTACACTGCGGAAGCGGCCGACATCGTCGACCTAGTCGAGCCGGGATCGATCGCACTGCTGCACGGTCCGCTGGCCGCCATCGACGCGCAATGGGCCAAGGCCAAGGGCGTGCGGCAGGTGATCAATTCGCTCGATCAGGCGAGGCGCTGGATCGAGATCGGCGGCGGCCTGTGCGACGTGATGGTCGATACCGGAATCAACCGGCTCGGCCTCGCCATGAGCGAACTGGGCGATCCGCTGCTGCGCCAGCTCGATATCGACGTGCTCCATTCGCATCTGGCCTCCTCCGAAGAGGATGTGCCGATGAATGCGCTCCAGCTGGCCCGCTGGCAGGAGGCGCGCAGCCTGCTCCCGCATCGCCGGGCGAGCCTGGCCAACAGTGCCGGGATTGCGCTGGGCGCGGCGTGGCACGGCGATCTCACCCGGCCCGGCGTGGCGCTGTATGGCGGCGTGCCCTGCAAGGCGCTGGTGGGCGAAATCCGGCAAGTGGTGCGGCCGATGGCGGCGATCATGCAGCTGCGCGATCTCGCTGCGGGCGACGCCGTCGGTTACAACTCCATCTTCGTCGCCGAGCGGCCGATGCGGGTCGGGGTGGTCGCGCTGGGCTATGCCGACGGGTATCTGCGGTGCTGGTCGGGCAAGGGCAGCATGATCTCGAAAGGTCGCGAGCTGCCGGTGCTCGGCCGGGTCTCGATGGACATGACCGTGATAGACCTCGCTGCCGCACCGGAGCTGCGCGAAGGGGACTGGGTCGAGGTCGCCTATGACTTGCCCGCCGCCAGCGCGATCAGCGGGCTTTCGCAATACGAACTGCTGACCCTGCTGGGCAAGCGCTTCTCGCGCTGATCCGTTCCGGTACGGTTTTGCTGCGCAGCAACAGCTTTGTTGCAACTGCGCAGCGCATGTGCAACAACGCCGATAGCATTCTGGGTACGAGGTGGTTCTACCATGGTAAGCAAGGCCAGCGCCGATGAGGCGGTGATCATCAAGAAGTACGCCAACCGGCGGCTCTACAATACCCAGTCTTCAAGCTACATCACGCTCGACCATCTCTCGAAGATGACCCGCGAGGGCGTGGATTTCAAGGTGCTCGACGCCAAGACCGGCGCCGATATCACGCATCAGATCCTCACCCAGATCATCATGGAAGAGGAAACGCACGGCGAGCAGATGCTGCCGGTGAATTTCCTGCGCCAGCTGATCTCGATGTATGGCAATTCGATGCAGCCGCTGATCCCGCACTACCTCGAAGCCTCGATGGACAATTTCCGCACCAATCAGGTGAAGCTGCACAAGGCCTTCGAGGAATCGATCGGCGCGAACTCGCTGGCCAAACTGGCGCAGCAGAACATGGCGATGTTCAAGGCCGCAGCCTCGGCCTTCATGCCGGGCTTTGAGCGCGGCCAGGCCGAAGCCACGGCCGAAGAAGCGACCCCGGCCGACGATCTCGCCGCGTTGCGCACGCAGATGGCGGCGATGCAGGATAAGCTCGACAAGCTTTCGAGTTAAATCCTGCCCGGGCTTGACCCGTGGTCACAGCCAGCTAGTCCGTCGACAACCGGTCAGCGCCCTGGCGTTGGCCGCGATCTTCGCATTTCCACTTCCGCTGCACAGAAGCCCGTCCGATGAGCCAGATCCGCCATGCCCTGTCCGTCACCCGCGATGCCGATTTCGCGGCCTGGTATCAGGATGTCATCACCGAAGCCGAGATGGCCGAGGAATCCGGCGTGCGCGGCTGCATGGTGATCCGGCCCTGGGGCTATGGCATCTGGGAGCGCATCCAGAAGCTGATGGATGAGCGGATCAAGGCCGCCGGGGTGGAGAATTGCTACTTCCCGCTGTTCATCCCGCTGTCCTTCTTCGCCAAGGAAGCTGCGCATGTCGACGGCTTCGCCAAGGAAATGGCGGTCGTCACGCATCACCGGCTGATCGCTGACGGCAAGGGCGGGCTGGTGCCCGATCCAGAGGCAAAGCTGGAAGAGCCGCTGATCGTGCGCCCCACCTCGGAAACCGTAATCGGTGCGGCGATGAGTCGCTGGGTGCAGAGCTGGCGCGACCTGCCGCTGCTGGCCAACCAGTGGGCCAATGTCGTGCGCTGGGAAATGCGCACCCGCATGTTCCTGCGCACCAGCGAGTTCCTCTGGCAGGAAGGCCACACCGCCCACGCCGACCGCGCCGATGCGATGATCGAGACGCTGCGCGCGCTCGAGATGTATCGCAGCTTCTCCGAAGAGGCACTGGCGATGCCGGTGTTCGCCGGCGAGAAGCCCGAGAACGAGCGCTTCCCCGGCGCAGTCGCGACCTACAGCATCGAGGCGATGATGCAGGATGGCAAGGCGCTGCAGGCCGGCACCTCGCACTACCTCGGCACCGGTTTCGCCGAGGCGGCCGAGATCCGCTATCAAGACCGCGAAGGGCAGCAGGCGCTGTGCCACACCACCAGCTGGGGCGTTTCGACCCGGATGATCGGCGGCGTCATCATGACCCACGGCGACGACGACGGCCTGCGCGTGCCGCCCGCGATCGCCCCGCAGCAGATCGTGATCCTGCCGATGCTGCGCGAGGATGATGGCGATGCGGCGTTGCTGGCCTATTGCGAGGAACTCCGCGCGGCGCTGGTCAAGCAATCGGCGCTGGGTGAACCGCTGCGCGTGCTGCTCGACAAGCGCCCGGGCAAGGCCACGCAGAAGCGCTGGGCCTGGGTCAAGAAGGGCGTGCCGCTGATCCTCGAGATCGGCGGACGCGATGCCGCAGGCGCAATGGTTTCCGTGCTGCGCCGCGACCGGCTGTGGCGCGAGGATGCCAAGGTCAATTTTGCAGCGCAGGCCCGCGAGGCGTTTCTCGCCGCAGCGGCGGCCGAGATCGAGGATATCCAGCGGTCGCTCCACGCCGATGCAACTGCGCGCCGCGATGCGAATATCGAACGCGGCGTAACCTCGCTGGCCGAGCTCGAAGCCCTCTTCGCCGACGAGAAGCGCTATCCGGGCTGGGTCGAACTCTCCTGGTCACGGCCGGGCGGGGCGGAACTGGAAGAGGTGGTCGCCAAGCTCAAGGCGCTCAAGCTGACGATCCGCAACACGCCGCTGGATGCGGCGCCGGCGACGGGCACCTGCCTGTTCACCGGGCAGCCGGCGGTCGAGCGCATCTTCGTCGCCCGGGCCTACTGAGTTGCCACGGGGGCCGAAGCTGCCGCAAGGCCTGCCGAGCAGGAAACAAGTCCTGGATTTCATCGCCAATGCGGAAGAGACCGCCGGCAAGCGCGAAATCGCGCGGGCTTTCGGGCTCAAGGGGCAGGAGAAGATCCTGCTCAAGGCGCTACTCAAGGACATGGCCGATGAGGGCCTGATCGACGGCAAGCGCAGCGCCTATCATCGCATGGGCGGGGTGGCCAAGGTCACGGTGCTGCGCGTGGTCGAGATCGACGAAGGTGAGGCCGTCGCGATTCTCGATAGCTGGCAGCCTGACGATGCCACCCCGCCGCCCAAGCTGCGCCTGCGGGAAAAGGGCAAAGGCTCCGCCCTGCGCGTCGGCGACCGGGTACTGGCCCGGACAGAGGAAACCGCCCACGGATGGATCGCCCAGCCGATGAAGAAGCTGCCCACCCGCGCCGATCAGGTGCTGGGCGTGGTCGAGCTCGACGCCACCGGCAAGGGCTGGCTCGCCCCGGTCGACAAGCGTGAACGCAATTCGATGCCGATTGCCGATCTCGGCGGAGCGGAAGCCGGGCAACTGGTGCTGGCCGAGCCGGCCGGCCGGAACCCGCGCTCAGGCGTCAAGGTCACCGAGGTGCTGGGCGATCCGCTCGCCCCGCGCGCCTTCAGCCTGATCGCGATCCACAAGCACGGCATCCCCTTTGCCTTCACGCCTGAAACTCTCACCGAGGGCGAGCTGGCCGCAAAACTGCCGGTCAGCGCGGACCACCGTGAGGATCTGCGGCACCTGCCGATCGTGGCGATCGATCCCAGCGATGCGCGCGATCACGACGATGCGATCTGGGCCGAGCCGGACGGCTCCGGGGGCTTCCGCGCGCTGGTCGCGATTGCCGATGTCAGCTTCTACGTTCGTCCCGGCAGCCTGCTCGATCGCGAGGCGAGGAAGCGCGGTAATTCGGTCTATTTCCCCGACCGGGTGGTGCCGATGCTGCCCGAGGTGCTCTCGGCCGATGTCTGCTCCTTGCGCTCCGGCGAAGACCGCGCGGCGATGGCCTGCCACCTGCACATCGCCGCCGATGGCCGCATCACCGAATGGCGCTTCACCCGCGCTCTGGTGCGGATCGCCGAAGTGATCGCCTATGAGGACGCGCAGGCGCGGATCGACGAGGGCCGGGCCGAACCGCACCTCGCCAACTTGTGGGACGCTTGGCGTTGCCTCGAAAGCGCGCGCAGCCAGCGTGATCCGCTCGCACTGGAACTGCCCGAGCGGCGGGTGGTGCTTGATGAGGCCGGCAAGATCGTCGAGATTCGCCTGCGCGAACGGCTCGATGCGCACCGGGTGGTCGAGGACTTCATGATCGCCGCCAATGTCGCGGCCGCCAAGGCGCTGGAAGCCAAGGTCGCCCCGGTGGTCTACCGGATTCACGAGCCGCCGAGCCGCGAGAAGCTGGTCGCGCTCAAGGACTATCTCGCCACTTTCGATCGCAATCTCGCGCTGGGGCAGGTGATCACCCCGGGCCTGTTCAACCGCCTGCTCAAGGACATCGCTGACGATGCCGAGAAGGCGCTGATCATGGAGGCGGTGCTGCGCAGCCAGACGCAGGCTTATTACGGGCCGCGCAACGCCGGGCACTTCGGGCTGGCGCTGGGCAGCTATGCGCATTTCACCTCGCCGATCCGTCGCTATGCCGATCTGCTGGTGCACCGCGCGTTGGTCGATGCCTATGGGCTGGAGCAACCCGCGCCCAAGGCCGATCTGCCGGCCACCTCAGGCCTCTCCGAACGCGACCGGGACGACCTCTCGCGCGTCTCAGACGCACTCAGCGCGGCCGAGCGCCGCGCGATGGAGGCCGAACGCGACACGATCGACCGCTATGTCGCAGCCTGGCTCTCGGCCCGGGTCGGCGAAGTGTTCGAGACGCGCATTACCGGGGTGCTCAAGTTCGGCTTCTTCGCCACCATCATCGGACTGGGCGGCGACGGGTTGGTGCCGGTTTCGACGCTGGGGCGCGAGCGCTTCTCCTTCGATGAGCGCAGCCATGTGCTCGAAGGCGAGGAGAGCGGGACGCGCTATGTCATCGGCATGATCCTGCCGCTGCGGCTGGCCGAGGCAAACCCGCTGACCGGAGCGCTCAAGTTCGAGCTCGAGCAGGGCGGTTCCGCGCCGATCGAGCTGCGCGGGCGGCCTATGCCGCATAAAAAGCTAGGGGAGCATTCCCCCGGAAAGCGCGGGCGGCCGGGTAACATCCGCCACCAGGGGCGCCGTCGCTGATCAGCTCAGCCGGTCGACCTCGGCTTCGGCCAGCGATCCGGGGACGATATACAGCGGGCAGGGGAGTTGCCCCGCACCGGCGCCGGAGAAATGGGTAACCAGCGGCCCCGGCCCGCCTTCCGCCGCCGCACCCAGCACCAGCGCGGCGACTTCGGGATGCTCGGCCAGATATTCGATCACCACCTTGACCCCTTCGCCCGAGTGCACCGAAATCTCGGGCATCGCGGCGCCTTCGGACAGGACGTTTCCGGCAGCACTGGCCAGCAAGGTTTCGGCATGAGCGGCAGCTTCGGCCTCGATGGTCGCCTGCACCCCGGCAAAGGCGACGAAGGGCTGCGGCGGGATCAGCGCCAGCAGCTGCACCGCGCCGCCAGTGCGAACGGCGCGCCGCGCAGCAAAGCGCAGCGCCAGCAGCGCCTCGGTGGTCTCG
>CANJSX010000097.1 GCA_947477055.1 Sphingomonadaceae bacterium | reverse complement strand
GAGGCCAATCTCGATGCAGCGATGGCGGCGGGCGTGCCGATCCTGATCGGCACCACCGGGCTGGAAGAGCGCCACCATTTCCTGATCGACCATGCCGCCGCAAGCATCGCCGTGCTGCAGACCGGCAATACCTCGCTCGGGGTCAACATGCTGGCCTGGCTGGTGCGCGAGGCGGCAGGCCGGCTGGGCGAGGACTGGGACATCGAGATCGTCGAGACTCACCACCGCATGAAGGTCGACGCCCCATCCGGCACCGCGCTGCTGCTGGGCGAAGCCGCAGCAAAGGGCCGCGGGATCACGCTTTCCGACCACAGCGAACGCGGACGCGACGGCATCACCGGCAAGCGCGAGCCGGGCGCAATCGGCTTCGCGAGCCTGCGCGGCGGGACCGTGGCGGGCGACCATTCGGTCCATTTCCTCACCGACAGCGAGCGGCTGAGCTTCTCCCACCTCGCCGAAAACCGAGGCATCTTCGCCAAGGGCGCAATCCGCGCGGCGCAGTGGCTGGTGGGGCAGCCGGCGGGACGGCACACGATGGCGCAGGTGCTTGGCCTTTGAAGCGCGACCAGGTCTTCGAATTCTTCCGGCGCCTGGCCGAGCTCAATCCCGATCCGCAGACCGAGTTGGAATTCGGCAATACCTACCAGTTGCTGGTCGCGGTGGTGCTCTCTGCGCAGGCGACAGACGTGGGCGTCAATAAGGCAACGCGGGCGCTGTTCCGCGAGGTAAAGAACCCGGCGCAGATGGTGGCGCTGGGCGAGGAAGGCCTCAAGCAGCACATCAAGACCATCGGGCTATTCAATACCAAGGCGAAGAACGTCATCGCCCTGTCCGAGATTCTGGTTCGCGATTTCGGCGGCGAAGTTCCGGCGGACCGCGATGTGCTGACCACTCTGCCAGGAGTCGGGCGCAAGACCGCCAATGTGGTGATGAACTGCGCCTTCGGAGCCGAAACCTTCGCGGTCGACACGCATATCTTCCGCGTCGGCAACCGCACCGGTCTGGCCAAGGGCAAGACCGTGCTGGCGGTAGAAAAGCAGCTTGAGAAGAAGGTGCCCGCCCCGTTCCGCGTCGGCGCGCATCACTGGCTGATCCTCCACGGCCGCTACATCTGCAAGGCGCGCACGCCGGAGTGCTGGCGCTGTCCGGTCACCGATCATTGCAGCTTCAAGGAAAAGAGCGCCGGGCCGAGGCCGTGATTTACCCTACTGCTCCGGATCGAGATGCAGCCCCTTGCGCCCATGCTCGGGCGTATCGGCCGGGGCGTGCACAGGCTCGGCATCGGGGTCCATCATCGGCTGGAGCATGCCTTCCCAACGGGTGATGACCGAAGTCGCCACCGCATTGCCGACGACGTTGGTGGCGGTGCGGCCCATGTCGAGGAAGAAATCCACCCCGAGCAGCAGGAATACGCCCTCGGCCGGCAAGCCGAACTGGGTGAGCGTGGCCGAGATCACCACCAGGCTGGCGCGCGGCACCCCGGCGATGCCCTTGGAGGTGATCATCAGCGTCAGCAACATCAGGATCTGCTGAGTGACGGAAAGCTCCACGCCATAGGCCTGGGCGATGAACAGCGTGGCGAAGCTGGTGTACATCATCGAGCCGTCAAGATTGAAGCTGTAGCCCATCGGCAGGACGAAGCCCGAGATGCGGCGCGGCACGCCGAAGCGGTCGAGCTGCTCGAACAGCTTGGGCAGCGCGGCTTCCGAGCTGGCGGTCGAAAAGGCCAGCAGGATCGGCTCACGGATATAACGCGCGAGGTGCAGCACCCGCTTGCCGAGGAACAATCCGCCGAGCGAGAACAGGATGATCCACAGCAGCGCCAGCCCGAAGTAAAATTCGCTGACGAAGATGCCGTAGGTCTGGATGATCGAAATGCCCTTGGTCGCCACCACCGCTGCCAGCGCGCCGAACACCGCGAAGGGCGCGGTCCGCATCACGTAATCGGTGATCTGCAGCATCAGCAGCGCCAGCGCATCGCAGCCCCTGACCAGCACCGCCCCGCGCTCGCCCAGCGCCGAGAGGCCGACGCCAGCGAACAGCGAGAAGGCCAGAATCTGCAGCACGTTGTTTTTGGCCATCGCATCGAACACGCTGGTCGGGAAGATCTCGAGCACGAAATGGCGCAGGGTGAACTCGCTCGTGGCCAGTTCGGGGCCGCCGGTCGGCGCTGTAAATTCAAGGCCCACGCCGGGCTGGAACAGGTTGACCAGCAGCAGGCCGAGCCCGATCGAGACGAGGCTGGCGGTGATGAACCAGCCGAGCGCCCGCCCGCCAATGCGGCCCAGCGCCGCCGCATCGCCCATGCTGGCGATGCCAGTGACCAGCGTCGCGAAAATCAGCGGGGCGATGATCATCTTGATCAGGTGCAGGAAGACGTCCGGCAACAGCCGCAAATAATCCGCCCACGCCGCCAGCGCGGGATCATCGGCGGCATAGTGGCGGTTGAGCGCCCAGCCCAGCAGCAGCCCCAGCACCATGCCGATAACGATGAATAGGGTCAGCCTGCGGGCCATGCGCGATCCTTGATGGAATTGATTTCGCGCGAGACTAACAGCGCCCCGCGCCGCGTCAATCAGCGGAAAATGGGCAATCAACCCGCCAGTGCGGCCAGGGCAATACGGCGATAGATGCGCACCAGCGCTTCAAGGTCGGGAATCGCCACGGCCTCGTCGCGCTTGTGCATCGTGGCGTTGCACAGGCCGAACTCGATCACCGGGCACAGGTCCTTGAGGAACCGCGCATCGGACGTGCCTCCGCTGGTCGAGGCTTCGGGGACTACCCCGGTTTCCGCTTCGACCGCGGCAGCGACCAGTTCGGAGAAGACGCCCGGCGGAGTCAGAAATGCCTCGCCCGAGATCACCGGGCGGGCGCTGCCGCCGTGGCGCGCGGCGATTTCAGCAACGCGGGAGGCCAGTTCCGGCCCGGAGTGGAGATCGTTGAAGCGGATCGAAATGCGGGCGGTGGCGCGCGAGGGGATCACGTTGGTGGCGGTGTTGCCGATCGCAATTTCAGTGATCTCGAGGTTCGAGGCCTGAAACCAGTCTGTTCCCGTATCGAGCACCAGCGCGTCAAGCTCCGCCAGCATGGCGACGAGACGAGGAGCGGGATTGTCGGCGAGGTGGGGGTAAGCGACGTGGCCTTCGCGCCCCTCGACCTCAAGCCAGATGTTGACCGAGCCGCGCCGGCCGATCTTCATCGTATCGCCCAGCCGCGCAACCGAGGTCGGCTCGCCCACCAGGCACAGATCGGGGATCGCGCCCACACCGCGCATATGCTCGATCAGGGCGACCGTACCGTACTTGGCCGCGCCTTCTTCGTCGCCGGTGACGATCAGGCTGATCGTGCCCGCTTCCGCCGGCACCTCATGCAGCGCGCAGACCATCGCCGCGATCGAGCCCTTCATGTCGACCGCACCGCGCCCGTAGAGCAGTTCCCCGCGCCGCTCGGGCGCAAACGGCGCGCTGGTCCAGCCCTCGCCCGGCGGGACCACATCGACATGGCCGGCATAGGCGAAGTGGCGGCTGCCCTCCGGGCCCTGGCGGAGCGCGAAAAGGTTTTCGACCGGTCCGTCCGGCGCGGAGCCAGTGATGAAGCGATGCACCGCGAAGCCCAGCGGTGCGAGCTGCGCCTCAAGGCAATCGAACACCAGCCCTTCGGCCGGGGTGACCGAAGGGCAGGCGATCAGCGCCTCGGCGAGGCTTGTAACATCGGGGGCTTCAACCATCACCGCAATCGCATATGGTGTCGGCACGAAGGTGACAAGCAAGGAGGGAGCCTCATGCCCAAGATCGATCTCGACGCCATCCCGCAAAGCGACAGCACCGGCTACCCCAATCCCTTCCATCGCCAGATGGCGGGCCGGTTGTGGCGGCGGCTAGCCCCGGCTGCGGGGCTGACCGAATTCGGCGCCACCCATGCGGTGCTGAGGCCCGGCGCCTGGTCATCCCAGCGCCACTGACACGAAGGCGAGGACGAGCTGCTGGTGATGATCTCGGGCGAAGCGGTGCTGGTCGAGGATGAAGGTCGGACCATCGTGAGCCCCGGCGATGTGGTCGCCTGGGCCAAGGGCGTGCAGAACGGCCATCACCTGATCAACGAAAGCGAGGCGGATTGCAGCTTCGTGGTGATCAGCGGCGGGGATCGCGAGTCCGGCGGCGCCTATTCGGACATCGACATGGTGTTCACCGCGCAGGGATATTTGCGCAAGGACGGCACGCCCTATCCGGCAAGGCGGATCGCCTAGACCAACTCTGGCGCCAGCGACCTACCCTTTATCAGATCCGCGGCCTTTTCGCCGATCATCAGGGTCGGCACATTGGTGTTGCCCGAGGGATCGTCGGGCATGATCGAGGCATCGGCGACGCGCAGATTGTCGAAACCGTGGACGCGCAGCTGGGCATCGACCACGGCGAGATCGTCGATCCCCATGCGGCAGGTGCCGACGGCGTGGTGGCGGTGTTCGGCCTGCTGGCGGATCGCGGTCTCAAGCTCGGCATCGCTCTGCGCCGCGCCGTCGGGGAGCAGTTCCTCGGCGATCAGCTCGCGCATCGGCGACTGCGCAAAGACATTGCGGCTCTGGCGCACGGCGCTGATCATCGCCGGCATGTCGGCCGGATCGGTGAACATGTTGAAGCAAATGCGCGGCAGGTCGAGCGGATTGGCCGAGCGCAGCCGCACCCAGCCGCGCGATTGCGCATGGAGGATACCGACCCGGGCGGTGAAGGCATAGACCGGCGGCTTGGTGATCCCGGGCACCCACAGCTCGGCATGCTGGTGGATCGGCATGATGATGATCTGCACATCGGGCCGGAGCAGATCTGGCCGACTGCGCATGAACAAATTGGCGACCGTGCCGGCGGTCGAGAACGGCCCCTCGCCGGTGAGCGCCCATTGCATCACCGCCATGGTCGCCCGGTCGAGCCGCAAATAGCGCGTCAGCCCGATCTTGCCGCTCGCGCGGTAGATGTTGAGCAGGTTGGGGTGCTCCTGCAGGTTTTCGCCGACGCCGGGAAGATCGCGCACCACGTCGATCCCGATTTCACGCAGATGGTCGGCCGGGCCGATACCCGAATGCATCAGCAGATGCGGCGAGCTGTAAGTGCCGGCGCAGACGATCACCTCACGCTCGGCCTGGATCTGCTCAAGCTTGCCCTTGCGGATCAATTCCACGCCGGTCGCGCGGCGGCCTTCGGTGAGGATGCGCGTGGTTTGCGCCCCGGTCATCACGGTCAGATTGCCGCGGGTCTTCATCGCCGGGTGGAGATAGGCCCTTGCCGTGCTGGCGCGGCGGCCGGAATTGGTGGTCAGCTCGATCCGGCTGATACCCTCCTGCCCTTCCCCGTTGTGATCGAGGCATTCGGGAAAACCGGCATTGAGCGCGGCCTGTCGCAACTCCGGAAAGTAGCATTCGGGGCGATCGACCGGGGCATTGCCGACCGGGCCGTCAGCACCGTGATAGAGGCCGCCGCCGCGCCAGCTCGATTCGAGCTTCTTGAAATAGGGCAGGACGTCGGAATAACCCCAGCCTTCGAGCCCCTGCTGGCGCCAGCCCTCGTAGTCATAGCGGCTGCCGCGCACGTTGATCATGGCGTTGATCGAGGAGCAACCGCCCAGCGTGCGTCCGCGCAGAATCGGCAGCTGACGGCCTTCCAGGCCCGGCTCAGGGTCGGTTTCGTAAGGCCAGATATAGGGTTTGGACCGCGCCACCTTGGGGAAAGCGATCGGCATGGCCATGAAGGGATGATCGTCACGCCGGCCAGCTTCAAGCAGCAGCACCGAGACATCGGCATCCTCGCTCAGCCGCGTGGCGACGATGGAGCCGGCGGACCCCGAACCGATCACGATATAATCAAAACGCTTCATGATCGCTCCGGACACGGCGAAGTCTGGCGTGACGCCACCATGTCCCTCTCTCCCTGCCCGTTCCGGTCGAATCGTCATCCGCTGCCGTTCGGGTTTATATGAATGCACAGCAATAAACTTCACAAGTTAATAATAACGCGCGCGGCGCAGGGCAAGCCTCTACAGGAAGTTTCGCTTGCCCGGTGCGGCGGTAACGAGAATTGGAGGCGGGAGATGAGTGCCGGAGAGCCATTGCCGCCATTCGAACAGTCGATCGCGGCGATCGTACTGGGCACCAAGGAGGCGATTCTCGCCCCGATGCGACCCAAGCTGCGCGAATATAACATCACCGAGCCGCAGTGGCGGGTGATGCGCGTCATTAATGATCACGGCACGACCGACGCGACCGGCCTGGCCGAAGTCGGCCTGCTTCACGCTCCCAGCGTCACCCGGATCCTCAAGGAACTGGAAGAACGCAAACTGATCATCCGCACGTCAGATCCTGCCGACCGGCGCCGCGCCGTGGTCGAGCTGTCGGATGCCGGCAAGGAAGTCGTCCGCGTGGTCTCGCTGACCGTGCGGCGGGTCATGGACGAATATTCGAGCCGGTTCGGAGCCGCGCGGCTGGAGCAGCTGATGGCCGAACTCTGCGCGCTCGCCGCAGCAATCAAGGACGTGGACTAGTCTAGCGCGGCAATCTGGCGCAAAAAGAGTGTTGCCGAACAATACTTATCACGTTAACCTATTCGGCATGCAATCACTGGCTCGCCCCTGCCGGCGAGCCGAATCACTGGGAGAGTCTCCATGCACAAAGTCGTCGTGCTTTATCCGCCGCAGCCCGATCCCGAGGCGTTCAAAGCCTATTACGAGGCCACGCATCTTCCGCTCGCACGCAAATTGCCGGGCCTGCTGGCGATGCGTTACAGCTTTTCCGTCGCTTCTACGGCCGGTGATTCGCCGTATTTCTGCGTCTTCGAGGCTGATTTTGTCGACGGCGCGGCGCTTGGCGCAGCACTGGCCTCGCCCGAGGGGCAGGCAGTGGGTGCCGATCTGCCCAACTACGCCAAGGTCGCGCCGGTGATGATCCACTACCCCTGCGGCGCGAGCATGTGATCGCGGCATTGGCCGATCACGCACCGCTACAAGGCTAACGAAATGACCACCTTCGCACTTCGCGACCTGATCGATGATCGCCCGGAGGATGGCGTGTTCCGCGTCAACCGCGCGCTATTTGCCGATCCGGAGCTGTTCGAGCTCGAGATGGAGCACATCTTCGAGGGCAGCTGGGTGTTCATCGGCCTCGCCACCCAGGCCGAGCAGCCTAACGACTATTTCTCGGGCTTCATCGGCCGGGTTCCGATCATCGTCAGCCGCGATGCGGGAGGGGAGCTGCGGTGCTTCGTCAACGCCTGCCCGCACAAGGGCGTGCGGTTGGTGCAGAAGCTGTGCGGCAACGCCAGCCGCCACGTCTGCCCCTATCACAGCTGGACCTTCGACAGCGCCGGGGTGAACCGCAACATCAAGTGGCAGAAGAACGGCTGCTATGGCGCCGGCTTCGATCAGGAGAACCACGACCTGGCCAAGGTCGCGCGCTTCGAGGAATATCGCGGGCTGCTGTTCGCCAGCCTCAACCCCGATGTGCCGAGCCTGGCCGACTATCTCGGCGAGGTCCGCAAGCTGATCGACGTGGTGGTCGACAAGAGCCCCGAGGGCGTGCTTGAGCTTGTCCCTGGCCGGGTGACCTTCACCTATG
>CANJSX010000096.1 GCA_947477055.1 Sphingomonadaceae bacterium | reverse complement strand
GAGCAGCGCCTCGGCGTCGGTCATGTCCTCGTCAGGAATGTCGCTCATTGCGGCCAGAATGGGCGTAAACGCCCGCCCCGTCCAGACGCTTCCGTCACAGCTGATCGCGCACCGCGCGCTCGTAGGAACGGCCGTAGGGCTTCACGCCCTGCCAGGTGATGACGATCGCCAGCGAGCCCATGAGCAGTGCGTTGAGAGACATCGAATACTTCAGCGCGCCCTCGTCCTTGAACAGGAAGTCGGTGAACAGCGCCACGATCAGCGGGCTGAGCATGAAGGCGATCACGTTGTTGGCGAACTGGTGGATCGAGCTGACCTGCGCCCGCATCACGCTGGGCGTGATCAGCTGGAACGCCGCAATACCGGGACCGAACCCGAGCGTGCCGACGAATGTCGCGACGCCATTGCCGATCACGACCAGCCAGGGGTTGCCGAGTAGCGGCGTCACCGCATAGATCGGCACAGCGGCGATCAACCCGTAAAGCACGATCCGGATGTTGGCGTCGGGGCGACCCTGCTTCAGCCAATGCTCCGACAGCTTGCCGCCCAGAATCAACGCGAACGGCGAAACCAGCAGCGTGACCGTGCCCGTGACGATCCCGGCCTGTGCCAGCGACCAGTCGAACTCGCGGTGCAGGAAGGTCGCGCCCCAAGTGGATGGGCCGACGGCGAGCAGGGTCTTCATGCAGGACCCGCCCATCACCGCAAGATAGCTGCGCCAGTCCTTCTTCATCCAGCGCCCGACTTCACCCACCGGCACGGTCTTGGGCTTGGCTCCGACCGCCAGGCCGCGGCGGGCCGGCTCCTTGAACGACAGCACCGCGATGGTCCACAACAAGCCGGGCAGGCCAACGATGATGAAGGCCCATTGCCAGGGGCGGATTACTCCGAACGGCCCGATGTCCATCGGCGGGAAATGCGAGACCAGCGCCAGCACCGCACCGCCGGCCAGCGACGCGAGCCCGATCCCGGCCTGCGCGCCGATGCCAAGCGTTCCGGTGGCGAAGGCCACGCGTTCGCGCGGGAAGCTGTCGGTCACGATCGACCAGGTAGCGGGACCATAGCCCGATTCACCCATGCCGATCCCGATCCGCGCGAGAATCAGCCCGGCGTAGCTCTGGGCGATCCCGCAAGCCATGGTGCAGGTGCTCCAGAAAGCGAGGCAGCCGGCGATCAGGTTGCGGCGATTGGTCTGGTCGGCAAAGCGGGCGATCGGCAGGCCGGCGATCGCGTAAGTCAGCGAAAAGGCGGCGCCGATCAGCAGCGCGGCCTGCGTGTCCGAGATATGGAAATCATCCTTGATCGGATCGATCATCAGCGCCAGGATCTGCCGATCCAGCACCGTGAACATCACGACGATCGTCAGCACAAACAGCGAATAATAGGACTGGAACGGGGATGGCCAGGGCATTTCATCGCGCTTGGCAGAATCGGATTGCGGGCTTTCGGCATCACTCATTCTGGTCATCCGTCTCTGCGACGGCTGGCCCGAATTTGCCGGGCTCGTGCTTCCGTCGACCTGTGTTCTTGCTTGGTGAGTGGCACTAGCATGAACCGGGCGCTTGCCCTCACCGGAAATTGTACGGTCCGGTCCCGGAAGCTGCCGGATTCCAGCCCAGAATCGTCTTCAGGAATCCCGCGCAAATCCATGCAACCCAAACAAAAAGGCGAGCCACGATGGATCGCGGCTCGCCCCTTGTTGCGTGGTCAGTCGATTAGAACTTCTTGCCGACTTCCAGGAACCACTCCTGCGGACGGCCGGGCTGGCCGTTGACGTTGGGGAAGCCGATATCCTGGTAGATGAAGAAGTTGTAGTAGTACTTCTTGTTGAACAGGTTGTTCACGCCGACCGACACGGTGAAGTCATGCTCCTCGTGGTGGTAGGTGAGCCGCCCGTTGAACAGCGAGTAGGCTGCCTGATCGTAGGTGCTGCGGGCCGCGCTGGTCTTGATATCGCCGGTGTAGAACCAGTCAAGACGCGGGGTTAGCGTGCCGCCGGTGAACGGCAGCTTGTACTGCACGCCGGCATTGGCGTTCAATTCCGGAATGGCGGTGATGCGGCCGGTGGCGAAGGTGCGGGCCTTGAGATCGGGCGAATCGAACTTCGCATAACCCACCGCACTGTTGATCGACAGCCCGTCGATCGGATTGGCCTGTATTTCCAGCTCGAAGCCCTTCACCTTGCCCGGCGTATTGACGAAGTAGGTGCGCGGGATCGAGAGCACGCCGATCCCCGCTGCCGGGTTCGCCGCACCATCGGTGGCAAGGCTGTAAGCGGCCGTGCGGCAGGTGGTGGCACCCGGACCGCCAGCGGCGAAGGGCACGATCACGCAGGTGCCCGGCTGGGCCACGCCACCGGTCAGCAGGTTGATTTCTGCGCCGGTCGAGTTGGTGATGCGGGTCTTGTAGTCGGTGTAGAAGGCGGTGGCGTTCAGCCGCAGCTTGCGGTCGAGCACATCGGCCTTGAAGCCGACTTCATAGGCCAGCGCCCGTTCGCCAGCGAACTGCACCACCTGGGTGGGCTGCTGCGGACGGGTATTGTAGCCGGGAAGGCGGCTGCCGGTGGCGGCCGAGGCATAGATCATCACGTCGTCATTGACATGATAGTTGGCACCGAGCTTCCAGTCCCAGCGCTTGGCGCGCGGATGGACCTTGAAGATGGTGTCGCCCGCCAGCGGGCTCGGAACCGCATTGGTGTCGAGCACGTTGGAGAAGTCGACCGCCTTGCCGTCGTCCGAATAGCGCAGGCCACCGGTGATCCCCAGACCCTCGATCGGCTTGACCGTGACATTGGCAAAGGCCGCCTTGCTGGTCGGATCGTACTTGATGTTCTGGATCTTGTAGAAGGCGCTCTGCGGCGAATAGGTGATGGCGTGGGTGAAGCCGTCACCGGTGAAGTAGAAGCCGCCGACGACCCAGTCGATCAGGTCGGACTTGCCGGCCAGCCGCAGCTCGGCGTTCTTGAAGGATTCGCCGATGTTGAGCAGCGTGTGCTCCAGCACTAGCGGCGAACCGTCGATGTCGAAGGCGTGGGTTTCGGTCAGCTTGCGATAGCCGAACACTGCGGTCAGATCGATGTCGCTGGTCAGGCCAGCCACGGCCTTGGCCGAGATGCCCCAGTTGTCGAGCTTGGTGCTCGAGGGGAACGCTGCGCCTCCACGGTTCGAACGACCATTGTGGAAGGTGCTAGGTCCGGACAGTGCAGCGTTGGTCGATCCGGCGATGCCGGGGACGATCATGCCGGCGCCGGTGGGGTCGCTGTAGGTGGCATAGGTGGTGAACGGGCTGCCAGTGACGAAGCGCGAGTCATACACCACGCCGAAGGCATTCGCCTGCTTTTGCAGGTTGGCGCCGCCCGGACCGGTGACCGTCAGCAGCTGGTCGGCCGGGTTTTCCGAACGATCGCGCGTGTAGTCGCCGTTGAGGGTGATCTTGATGTTGTCCTGCGGCTGGAACAGCAGGCTGACCTTGCCGGCGCGGACGTTTTCACCGCCGAGCGTGCCGGTCTGGCAATCGGTGGCGGTGAAGTTGTTCGAGGTGACGTTGAGGCCACTGGCAAAGGGCAGCGAGCCGCCCTGCGCCGGGGTGCCGAGGCGGTTCATCTCGCAGCGGAAGTCCAGCACCTTCTGGTAGCCGTCACGCTGCTTCGAGATCACGCCGACCATCAGCGCAACCTTGTCGTTGAGCGGAATGTTGAAGCCGGCGCGGAAGTCGAGGCGGTTGTAGCGGCCGGTAGTCGCCTGGACGTAGCCCGAAGCCTCGGTGACGCTGGGCTGCTTGGAAACGATGTTCACTGCACCGGCGAGCGCGTTACGGCCGAACAGCGTGCCCTGCGGCCCGCGCAGCACTTCGATGTGATCGAGGTCGAGCAGGTCGAAGTTCGAGCCCAGCAATATCGGGTAATAGACGTCGTCGATGTAGTAGGCGACCGACGGTTCCGAACCGAGGCTGGTATCGGCCTGGCCGATGCCGCGGATGAAGGCGCTGACGCCGGGGCCGAAGGCACCCTGGACGCGGCGGAAGGTGGCGTTAGGCACGGCGTTCGACAGGTCAGCGACCGACTTGAGGCCACGGTCCTGGAAGGCCTGCGAGGTCACCGCGGTGATCGCCAGCGGGGTATCCTGCAGCTTGGTTTCCTGGCGGGTGGCGGTGACGATGATTTCGTCGAGACCGCCGGTGTCGGTGTCGTCCGCCTGGCTCTGCGCATAGGCCGGTGCGGCCAGCAGGGCCACCGCCGAAGCGGTGACGTAAAGTGCGTTTCTGATCATGATGTATCTTTCCCTCATGGGCGAGGCCCGGCGCTTCGGGCACGGACTTCGTGCCGCCGGAACGCCATGCCCAGCCGCGCCCGTTTAAGCCGCACGACAGGGAAAACATGATTGGTGCGGTATTACGACTTTTCTGGATTTATCTCTGGAATCAGCGACATAATATATTCAAGCATTTGATATCTAGAACAATAATGGTTTGTAGAGCTTACATTTCTTCCGTTGCAGGTAAGACGCGCAGCCGAACCAGCCGTATCGGGATAGCCGCCGTCATCCGATGGCGGGAAAGGATGCGCGAAATGAAGATCACAGGCTGTGCCGTGCGCGCCGTCGCCGTCAACTTCGAAGGGGTGATGCCCGCCACCCATGTCACGTTGCAATTGCAGACCGACGAAGGGCTGGAAGGCATCGCCTATGTCAGCCGCGTCGGGCCGCGCAATCTGCGGGCGATGGTGCTGGTGATCGAGGCGTTGGTGGAAAGCCTCAAAGGCGCCGACCCGACCGCGATCGAGGCGATCCATGCCAAAATCTACGGCAACAACCTCGGCGCGCCGGTCAGCGGGATCGAGCGCCGCGCCGCGAGCGCGATCGACGTTGCCTGCTGGGACCTCAAGGGCAAGGCCGCCGGCCAGCCGCTGCACAAGCTGATGGGCGGCTTTCGTGAGCGGATGCCGATCTCGGCCAACTGGCGGCTGATGCCCGGCCCGCCCAAGGATGTGATCGCCCGCCACCTTGAGGATGTGCTGGCCCGCGGCTTCCGTGCGGTGAAGGCACCTTGTGGACTTACCTCGCTCGATGCGGCGATCGACCATGTCCGCTTCATCCGCGAATGCGTCGGGCCGGACGTGAAGATCATCGTCGACGGCAATTTCCAGTGGGGCCTGCGCAATGCCCTGCACTTCGCCCGCGAGACCGAGGAATGCGAGCTCTACTGGATCGAGGACCCGGTCGCCTGGCACGACTATGCCGCGATGCGCGAGTTCACATCAGCGGTGGACCAGCGGACCTGCGCCGGCGAAGTGTTCCAGTATGAACACGAATTCGCGCGGCTGCTGGAAGAGCGTTGCTCGGACTACGCAATGATCGACCAGGACCTTGGCCTCACCGGCTTCCTCAAGGTGGCGCATATGGCCGGGGCGCATGGCGTGCCGGTGGTCAACCACCTCGCCCCGGAAACGCTGTGCCACCCCCTCGCCGCCGTCCCCAACGGCCTGATCGTCGGGCTGGTACCATGGGGCCAGCCGCTGTTTACCGAGCCGATGCAGGTCGAGGATGGCGAGCTGGTGCTGCCGACCGGCCCCGGCCTCGGGCTCGAATTCGATGCCGACGTACTTGCAAAATGCGCGGTCTGACGCGCGAGAGGAGATAACAATGCCAACCACCCGACCGCCGCTTGATGGCCTGCGCATTCTCAAACTCGCGGTTTCCGATTGCGACCGCTCGCTCGATTTCTACGAACGCGTCTTCGGCGCAGAGCGGATCGAGCGCGCTGACCACCGCGATGCCGGCGGCGCGATCTATGCCTATATCTGCGACGTGCCGGGCTTCGGCAAAATCGACCTGCGACTGCTGCCGGAACACGCTGCCGTAGCCCGCAAGATGGACCCGATCTCGCTCCATATCGCCGACAAGGCGACGCTGGATCGCTGGGCGGAGTTTCTCGATGGGCTTGGCGATGTCCACCACTCCGGCGTGTTCGCCACCGGCCTCAGCTGGGCGATCGGGGTCGAAGACCCGGACGGACGGGTGATCAAACTGTTCTCGCGCGAAGGTCACGGCCCGGAGATCCCGGCAACACCGGACAACCCCTGGATGAAGAATTGACTTCCCGTCCGGCGCGCCCGAACCTTCCCGGATAAAGGGAAGGATCACGATGCCGGGCCAGTCGCTCATCGCCTCGCAGGAGGACCTCGAGACCTACATCGGCCATTTCAACGCGCGGGAGTATGAGCGGCAGATCGCCTATTACGCCCCCGATGTGCGCTACAAGGTCGGCACGCTGACGATCGACAGCCCGCAGGCGATCCGCGCATTCTACGAGGACTTCCACGCCTGTTCCGACGAGCATGTGGAACTGCAGGAATTCGCCCTGACCGGCGACGTGGTCGGCGCGGTGCTGGCAACCACGTTTCAGCCGCATCGCGACTACCTCAAACACGGCCTCGAATTCCGCGCCGGCGAGGAGCGCGCCATCGTCACCCTAGCCTTCTACCGACTCAAGGCCGGCAAGATCCACCGCATCCGCATGGCCCGCTATCCCGGCCCGGCGAGCGATTTCGGCTGAGGCCGCTGCGGACCCTCAGGCGATCAGCGGCGTCATCCGTGCGATTTCGTATTCGCTGGCGTCCTCGCCCGAGCGCAGCATGACGGTCTTGCCGGTGCCGAGCTGGGCACCCCGGATATCAAGGAAATCCTGACGCTGCGCGTCGCTGGCATAGGCGCCGGTATCCATCCGCCCGTCCATCATCAGGGTGAAGGGCACGAGCGTTTCTGCCTTGCGGAAATCGCCAATGCGACCCCAAGCCGGGAATGGCCCGGTGCTGGCACCGCTGACCTCATCGACCAGCAGGTCGAGGATGATCTGTTTGTCCTCGGCGGTCGTTTCATCCACTCCGGCGGGCTTGAGCACCAGCCGCATTGCTTGAACTGCCATAATCAGAATTCCTTGCGTCGGGCCGCCCATTCGATGCCGCGGCGCACGAGCGTTTCGAACGGCTCGCTGCCCCAGGGCCCGCGACAATCGGGCTGGTCGGCATAATCGGGACGGGGTTTGTCATAGGGCCGGTTGGCATGGCCCAGCGCGAGATAAAGCACCCCGCCGCCAGCATCGCCGATCTTGCGGCGATACATCAGCGGACGATCCTGCTCTTCGTGAGTAATACCAAGCACGCCCCTGCCACCCCAACGAGACTGCAGCAGCACCTCGACATTCTTGGCGACAATATCGAGGCAGTGCATCTCGTCCGAAACCGAGAAGTCCGAAATGCCCTGAAGCAGCGGATCCTCCGGCTTCATCACCTGCACCTTGAACTCATGGTAAGGCGGGTGGTCGACGAACTGGCAGCCGAGAATCTGCGCCATGGCCGTGTTGCCGGCCAGCGAACTGCTGGAGTGCATCGCAAACCAGCGCCCACCCTTCTCCAGCCATCGCCGCAGCGTCGTCGACGCCTTGTCGGTGACCGGGATCTGCGAGGTGTAAGTCACCAGCAGATCGGCCTGGGCGATGGCTGCGCCGTCCTCGAAATCCTGCCAGCAATCGGTCCTGATCCCATTGAGATCATAGAGAACCTTGCCGAGGTGCAGCCGGGCGTAATCGTAATCGTGATTACGCCACGGACTGCCACAAATCAGGTTCGCGACGAGCGGTGCAGCCATGGCTCCCTCCTCCCGGTCAGCGGACGCGGCGGAACTTCTGGATCTGGTGTCCCATGGTCACGTCCTTGGGAATGCCGCGCAGGCCGCCGAAGGTCGTCGCGACTTCGGCGACATAGAGGCTGCCCTTTGAGTCGATCGCGAGACCATGCGGAGCGATGAAGTTGCCCGGCGCAGTGCGGTTTTCGCTATCGGCGCCCCAGCGCGCGGCGATCGTCCCGTCGGGAT
>CANJSX010000095.1 GCA_947477055.1 Sphingomonadaceae bacterium | reverse complement strand
TGGACGACCATGAACGAATGGCGACGATCGCGTTCAAGGCCGAGGGCGAGGCAATCTTCGTGATCGGCCAGAACAATGGCCAGCTCGGCCAGTCGCTGTGGCTGCGCGAATTGCACGGCCGCGAAGACGGTGCGCCCCCGCCGGTCGATCTGGCGAAGGAGCGCGCCCATGGCGAATTTGTCCGCCAGCTGATCGCCGACGGGAAGGTCAGCGCGGTGCATGATGTGTCCGATGGCGGACTGGTGGTCGCGCTCGCGGAAATGGCGCTCAAAAGCGGCATCGGCTGCAGCCTCGAGCAGATCGGCGACCAGTTCGCTGCCTTTGGCGAGGATCAATCGCGCTACATCGTGACCAGCGCGGCGGCCGAGACGCTTCAGGCCGCGGGCATCCCGATGACGCGGATTGGGACTACTGGCGGTAACGCGGTTGTCGGCCCGGGCTTCTCGGTCCCCCTCACCGCACTCCGCGAAGCCAGCGAGAGCTTCTTCCGTGATTGGATGGAAACCTGATGGCCGATCTCTATCTCAAGGCGCTGGAATCCGAACGCAAGAGCCTCTGGGCAACCTGCCGCCTCAAGGGCCTCACCAAGGACACGCCCGAACGGACACGGATCGTGGAGCTCGATGGGCTGATCGCTACGCATAAGGGCAAGTCGGCATCGAAGCATTGAAATCAGCATCAATTGATGCTAATTATGATGCATGCGGACGGCCATTTCCATCGATGACGGACTTCTCGTCCGCGCTCAGCAGATCACCGGCATTACCGAGCGTAACGCGCTCATCCGCCGCGCGCTCACCGAAATGGTCCAGCGTGAGGCCGGGAGGCGGATCATCGCGCTGGGCGGCAGCTATCCATCGGCCTGGGCGCCCAACGAAGGCGATGAGTCGCCGGTGTGATCCTGGTCGATGCCAATATCTGGATCGATCACCTGCGGATGGCCGATCCACATCTGGCAGAGCTGATCGATGCCGGCCGCATTCAGATGCACCCCTATAGCATTGCCGAAGTCGGGCTTGGATAGTTCGCGCGCCGCGATGAGGTTATCGAGCAGTTCGAGCTCTTCCCGTCAGTGCCGGTCGCCCGCCATGGCGAAGTCATGCAATACATCGGACACAATGGCCTGGCGGGAACCGGTATCGGCTATGTCGACAGCCATCTAATGGCCTCTACGACATTTATACGCGGCGAACTCTGGACGCGAGACAAGCGGCTGCTGGCCCAAGCCATCCGCCTTGGCATCAACTACGCCGCGCCAACTACCTGATCGCCGCGCTTCTCCGGCGCCATCAACTCATAGGGATCGACGCTCATGCCGCGCCAAATCGCGTGGGCGCGAAAATATTCCACCGGGGGCGTAATGTTCAGCCGCACCCGGACTTCCTCCAGCGGCAACGGCAGCAGTTCGCGCACCGACATCTCGATCAGCCGGGGGCAAGCTTTGCCGAGGCGCTGGCCTTCGCGCACCGCGCCGTAAACCGGGGCGGCGCTCTTGACCTTCGACTTGATCTCGCGCGCACCGGCATAGGCGATGAACAGATGCGCCGGGCTGGGCTGCTGGCTGTAGGTGAAGGCCAGGACGCATTGCTCGCCCAGGCTATCGCGGCCGAAGCCGGTCAGCACATGCAGCAGGTCATGCGTATCGCGCAGCCGGTCGAGATACCATTCGAACTGGTCCTCGTAATGCGGACGCCCTTCCATGAAGCTCGCGAATTCATCGACCAACCCCTGCGCGGTCAGCCCTTCGGCCTCCATGAAATCGCAATAGGCGTGGGCGAGGCTGCCCGCCGGCATAATCCGCAGCGCGGCATGATCGTCGAGGATCGGGGGAAGGAACGGTTCGGCGGCGCGGACCGCCTGCCCTTCCGGGCTGGCGAAGAAGCTCTCGGCCGCGTCGCGCAGCCCCTTAAAGGGCAGCGCCTCGAAGATGTGGAACACCTCCCGGGTGTCTTCCTTGTTGGCTACCAGCGCGAGGAAGTGGCGCCAGGCGCGGGGGAGATCATAGCGCAGCTCGGGGCGGGCGGGATCGAACAGCGGCAAGTCATCCGCACGAAAGTTTGCAGGCTTCATATCCATGGCGATAGATGTAGCTCTACTGACACTAATGTCAACAGAATGAATTCGCTTACTACCACTCCCAGTCGGAGCGGGGAATGCCGAGCAGTTGCAGCACCGCAGTCAGGTCGACCCGGTCGATCCAGCCATCGGCGGCGGCACGGGCCTTGGGCTTGGCGCGATAGGCCAGGCCATAGGTCGCCGCCTCGATCATCGAGATGTCGTTGGCCCCGTCACCGATGGCGAGGCTCGGCCCGCCGCCGAGCAACGCCGCCTCATCCTCCAGCACCCGCTTCTTGACCGAGCTGTCGGTGATCGGTCCGACCAGTCCGCCGGTCAGCCGCCCCCCGTCGATGGCGAGACGGTTGCCGACGACATGCTCGAAGCCGAGATCCTTGGCGACCGGATCGGCGAACTGGTGAAAGCCGCCGGTCACCAGCACGGTGCGACAGCCCAGTGCCTTGAGTGTCGCGACCAGCACCTTGGCGCCCGGCATCAAGGCGATACGGGTGGCGAGGCATTCGGCGATGGCATCTTCGGAGAGGTCGCGCAGCAGCATCACGCGTTCGCGCAGCGCGCTTTCGAAATCGAGCTCGCCCTGCATCGCCCGTTCAGTGATCGCGGCGATCTGGTGCTTGATCCCGGCAAAATCGGCGAGTTCATCGATGCATTCGGCAGAGATCATGGTCGAATCCATGTCCGACACGAACAGCCGCGGCACTAGCGGCAGGTGATCGGCCACGAGCAGGTCGGACGGCGCGAAATGCGCATCAATCGTCTCGCGCAGTGCGATCCGGTCGGCGGTATCGGCGGTGAACTGCAGCATGCCCTCGCCCGCTTCGCCCGCCTGAGCCGAGATGCCCTGCGCCGCCAGCGCCGCGATTGCAGCGTCACAATTTGCGGACAAGCCTTCCGGTTCTGCTATCAGCCGGGCGATGAGCACTGCCAGTTCCCTCGATGCGACGACCAGCCTGCCGCCGGTCGCGCTCATTGCAGGGCCGACGGCCAGCGGCAAGAGCGATTGTGCGGTGACGCTGGCCGAAGCGATCGAGCGCCAGGGCCGCCGTGCGGTAGTTATCAATGCCGATAGCGCACAGGTCTATGCCGATCTTGCTGTGCTCTCGGCCCGACCATCGGCGGAGGAGATGCGCGGGATCGAGCATCGGCTGTTCGGAGGCTGGGACGGCGTGCTGGCCTGTTCGGCGGCGGAATGGGCGGCAGCGGCGCAGCGGGAGATCGCCGAAGTTCACGAAGCCGGCGGTGTGCCGATTCTGGTCGGTGGGACCGGGCTTTACCTGCACACGCTGATCGATGGCATTGCTCCCGTCCCGCCGATCGATCCTGCGGTGCGAACGGCGGTTCGCGCCCTTGCGGTGACAGACGCCTTTGCCGCCCTCACCCGCGAAGATCCCGTCCGCGCCGCTGCACTTAGCCCCGCCGACACCACCCGCATCGCCCGCGCGCTCGAGGTGATCCGCTCGACCGGCCGTCCGATGGCGGAGTGGCAGGCTGAACGGGTCGGCGGGATCGGCGGCGCGGTTGCGCTGCACGCCGCCGTGCTCCTGCCCCCGCGCGACTGGCTGTACGAGCGCTGCGACCGGCGCTTCGCACTGATGCTGGAAGGCGGCGCGGTAGCCGAAGTGGAACGCCTGCTTGCGCGCAACCTCGACCCCGCCCTGCCCGTGATGCGTGCCATCGGAGTGCGCGAGATCGCCGGCTATCTCGCCGGCGAATGGGACCTCGCCGAGGCGGAGAAGCGCGGGGCGCAGGCGACGCGCAACTATGCCAAGCGGCAATACACCTGGTTCCGCAACCAGCCGCCACCGGAATGGCGGCGCATTCAATCCCAAACTTACGACATCGCATCACATTTTGGTGTTTTATTACAAAAATAGCTCTTGACATGTTATTTCGTGTCGCATATTGCGATGCACAAGTTGGCGGTATAGCCGGCCTATCGCGAGTTGGAGAGGAAGCCCGGCGCAGTCACCTGTGCCGGGCAACCCTTTTCAGAGATGCCGCTTTACCTTCCCCCTTGATGGGGGAAGGATATGAAGCCTTGGCGACGAAGGAGCCTAGGCGCAGTTGGATGGGGGTGACCCGGTCCAGCGGGGGAAATCACCCCCACCCAACTCCGGCTAGGCAGCAAGCTGCCAAGCCTCCGTATCCCTCCCCCATCAATGGGGAGGAGAAGTGAATGAAGGATAGTTACGGTGAGCGAGGAGCGCAGCGGCGCAAATATCCTGGTCGAGAGCCTGGTGCGGCAGGGGGTCGAATTCGTGTTCGGCTATCCCGGCGGCGCGGTGCTGCCGATCTATGACGCGCTGTTCGGCGAAGAGCGGATCCGCCACATCCTCGTCCGCCATGAAGCCGGCGCGGCCCATGCGGCCGAGGGCTATGCCCGCTCCACCGGCAAGCCGGGCGTGGTGCTGGTCACCTCTGGCCCGGGCGCGACCAATGCCGTCACCGGCATCGCCGATGCCTTCATGGATTCGATCCCGCTGGTGGTGATCACCGGCCAGGTGCCGACCGCACTGATCGGCTCGGACGCGTTCCAGGAAGCCGATACCATCGGTATCACCCGCCACTGCACCAAGCACAACTATCTGGTGAAGGACCCTTCTGAACTGGCCGCGATAGTCGGCGAAGCCTTCCAGATCGCCACCACCGGCCGGCCCGGCCCGGTCGTGATCGACATCCCCAAGGATGTGCAGATCGCCACCGCCACCTGGACCAACGCAGCTCCGCAGCGGCGCAACCGCTATTCCCCGCAGACCGAAGGCGCACCCGCCGATATCGCCAAGGCGATCGAGCTGCTGGCCAACGCCAAGGCTCCGATCTTCTACACCGGCGGCGGCGTGATCAATTCCGGTCCGCGCGCCAGCGAACTGCTGCGCCAGCTGCAGGCGCTGACCGGCGCGCCGGTTACCTCGACGCTGATGGGGCTTGGTGCCTTCCCGGCCGATCATCCCGACTGGCTCGGCATGCTGGGCATGCACGGCACCTATGAATCCAATCTGGCGATGAACCAGGCCGACCTGATCGTCGCCATCGGCGCGCGGTTTGACGACCGGGTGACCGGCCGGCTCGATGCCTTCGCCCCTAATTCGACCAAGATCCACATCGATATCGACCGCGCCTCGATCAACAAGATCGTGCCGGTCGACCTGCCGGTGATCGGCGATTGCGCCAAGGTGCTCGAGCAATTGATCGCCGCATGGGGCACCCGCAAGCCGCGCGACCTTTCGGCGTGGAAGGCCCGTATCACCGAATGGCGCGGCAAGAAGAGCCTCGCCTATCCGCGCAACCGCAAGGCGATCATGCCGCAGCTGGCGGTGCAGCGACTGTTCGAGCTGACCAAGCACCGCGACACGATCATTTCGACTGAGGTCGGCCAGCATCAGATGTGGGCCGCCCAATATTTCCCGTTCTTTGCGCCGAACAAATGGCTGACGTCGGGCGGGCTGGGCACGATGGGCTATGGGCTGCCCGCAGCGATCGGCGCGCAGCTCGGCAATCCCGAGAGTCTGGTGATCGACATTGCCGGCGATGCCTCGATCCAGATGAACATCCAGGAAATGGGCACCGCCACCCAGTTCCGCCTGCCGGTCAAGGTCTTCATCCTCAACAACGAATGGATGGGGATGGTCCGCCAGTGGCAGGAACTCACCTATGAAAGCCGCTATTCGGAAAGCTACTCCGACAGTCTGCCCGATTTCGTGAAGCTGGCCGACGCCTATGGCTGGAAGGGCATCCGCATCGAGAGCGAGGACCAGCTCGACGCCGGAATCCAGGCGATGATCGATTATGATGGCCCGGTGATCGTCGATTGCTGCGTCCATAACGAGGCGAACTGCTTCCCGATGATCCCGAGCGGGGCTGCGCACACCGAAATGATCCTCTATGGCGACAGCGTCGCCGGAACGATGGGCGACGAAGCCAAAGCGCTGGTGTAGGGGGAGCCGGACAATGATGAAGATCCAGCAGCTGGCCGAAGCGCGGCACGTTCTCACCGTCATGGTCGATAACGAGGCAGGGATTCTCGCCAAGATCGCCGGGCTGTTCACCGCGCGCGGCTATAATATCGACAGCCTGACCGTGGCCGATATCACCGAAAACCACACCGTCAGCCGGATCACCATTGTCACCCACGGTCCGCCGACCGTGATCGACCAGATCCGCGCCCAGCTGGAACGGCTGGTGCCGGTCCACAAGGTGATCGACCTCACCGAGATGGACGCCCATGTCGAGCGCGAGCTGGCGCTGATCAAGGTATCCGGCAAGGGCGAGGCCCGGGTCGAGGCGCTGCGCGTCGCCGACGTGTTCCGTGCCAAGGTAGTCGATACCACGACCAGCAGCTTCATCTTCGAGCTGACCGGCACGCCCGACAAGGTCGACAGCTTCATCGCCATCATGCGCGAACTGGGGCTGGTCGAAGTCGGCCGCACCGGCATCGTCGGGATGACGCGGGGACCGCTGGGGGCATAATTTTCGAACTCACCGTCACCCTGAACTTGTTTCAGTGCCCATTGTGCCTAAAGGCGCAGGTCGGTGAGTGGGGCATGATGGGTGCTGAAACAAGTTCAGCATGACGAATTGGATAGGGAAGAGAAATGAAGGTCTATTACGACGCCGATTGCGACATCAACCTGGTCACGAGCAAGAAGATTGCCGTGCTCGGCTATGGCAGCCAGGGCCACGCCCATGCGCAGAACCTGCGCGACAGCGGCGTCAAGGACGTTGCGATTGCGCTGCGACCCGGTTCGGCCAGCGCCAAGAAGGCCGAGGCCGCGGGCTTCAAGGTGATGGCCAACAAGGACGCAGCCGCCTGGGCCGACGTGCTGATGATCCTCGCCCCCGACGAACATCAGGCGGCGATCTACGCCGATGACATTCACGCCAACCTGAAGCCGGGCGCGGCGCTGGCCTTTGCCCACGGGCTCAACATCCACTTCGGCCTGATCGAACCGCGCGGCGACATCGACGTGATCATGATCGCACCCAAAGGCCCGGGCCACACCGTGCGCAGCGAGTATGTTCGCGGTGGCGGCGTGCCCTGCCTGATCGCCGTCCATCAGGACGCGACCGGCAATGCCCATGACGTTGGCCTCGCCTACGCCTCGGGTGTCGGTGGAGGACGCTCGGGGATCATCGAGACCAATTTCAAGGAAGAATGCGAAACCGATCTGTTCGGCGAGCAGGCCGTGCTCTGCGGCGGCATTACCCACCTGATCCAGGCCGGGTTCGAGACGCTGGTCGAAGCCGGTTATGCCCCGGAAATGGCCTATTTCGAGTGCCTCCATGAGACCAAGCTGATCGTCGACCTGCTCTATGAAGGCGGCATCGCCAACATGCGCTACTCGATCTCGAACACCGCCGAATATGGCGACATCACCAGCGGTCCGCGGATCATCACCGCTGAGACCAAGGCCGAAATGAAGCGCGTACTGGCCGACATCACCAGCGGGCGGTTCGTGAAGAACTTCGTGCTCGACAACCGCGCCGGACAGCCCGAACTCAAGGCCGCCCGCAAGGCCGCCGAGGCCCATCCGATTGAGGAAACCGGCGCCCGCCTGCGCGCGATGATGCCCTGGATCGGCGCGAACAAGCTGGTCGACCAGAGCAAGAACTGATCTTTTGCCCTCTCCCCTTCAGGGGAGAGGTAGCGTAGCCTACCCCGTAGGGGCCTGGCGAAGCTCGGAGAGTGGCGAAGCTCGAATAGGGCCGCCCCCCTCTCCCAACCCTCTCCCCTGAAGGGGAGAGGGCTCTCGTCTTGCCGCAACACGGGAGGCCGGGAATGAACCACACCGAAACCGAAGGCAGCAAGGGCGTCGCCCGGATCGAGGCCTTTTCCGACGGCGTGCTGGCGATCGTCATCACC
>CANJSX010000094.1 GCA_947477055.1 Sphingomonadaceae bacterium | reverse complement strand
ACGAATGGTAACCGAACCCGACCGCGGATCGGCATCGGCGTTGATTTTGACCGACAAGCCGAGGAATTCTTCTAGGTGCGCCTGCACCGCGGCGATATCGGCCGAATCGGCATCGCGGTACTCGCTCCTGGCCCGGCGCGGCTTGCCGCCTTCACGCAGCCCGCGCCGCGCCAGTGCCTCGACTTCGCGCACGGAGAGACGTTTGGCTACTGCAGTCTCGGCGATCCGCACTGCATCGTCCACGCCGACCAGCGCGCGGGCATGGCCCATCGAAAGGCTGCCACCCTCGACCATGGCGATGACGCTCTCGGGCAGCTGCAACAACCGCTGGAAATTGGCGACATGGCTGCGCGACTTGTCGACCATCCGGGCGATGTCGGCCTGGGTCATGCCCTCGCCTTCCGCCAGCCGGTGATAGGCCCGTGCCTCTTCGATGGGATTGAGATCCTCGCGCTGGAGGTTCTCGATCAGCGCCAGCGCGGTGACCTCGCGATCATCGAGATCACGAACTAATGCAGGAATTTCATGAAGTTGTGCACGCTGCGCGGCCCGCCAGCGGCGTTCACCAGCGACCAGCTGATAGCGGCCGGACCCGAGCGGGCGGACGATGACTGGCTGGATCACGCCGCGCGCGGCAATCGAGGCCGCCAGCTCGTCGAGGGCCGCATCGTCGAAATGGCGCCGGGGCTGGTCGGGATGCGGCTCGATCGCGGCAACCGGGAGTTGCGCCAATCCCGATACCTCGCCGCGCGGGGCCTCGCCCCGTTCCGCCGGACTTTGCCCGGTGGTGACCAGCGGCTCCTCGCGCCGCGACTCGCCCAGCAAGGCACCCAGCCCGCGCCCCAGCGCCAGCGGTTTGCGCTTGGGCGGAGCGGCCTGCGCTGACGGCATACGAATCACGGGATCGTCGCTCATGCGGCCTTCCTTCGTTCGGGCAGGCGGGCGATCAGCTCGCGCGCGAGGGACATATAGGCCTTACTTCCAGCGCAGGCGTGGTCGTAGACCAGCGCCGGCAGCCCATGGCTCGGCGCTTCCGACAGGCGCACGTTGCGCGGGATCACCGTCTCGAACACCAGCGGGCCGAGGCAGGAGCGCACATCCTCGGAAACCAGGTCGGTCAAGCGGTTGCGGCGATCGAACATGGTCAGCGCCACGCCGACGATCCCCAGATCAGGATTGAAGCGTTGCTGCACCTGCTCGACCGTGCGGAGCAGCTGCGAGAGGCCCTCGAGCGCGAAAAACTCGCATTGCAGAGGCACCAGCAGCGTATCGGCCGCCGACAGGGCGTTCAATGTGAGCAGACCCAGGGACGGCGGACAGTCGATAAAGCAGATGTCGTGGCTGATATCCTGCGCCAGCGCCCGCGACAGGCGATCGGTACGATTCTCCATCGAAACCAGCTCGATTTCCGCGCCCGAGAGATCGACCGTCGCCGGGATGACATCGAGCCCGGGGATCTTCGAGGGAACGATGCATTCGCGCAGCGGCAGGCTATCGACCAGCAGATCGTAGGACGAGGCGCCCCGCTGATCGCTCGTAATTCCGATCCCAGTCGAAGCATTGCCTTGCGGGTCGAGGTCGATCAGCAGCACGCGCCAGCCGGTTGCGGCCATCGCTGTGGCGATGTTGATAGCCGTGGTGGTCTTGCCCACTCCGCCCTTCTGATTGGCGATGGCTACACGAATCACCAGTTCTTTCCCTTCTTGCGCGCGATTTTGCCGACAATGACACCGGCTTCGGCATCTGTCAGCGATTGTTCCACGTGGAACATGTGCTGCCAACCCCGGATTAGTTCCAGTTCCTGCAGGGCCGACCGGCCCTTCGGCAACAGCCAGAGCGTGTCGTTTGTGGAAAAGCGTGCGGATAGCGTCAGCAATCGGTCAAGCGGAGCAAAGGCGCGTGCGGAAATGACCTGCACCTCGATTGTTTCAACCTGTTGGAGCCGCGAACCGACCAGGCGAGCCCGTTTCAGCCCCATGGCGATTCGCGCGCGCTCGAGCCACTCAGCCCGGCGTCCACGGGATTCAACCATGATCACCTCGCATTCGGGCCGAAGTGCAGCAATCACCAATCCCGGGAACCCAGCCCCTGTGCCAAGATCGAGCCAGGGCGAGGATTCATCGCAAGGCACATGGGCAAGAAGCTGAGCGGAATCGGCGATGTGGCGCTGCCAGACCGACGCCAGACTCGCGGCAGCGACGAGATTCTGCCGCTTGTTCTCCTCTGTCAGCAGCGCAACCAGCAGTTCCAGCCGATCCATCGCCACGGAATCGCCTTCCGGCAGCGCGGTGATCCAGTCACGGGCCTGATCTGCGGTCTCAATCATGCCGCACGGCGCCGGGCATGGACCAGCAATGCAGCAAGAGCTGCCGGAGTGATCCCCGGAACCCGCCCAGCCGCCGCCAGCGTGGCCGGCTGGACCCTGGCGAGCCGTTCGACCATCTCGCGCGACAGGCCAGGAACGGTTGAATAGGGAAAACCATCGCCCAAATGCAGTGCCTCACTAGCGCGCAGATCGCGCAGTTCATTGTCCTGCCGGGACAGATAGGGGGCATAGACCGCATCTTCTGCCAGTTCGTCCGCTAGCTCGACATCCTGCGGAACGCCTAACCAGGGTTCCAGCTTGCCGAGATCGACCCCGCCGAACCGCAGCCATTCCCGAAGCGGTAAGCGTCCTGTGTCTGCGCGAACTGTAATTCCCGCCGATGCCAGTTCCGCCGCTCCAACCTCCCGGTCAAGTTCCGCTTCGAGCGATGCGCGCCGGGCCAGCCGCGCCTCGAACCAATCGCGCCGCTCCGTCCCGACGCAGCCCCCAGCCAGCGCAAGTGGGGTCAGCCGCGTCGAGGCATTGTTGGCCCGCAGCCGCAGCCGGTATTCCGCGCGCGCGGTCAGCATGCGGTAGGGCTCGGACACGCCATGCAGCGTGAGGTCGTCGATCATCACCGCCATATAGCTGTTCGCCCGGTCAAGCGCCGGCGCTTCGCGGCCCAAGATCGACGTGGCGGCGTGCAATCCCGCGGTCAACCCTTGCGCGGCTGCCTCCTCGTAGCCGGTCGTTCCATTGAGTTGGCCAGCACAGTAAAGGCCTGGGATCTCGCGCAACTCAAGGCTGGTGCGCAGCGTGCGCGGATCGATGTGATCGTACTCCACTGCATAGCCGGGGACGACCATTTCGACAGCTTGCAACCCCTCCATCGTCCGCAGCATGTCCAGCTGCACATCCGCAGGAAGCGAAGTGCTGATCCCGTTGGGATATACCAGAGGGGTATCGAGCCCCTCAGGTTCGAGGAAGACCTGGTGCCCATCACGATCGGCGAAGCGGTGGATCTTGTCCTCGATCGAGGGACAATAGCGCGGACCCTGCGCACCGATTGCACCGGAGAACAGTGGTGAGCGGTGGAGATTGGCGCGGATGACGTCGTGGCTTCGCGCATTGGTCCGCGTGATCGCGCAGAATAGCTGCGGATTCGGGCGCGCAGTGGTCAGCGTTGACATGGTCCACGGTTCGGCATCGGAGGGCTGCTCATCGAGCCTCGCCCAATCGATCGTCCGCCCGTCGAGGCGTGGCGGGGTCCCGGTCTTGAGCCGCGCCATCGGCAAGTCGGCCTCGCGTAGCTGCGCCGCCAGCCGCTGGGCCGAGGCTTCGCCGATCCGGCCGCCCTCAATCCGCTCCTCGCCCCGGAACAGGGTGCCACCAAGGAAGGTGCCGGTGCACAGAATGACTGCTCTTGCGGCCAATCCAGTGCCATCCGCCAACACAACACCGCAGGCCCTGCCTCCCTCCAGCCGCAGCGCTCCCACTTCACCCGCGACCAGCGACAGACCGGGTTGTGCAGTCAGCATCCGCTGGATCGCCGCCTTGAACAGGCGTCGGTCGACCTGGACCCGCGGCCCCTGTACAGCGCTGCCCTTGGAGCGGTTGAGCATGCGGTAGTGGATCGCCGACGCATCCGCCGCGCGCGCTATCAACCCGTCAAAGGCATCGACTTCGCGAACGAGGTGCCCCTTGCCGAGCCCTCCGATCGCCGGATTGCAGCTCATCGCGCCGATTGCCGATAGATCGAAGCTCACCAATGCCGTGCGCGCACCCATCCGCGCCGCGACAGCCGCCGCTTCGACCCCGGCGTGTCCGCCGCCCACAACAATGATGTCGAATGCATCCATCGTCAGCGCCTTAGCTGAGGACTGTTCCACGTGGAACAATCCTTTGCGCCGCGACCTACTTCCCGATGCAAAAACGCCCAAACAGCGCGTCGAGCATGTCTTCGGTCTCGCAGCGGCCCAGCAGGGCGTCGAAGGCAACGCGGGCCTGGCGCAGGCATTCCGCAGCGATCAGCGGATCGAGATCCTCACTGGCCTCGCCAATCGCCCGCAAGACCCGTTCCAGCAAGGCGTGCTGACGCTCATTGAGGGCCGCTTCGCCCGGTTGAGGCAGCGACTCCCGCGCCGTGTTGACCAGATCCGCCCGTAGATCGAACAGGCCCTCACCCGATACCGCAGAGATCCGGTGACGCGGGTGGCGCTTGCGCGGCGCATCAGCCTTGTCGCACTGCGAGGTGATTTCCCAGCAGCCATGTGGCCCAGCGCCCTCCGGACCCAGCCACAGCACAAGATCGGCGCGATCGAGCGCATCGAGCGCCCGCTCGATCCCGATCGCCTCAACCTCGTCGCCAGCATTGTCATGCAGTCCAGCAGTGTCGGCGAACAGGAACGGCACTCCGTCAAGGGATACCGGACGGGTCAAGACGTCACGGGTGGTGCCAGGAATGGGCGTGGCAATGGCGGCCTCGGATTCAACCATGATATTGAAAAGTGTGCTTTTTCCTGCGTTCGGAGGCCCAGCAATGACCACCCGGAAGCCTTCGCGTAGCGCCTCGGCCCGCGGCCGGTCCAACCACAATTCGATCTCATGGCCGAGTGCCTCGATCCCGGTCATCAGATCCGCAGGAAGCTCGGTGACATCACCCTCATCCGAGAAATCGAGCACCGCCTCAAGCCGTGCCGATGCCGACAACAGCGTCTCGCGCCAGACCTCGACTCGGCGTGACAAGGCTCCTTCCGCCATCGCCATGGCGGAACGGCGCTGCAATTCCGTCTCGGCGGTGAGTAGGTCGGCCAAGCCCTCAGCCTCGGCCAGATCGATGCGACCATTGGTGAAGGCGCAGCGGGTAAATTCGCCTGGCTCGGCCTTGCGCAATCCGGGTAGCGCAGCCAGCGCGGCCTCTACCGCAGCGATTACGGCCCTGCCCCCGTGGCAATGCAGTTCCGCCACATCCTCGCCAGTCGCCGTGCCTGGACCGGGCAGCCACAGCGCCATGGAGCGGTCGATCACCTGGCCGCCGGCATCGTGCAGTGAGACCAGGCTGGCATGGCGTGGCGGCGGAACCCTGCCAGCCAGCGCGCGCAAGGCCTCCCGGGCTTGCGGACCGCTGATCCGGATCACCGCGATCGCTGCCGGCGGCGAGCCGCTGGAATGGGCAAAGATGGTCGCGGTCATCGGGTCATCCTGTGGAGCCTCAGCCTCCCGGCTTCTTGCCTGAGCCGGCAGCGATGCCGGTGCTGCTCTCCATGAACTGCTGGAACAGCTTGAGCCCGAGCTGGCCCATTGGCGCGACCTGCTTGGCCAGATCCTGCAGCTGATCGATGTTGCCCACGCCCTTCATGGCGTTGGTCAAAGCATCGACATAGACATCGTTCGCCTTGGTCACATCCGGCAGGCCGAGAAAGCGGCGCGCCTCTTCGGGGGTGCAATCAACCTCGACATTCACCTTCATGGCCGTGCTCCGCTGGATGGGTTGCCCCGATTGCTGGTCCATTTTCTGGCCCGATTGCTGGCATACTGGCTTGGCAAAGTCCATTGCGCGGGCTTAGGTGCGCCGCAAATCGTTTAGAGGAGATGCCGGATGGCCACGAACTCCCTGATTGCCACGCTCGATGCCAGCGGCGATATGCCCGCCTATGTCGTCCGCCCGGCCGGTAGCCCGCGCGGCGCGGTGATCGTGGTGCAGGAAATCTTCGGGGTGAACCCGGGGATCGTGAAGAAGGCCGATGACTGGGCCGCGCTTGGCTACCTTGCAGTCGCGCCGGATATCTTCTGGCGCCAGCAGCCGGGCGTCGAGCTCGATTCCGATGTGCCGGCCGAATTCCAGCAAGCGATCGACCTGATGATGAAGCATGATTTCACCCGTGGCCTTGAAGACCTCAAGGCGGTGCTGAGCTGGATTCGCGCGCAGGTGCATGGGGTGAAAACCGGGGTGGTCGGCTTCTGCATGGGCGGCAAGATCGCCTACGAGATGGCCGCCCGTACCGATATTGAGGCGGCGGTCGGCTATTACGGCGTCGGCATCGCCGCCATGCTCGACGAGGCGCAGAACATCTCGGGCCAGCTGATGCTCCACATCCCCACTGCCGACGGCTTCGTTGGCCCCGACCAGCAGGCCGCGATGCACGCGGGGCTGGATGGCAATCCGCACGTCACGCTGCATGACTATGTGGGGCTGGACCACGGCTTCGCCGACACCTTCAGCGCCCGCCGCAACGATGCCGGGGCGAAGCTGGCGGACCAGCGGACCGAGGAGTTTTTTGCGCGAAACCTGGGTTGAGCGCTAGTCAGCCTCGGCAGAGAGAAAATAGTCACCACGGCCCTGCGGATTAACCGGCACACCGAGCACCGCCAACGGGATGGCGAACAAGATCGGGCCGCCAATCACTCCAAGCATCACACCGCAGGTCACGATACCGATCTGGATGCCCGCCCATAGTCCGAGGAACTTCAACACAGCCCGTCGCAGGCCATAACTGAAGCCCCACTCATTGTTGCCCAGCACCTCGCGCAGGAGGCCGCTGGCCAGCCTGTGCTGGGTAGCTGGAACCATCAAGCGATGGCCGCCAAGCGCCAGCGAATTGACCTCCGCCGAAGCATGATGAACCGCACCAACAAAAACATGGATGCCAGCCGCTTCCAGCACCGAAGAGGCGACCAAAGCTTCGACGCGCGAAACAAGTGCCGCAAGCAGAACAAGGCCGCCCGAATCGTCGCACTCGGTCATGGTTGGCTCTCCATGGGTCTACATCGTAAGCAGCGGAACCACCTCATGCGTACCATCCCAGATCATCTTGGCCGCGACATAAAGGATCACCGTCAGGCCAACCCAGCCGATCCAGCGATAGCGCTCGATGTACTTGGCGATGAGGTTGGCTGCGATGCCCATCAACGCGACCGCAACGATCAAGCCGACGATCAGAATGCCTGGATGATCGCGCGCCGCACCGGCCACTGCCAGCACATTGTCGAGGCTCATGGAGACGTCGGCGATGGCTACCGACCAGGCGGCGGCGGCAAAGCTCTTCGAAGCTGTGATGCCGGAGTGCTCATCGCCTTCGATCTCCGGTGAACCCGGCGATTCACTGGCGCTGTGGCCTTTGATGTCGCGGTACATCCGCCAGGCGACCCACAGCAGCAGGATACCACCCGCCAGCACCAGCCCGACAATACCGAGCAGCCAGGTGACAGTCAGCGCGAAAACCACGCGCAGCACCAATGCCGCGAGCACGCCGAGCGCGATCACCTTCTTGCGCTGGGCAGCAGGCAAGCCAGCCGCCAGTGCGCCGACGACAATCGCATTGTCGCCAGCGAGCACCACGTCGATCATCAGCACTTGCAGAAATGCCGCCATGGCGGTCGGCGAGGTGATGTTCGAGAAATCCGAGACGATATGGCCCCAGATCTCGACCGGTCCACCCAGCGAGGGAACGGCCGAAGCAGACGCGACAAGCAGATCAAGCACGTGAGAGAGCCTCTTACTGGTTCATGGTCGCGAAGAAGTCCTCGTTCGACTTGGAATCCTTCATCTTGTCGAGCAGGAATTCCATCGCGTCGATCGTGCCCATCTGCATCAGGATGCGGCGCAGCACCCACATCTTGGAGAGCTGATCCTT
>CANJSX010000093.1 GCA_947477055.1 Sphingomonadaceae bacterium | reverse complement strand
GTTGGGGAACTCGATGTCGGCCTTGTCGATCTCGTCGATCAGCAGGACTGGAAGCTGCGGCGAGGTGAAGGCATCCCACAGCTTGCCGCGTTTGATGTAGTTGCGGATGTCATGCACTCGCTCATCGCCGAGCTGTCCGTCGCGCAGGCGGGCGACCGCGTCATATTCATAAAGGCCTTGTTGCGCCTTGGTGGTGGATTTGACGTTCCATTCGATCAGCGGCGCGCCCACCGCCTTGGCGATCTCCTGCGCCAGCACGGTCTTGCCGGTGCCGGGCTCGCCCTTCACCAGCAGCGGGCGGCGCAGCATTACCGCGGCGTTGACCGCGACCTTGAGGTCGTCGGTGGCGACATAATTGCTGGTGCCTTCGAAGCGCATAGGGGCGAAACTCATCGGTTAAGCGGGTGCTTAAGGCGCTAGGTTGCGCTTCGAAACGTGGCAAGTGGGAAAAGTCGCCCGCGCCGGCTGGTGAGGGGAAGCCAGCGCGGGCGAGGGGATCACTGCGGCGGGAGCGGATCCGCCGCAGCCGCGCCAAGCAGGCGGCGCAGGGCACCGCGCGAGCGCCAGAGCAACACGAGCAGGCCCGCGAGCACCAGCCAGGGCAGGGAGATCCCGCCGAGCAGCAGTGCCACGCCAAGCGCGGTCTGGGCGCTGCCCCAACTGGCCGACGCAGCCTTGGAGAAGGTGCCGGAACCTTCGATAAGGCCTTCGCTGGCGTAGCTGTAGTTGACCGGGGTGGTGGCAATTGCCGCTTCCCGGTCCCGGCGCAGGGCGACTTCACCGCGCTGCTGCTCGCTGAGCTGGTTGATGCGCGACTGGATTTCCGCGCGCTCGGCTCCGGCCAGACCCTTGGCCTTGAGCCGGGCATTGAGCCGGTCGAGCTCGGCCTGGATCGCGGCGCTGTCGTGCTGGGAGATACGGATCGCACCGTCGGCATCCTGCCCGTCGATCGACGCCGTATCGAGCTTGCCATCGACCTTCTCGACCGCGGTGATCCCTTCGCTGGCAAAGCGCCGGGCGAGGTCGGGCGCGAGCAGGAAATGCGTGCTGGCTGAGGCCGGCCCGCTGCGATCCTGCTCGAAGTTCATGCCAGTCACGCGACACCGCGCCGCGCCCAATGTCTCGCAAGCGGCGGCGTGATCCTGCTGGACCCGGGCGATCGAAGTGTCGGGCAGAGTGAAGCGCAAGTTATAGGCGAAGGCAACACCAGCAGCGACCGCTCCACCCATTTTCGGTAGCGGGTTGGGGGCGGCACCGGCATCGGCGGAGCCTTCGGCTGCGGCATCGATCGATGTGCTGGTTGCCTCATCAGCGGCCTTTTCGGAGCAGGCTGAGAACAGCAACAGGGTGGCGGCAAGTGATGTGGTGAGGGTGGTGGTGGAGCGACGCATGGCATGTCTCCCGATGCGGCAGGAAAAGGGCTGCGAGTTATCTACCGAATCGGTAGAGTTTGAACTCTATCGAATAAGTAGACTTAATCATGGGATGATGTGCGCAATTCTATCGATCAACTGAGATCGGGGTATTTTTGTTTATTAACAGACCCTTATATCGAATGCCTAGGCATCAATCATCTCCGGATCGAGCTCACCCGCGCGGTTCTGGATAAACATAAACCTCTGCGCCGGGTCGCGGCCCATCAGCTTGTCGACCAGTTCCTTCACCGCCGCCTGACCTTCGTATTCGGGGGGCAGGGTGATGCGCAGCAGCGAGCGTTTGGCCGGGTCCATGGTGGTTTCGCGCAGCTGGCTCGGGTTCATTTCTCCGAGGCCCTTGAAGCGGCCGACTTCGACCTTCTTGCCCTTGAAGCGGGTTGCCTCCAGCTCGGCGCGGTGAGCGTCGTCGCGGGCGTAGGCGCTCTCCTTGCCGGAGGTCAGCCGATAGAGTGGGGGCTGGGCGAGATAGAGGTGCCCGCGCCGGACGATGTCGGGCATTTCCTGGAAGAAGAAGGTCATCAGCAGCGTGGCGATATGCGCCCCGTCGACATCGGCGTCGGTCATGATGACGATCCGGTCGTAGCGCAGATTGTCGGCGTTGCAGTCCTTGCGCATGCCGCAGCCGAGCGCGAGGCCGAGGTCGGCGATCTCGCTGTTGGCGCGGATCTTGTCGGCGGTGGCCGAGGCGACGTTGAGGATCTTGCCGCGGATCGGCAGGATCGCCTGGGTCTTGCGGTCGCGCGCCTGCTTGGCGCTGCCGCCGGCGCTGTCACCCTCGACGATGAACAGCTCGGTTTCGCCCTTGCCCTCGCCGGTGCAGTCGGTGAGCTTGCCGGGGAGGCGCAGCTTGCGGGCGCTGGTCGCGGTCTTGCGCTTGATCTCGCGCTCGGCCTTGCGGCGCAGCCGTTCGTCCATCCGCTCGAGCACATGGCCGAGCAGCGCTTTGCCGCGCTCAGGATTATCGGAGAGGAAATGGTCGAAATGATCGCGCACTGCGTTCTCGACCATCCGTGCAGCCTCGGGGCTGGTCAGCCGGTCCTTGGTCTGGCTCTGGAACTGCGGTTCGCGGATGAACACCGAAAGCATGATCTCGCTGCCGGTGATCACGTCTTCCGGGGCGAGGTCCTTGGCTTTCTTCTGCCCGACCAGATCGGCGAAGGCGCGGATGCCCTTGGTCAGCGCGGCGCGCATCCCGGCCTCATGGGTGCCGCCATCGGGGGTGGGGATGGTGTTGCAGTACCAGGAATAGGCCCCGTCGGACCACAGTGGCCAGGCCACTGCCCATTCGACCCGGCCCTGTTCCTCGCCCGGAAAGTCCTGCGTGCCGGAAAAGAACTGCGTGGTGACGCATTCGCGCGTGCCGAGTTGCTCGCGCAGGTGATCGGCCAGACCGCCCGGAAATTGGAACACCGCCTCGGTCGGCACGTCTTCGCTGGTAAGCGCGGGCGCGCATTTCCAGCGGATTTCGACCCCGGCGAAGAGATAGGCCTTGGAGCGCGCGAGCTTGAACAGCCGCAGCGGCTTGAAATGCGCGTCGGCACCGAAGATTTCCGGATCGGGCGTGAAGGTAACCGAGGTGCCGCGCCGGTTGGGCGTGCCGCCGAGGTGCCGCAGCGGCCCGGTCGCTAACCCGCGCGAGAATTCCTGGACCCACAGCTCCTTGTTGCGGGCAACCTCGATGCGGGTGAGGACGGAGAGTGCATTGACCACGCTGACGCCGACGCCGTGGAGGCCGCCCGAAGTAGCATAGGCCTTGCCGGAGAACTTGCCGCCCGAGTGCAGCGTGGTGAGGATCACCTCCAGCGCCGACTTGCCGGGATATTTGGGATGCTCGTCGACCGGGATGCCGCGCCCGTTGTCGGTGATGGTGAGCCGGTTTCCTTCATCCAGCGTCACTTCGATGCGGTTGGCGTGGCCGGCGACGGCTTCGTCCATCGCATTGTCGAGCACTTCGGCGGCGAGGTGGTGCAGCGCGCGCTCGTCGATCCCGCCGATATACATGCCGGGGCGGCGGCGCACGGGCTCCAGCCCTTCGAGCACCTCGATCGCGGAGCCATCGTAGGATTCGCCGGTGGACACCGGCAGCTTGTCAAACAGGTCTTCAGCCATGGGCGCTGTTTAGGAGGTGCGGACTCGCGCGCGCAAGGCGTGCGTGCCGATTTTCCTCAGTCCTCGAAACGGGTCGGCGCGGGGCTGATCACGGTGACGCCCGTGACCTTGGCCTCGCGGACTTCCAGGGCACGCTCGATCAGTCCACCCGCGCCGAAGCGGAAGGCGCCATCGAGCCCGAGGAAGCCGCCAATATCGAACAGCCTGGCGGTCGGGAAGGCCGTCCCGGGCTTCCAGTCGCGGGCGATGCGCAGGGTCAGCAGCACGCTGTCATAGCCCAGCGTGGCGAGCCGGTGCGGGGCAGCGCCAAAGCGGTTCTCGTAGCTTTCGGAAAACTGGCGGAAGCGGGAATCCGTCACCGCCGAGAACACCGAGCCACGCAGCGCCGGGGTGCTCGCGATCACATTCTCGCCGCTCCACAGCTCGGTGCCGATGATCCGGGGCATGGTCGAGGACGCAGGCTTGAGCACCGGCGCGACCTGCGCGGCATAGCGCGCGCCATCGGCGATCAGCACCGCCTCGATCGGACCCTTGGCTTTGAGCCGCCGCACCGCCGCAGCGATCGAGCCGGCGGTGCGGTCGTAGCTTTCCATCCCGACCACGCTGCCGCCCTGGGCGCGCACGGCCCGCAGATAGGCGTCCGAGGCGCGCTGGCCATATTCGCCGACCGGGACCAGCGCGGCGAAGCGGGCGATGCCCTGGCCGCGCAACTGGCCGACCGAACGGCCGATCGACTCGCCCGGGACGTTGCCCATGATGAACACGTCGCGCGCGGCCTGGGTCGCGTCGTTGGAGTAGGAGATCACCAGCACGCGGCTGGCCCGGGCGGTCGCGGCGACGGCGGGGATATCTTCGCCCAGCAGCGGGCCGAGGATCAGCCGGTTGCCGTCGGCGATGGCCTTGGCGGCGGCTGCGGGGACGCCGGTGGAGGTATCGTAAGTGGTGATGCGCAGATTGCCGGCATTGGTATCCAGCAGCGCCATGTTGGCGGCGTTGGCAATCGCTTCGCCGACCTGCGCATTTGCTCCCGAGAGCGGTACCAGCAGCGCGACGCGGTGGCGCATCTGGTCGGCGGGCAGCGTCAATGCGCTCGGTTGGTCTATCGGCGGGGTGGAATCGGGCGCGCCTTTCGGGATGACCTTGCAGCCCGCCAGCAAGGCAAGTGTCGCCAAGGTCAGGAACTTTCTGCGACTGGCTGCCTTCACGATCATCCCTTGCTGCTCCCCCAAAAAGCCGCCATGTGTCCCGCATGGATGAAGCCCTGATGCCCGGCCTCTACATTGTCGCGACGCCGATTGGCAATCTCGGTGACATTACCCTGCGTGCGACTGCGACGCTCGGGGGCGTGAGCGCGATAGCCTGCGAGGATACGCGGGTCACCGGCAAGCTGCTCAACCACCTCGGCTTCAAGAAGCGCATGATCCGTTATAACGACCACGCCGATGCTACCACCCGTGATTACCTGCTGGGACTGATGGCCAGCGAACCCATCGCGCTGGTCTGCGATGCCGGTACACCGCTGATCTCCGATCCGGGCTACAGGCTGGTCCGCGCGGCGCGCGAGGCAGGTATCGCGGTGACCAGCCTGCCGGGCGCGAGCGCGGCGATTATGGCGGTGACGCTCTCCGGCCTGCCGAGCGACCGCTTCTTCTTCGCCGGGTTCCTGCCTAACAAGGCCAAGGCGCGCGGCGATGTGCTGGCGGCATTGGCGACGGTTCCCGCCAGCCTCGTCTTCTACGAAACCGCACCGCGGCTGGCCGATGCGCTGGCGGCAATCGCCGAGGTCCTGCCCGGGCGCGAAGTCGCCGTAGCGCGTGAGTTGACCAAGATGTTCGAGGAATGCCGCACCGGCTCGCCCGCCGAACTGATCGCGCATTACGCTGCGCATCCGCCGAGAGGCGAGATCGTGCTGGTGGTCGGCCCGCCGGGTGAAACACCTGTGGAGGAAGCCAACATCGACGGCTTGCTTCAGGCAGCGCTCGCCAGCCTCAAGCCGTCGCAGGCGGCGGCAGAAGTTGCCCGGCAGACCGGGGCGGACCGCAAGGCGCTCTATGCCCGTGCGCTCGAGCTGAAGTGAGCAGCCGGGCCGAACGCGAAGCACGCGGACGCCGGGGTGAGGCGCTGACGGCGTGGTATTTGCGCCTGTGCGGCTGGCGCATCCTTGCCCGCGCGTGAAGACCCCGCGCGGTGAGGTTGATCTGATCGCACGGCGAGGCAGTAGGGTCGCCTTCATCGAGGTGAAGTGGCGCAAACGGGCAACGGATCTCGATTTCGCCATCGACAGTTACCGCCTGCGCCGCGTCGCTGCAGCGGTCGAGGCTATCGCGCATCGGTATGCCGGGCCGCAGGATTCGATCCGCATCGACGTGATCCTGCTTGCGCCATGGCGCTGGCCGCGCCACATCGCCAATGCCTGGATGCCCTGAGGAGCCGAGTAAGCCCATGTCGTTACGTGTCGCGGTCCAGATGGACCCGCTGGAAAGCATCAACATCACCGGGGATTCGAGCTTCGCGCTGATGCTCGCGGCGCAGTCGCGCGGGCATACGCTATGGCATTACGATGTCGGCACGCTGGCCTATGACGAGGGCCGGCTGACGGCCTGGGCGGTTCCGGCGACGGTGCAGCGCGTTTCCGGTGACCATTACACCAGGGGCGAACTGCGCAAGATCGATCTGGTGAAGGATATCGACGTCGTGCTGATGCGGCAGGATCCGCCGTTCGATCTCGGCTATATCACCGCCACTCATCTGCTCGAACGGCTCAAGGGCCAGACGCTGGTGGTCAACGATCCGGCCTCCGTCCGTAACGCGCCGGAAAAGGTGATGGTGCTCGATTACGTCCGCTTCATGCCGCCGACGATGGTGGCGCGGCGGATGGAGGACGTCCGCGAGTTCCACGCCCGCCACCCCGGCGATCTGGTGATCAAGCCGCTGCACGGCAACGGCGGCAAGGCGGTGTTCCGGATTCCGGCGGACGGATCGAACCTCGGTGCGCTGGTTGAGATGTTCCACAGTGCCTGGATCGAACCCTTCATGGTCCAGCCGTTCCTTCCCGATGTGTCGGACGGCGACAAGCGGATCGTGCTGGTCGACGGCGAATTTGCCGGAGCAATCAACCGCCGCCCCGGAGCAGGCGAGTTCCGTTCCAACCTCGCGGTCGGCGGATCGGCCGAGGCGACGCAGCTTACTGCCCGCGAAGAGGAAATCTGCGCTGCGATGGGTCCTCGCCTGAAGGAGCTGGGGCTGGTCTTCGTCGGGATCGACGTGATCGGCGGAAAATGGCTCACCGAGATCAACGTTACCTCGCCCACCGGCATCGTCGCCATCGACCGCTTCAACGGCACCGACACCGCTGCCCGGATCTGGGACGCAATCGAGGCTCGCCACGCGGCGATGTGATTGGCCGCCATGGACGAATTCATCCTCCGGCTGATCGAGCAGGGCGGTTATTGGGGCATTTTTGCCCTGATGGTGATCGAGAACATCTTCCCGCCGATCCCCTCCGAGGCGATCATGGGCTTTGGCGGGATGGCCGTGGCGCGCGGGACGATGAGTTTCTGGCCGCTGTTACTGGTCGGTACCATCGGCTCGACGCTGGGTAATTACGCCTGGTTCCTGCTCGGCAACCGGCTCGGCTATGCCCGGTTGCAGCCTTTCGTGGCACGCTGGGGGCGCTGGCTGACGCTTGAATGGCACGATGTCGAGCGTGCCACCGCCTTCTTTCGGCGGCACGGGCAGTGGATCGTCTTCGCTATCCGCTTCTCGCCCTTTATGCGCACCATGATCTCGTTGCCGGCGGGGCTCACCCATATGCGCCACGGCAGGTTCCTCGCGTTCACCTTCGCCGGAGCGGCGGTGTGGAACACGCTGCTAATCATCGGCGGCCAATGGCTCGCGCGCTACGCGGCGGCCTCGCACAGCGTAATGGACTGGATCATCGGGCTGAGTGGCGCGGCGATCGTGCTGGGCTATATCTGGCGGGTGATGACGTGGAAGCCGAGAGGCGAGGGCGGCTGACCCACACGGTCAAACAAGGTAGGCGCTATCGCTATTACGTAACCCGTCCCTCTGAACTCGAACGAGATGGGCCACCTGCTTGGCGCGTTCCCGCCCACGAGATCGACATAAAGGTGATGGACTTGATCGCGGAGTTGCTGGGACATTGGGGGCGCCTTAGGGAAATCTGTGAGGAACGGGCAGTGGATGCGGCGGGGATGTCATTGGCGTTCCGGATCGCTGAGCAGATGAAGGAGCAACTTGCAGCGAGCCACGGGCGGCACACTGTGATGGGAGCGTTGATCTGCAAGGTGATACTCGGTGAAGATCGGCTGTGCGTGCGGATCGATCGATCCGCCCTGCTTGAGCGACTAAAACTATCGACGGATACAGATTGCGAGCCGATCG
>CANJSX010000092.1 GCA_947477055.1 Sphingomonadaceae bacterium | reverse complement strand
GATTCCCCAGCACGCCGTCCTTCATCAGCGGCACGCCGACTTCCACGTAACCTTCGATCACTTCGCTTTTGGTGGAGGGCAGAGCCGTGGCTTGCGAATTGATAATCTTGCCGGCCAGCGTCAACGCATCGGCAGAGCCGACTGCGGTGCCGCTGCGCCACTCGGCACCGACTGCAACCTTGACGTCGCCCGCCCAGGTGCTGATCGGCGAGCCACGCAGGTTGACGGCCAGCGAATGCTGCTGGAATTCGCGGGTCTGCGATTGATTGGTAATGTAGCGATCATAGGCCTGCGGGCTGAGACCGAAGGCAAACGGGTTTATCGGGACACAGCCGTTGGTGGGCGCCGCCAGCGTGGTGTTGCAAACGATGCTGCCCAGCGCCAGGCCCGACGTGCCGACATTGCCTGCCGTAACCAGCACGGCGTTAAGCGCGTCGTTCCACTCGGTCTTGCGGACCTTGCGGTTGAGCAGCAGGGCATCCGAACGCCCGTAGGTGTAGGACGCATCCCACTCCCAGCCGCCGCCAGCATCGCCCTTCAGGCCGAGCGCACCGCGGTAGGTGTCGATCGTGGTGGTGGCGATGTTGTTCGGCCCGATCCCCCAGAAGCTGGTGTTGACCAGCAGGTGAGTGATCGACGGATCGGCACCCAACACGGTCGCGCGGGTTGCTGCGGAGATGTAGGGATTGTTGATATTCATCGCGAGGCCACCCTCGAGCGGCGCGGCGCCGAGGGTCGCTCCGCCGACCACATGGGCGTACATGAATTCCGCCGACATACTGATCGAATCGGTCAGTTCATAATCGCCGTGGACCATGCCGGAGAAGTGCTTGGTCGGCACCACCAGCGGCATCAGACCGAGCCCGAGCAGGTAGGGGTTCTGGGCATTGCCGCCCTGCATGAACAGGCCGGACAGATAGTTGCCGAACTGATAGGGAACCAGATTGCCGTTGATGTCGAACTGCTTCCCTTGCAGCGCCACTGGCAACAACGTTGCACCTGTGTTGAGTACTTGCTGCCCAAGCGAAATCGTTCCGGTGCCATTGGGCTTGCGCGCGCCCGCAAGAACCGTGTCTTCGGTGTAAGCGAACTGAACGTGGTCCAGTACCAGCGTGGCCGGAAGACCGTTGGTGCTGGTCTTGGTCGTGGTGTTGTAGCCTGGGTTGCTGATGTAGTTGGTGTACTTGGCGCAGAAGTCACGCGTTTCGCAGGGGCCGAGGCCACTTTCGTTCGAATATTCAGCACCGACCACGATGTGGCCGCGATCACCCACGTCGAACCCGCCGGCAACAGCGCCGTAGAAGTTCTTGCCATCGCCGCGCTCGGAGATGCCGTAGTTGACCTTGGCCTTCCAGCCGCTGAGCTTGTTGTCGAGGATGAGGTTGACCACACCCGAGACGGCGTTGGCGCCGTAAGCAGCCGAGGCACCGCCGGTCACCACTTCAGAGCGGGCGACGAGGATGTTCGGGATCGCGTTGAGATCGACCGCGCCATTGTCGCTCGAAGGAACGAAGCGGCGGCCATCGACCAGCGTCAGGGTCCGGGTTACACCCAGACCGCGAAGGTCCATGTTGCGACCGCCGATGTTGCCGTTGACGCGGAAGAAGTTCAGCGCCGGCGATGCGATCGCACGGAATGACGGAATCTGGTTGAGCGCTTCGGCGACGTTGGTCAGACCGAGGTTCGAAAGACGCTCTTGCCCGACGACGTTGACCGGCGTCGGCGCGTCATAACCGTTGCGGCCAAGGCGCGAACCGGTGACGATGATGTCGCTGGTATCGGTTGCGGCAGCTTCATCCTCGGCCGGAGCCGAAGCTTCCTGCGCCAGCACAGGCGCGCCATACGCCATCGCTGCGAGCGCGAAAGCCGCGCTGCTCGAACGAAGCGCAACCACTAGACTGTTCTTATTCATGTTATATAGTCCCCTTTCGATTGATGCCCCGAAACCGCTGTCCAAAGTGGCATCAGCCATCTGTTACCGGTAACCTCTTGTCCGATTCCAGTCAATGCAACCTAGCTGTCATTGCTGGATAAAATTGCCTCCTGCGGAATGCATTTTTGATTTGATGGAGCCTGCTCTGGCGGGTCCGATCCGGTCGCCAATATGCACCAACCACCAGAAATCATGCATGTACGCCGGCGTTACAGGCCCTACGCAATCCGTTCTCCTTGACCTGAATGCTGCCATAATGCGCACTCATGTTGAATAGCATTCGGAAATCTCGATAGCTGAATTCCGCCTGACGAAACTTTATGCGGCCCCAAGAGAGCGTTCGAAGGGCGCCGGACGGAACACCAGCGTACCAATCCCTTCCATCCGAGCCTTGATTTGCAAGGCAAGGTGGAGCGAATGGTAACGCGATTGCAGAAGATTGCCGCCGTGGAACCACAGGCCTTGCTGCGCTGTTGGCTTCCACAGATTGCGCAACTCGCCCTCCCACGGACCGGGATCACCTCGGGTCCCCGAACCGAGCCCCCAGCATGGGCCGATCTTTTCCGCTACCTCCGGCGAGATCAGCATCTCGGCCCAGCTCTCCATCGGGCCGTAGCCGGTGGCATAAAAGATCGCGTCGGCAGGCAGGCTCGTGCCGTCGCTCAGCACCACCTCGCCCGCGCCGATCCGCTCGACGCCCACCTCGCTGCGAACCTTGATCTCGCCCTCGGCGATGAGGTCCGAGCCGCCGACGTCGATATAGTAGCCCGAGGCGGTGCGCATATACTTGCCGCCGATCGCGGTATTGTCGTCGCCGAAATCGAAGCGGAAGCCGCGCGCAGCAAGCCGGGCGTAGAATTCCGCGTCGTCCGCCTGAATCGCCTCGCAATTCGTCCGGTCAAGCCGCTCGCGTACCCGGAACGGGGTGGAGGCGACGATCAGGTCGGCCTTGTCCATGGTCACGCCCCGCGCCATGGCGCCTTCAGAATAAGGCCCGCGTTCGGCCAGTTTGCGCATCGAGCCGATGCGGATCACCGTGGTCGGCGAGCGCTGGATCATGGTGACGTCGGCGTCATTCGCCCACAGATCGACCGCAATATCATGCGCGGAGTTGTTTGCCCCCACCACCACGCAGCGCTTGCCGGCAAACTGTGAGCCATTGGTGTATTCGCTCGAATGGCACTGCAGGCCGGCGAATTCGTCCATTCCGGGGAAGCGCGGGGTCTTCGGCATGCCGGAGAGGCCGGTGGCGAGGACGAATTGCGACGGATGCAGTTCCAGCACCTGCCCTTCCCGCTCGACCCGCACGGTCCAGCGCCCTGCAACATCATCGTAGCTCGCGCCAAGGCAGCGGGTCGAGCCCCAGAAGTCGATCTCCATGACCTTGGCATAGGCTTCCAGCCAGTCGGCCATCTTGTCCTTGGAGGTATAGACCGGCCAGTGATCCGGGAACGGGAGATAAGGCAGGTGATCGACCCAGATCGGGTCGTGCAGGTACAGCGTCTTGTAGCGATTGCGCCAGGCATCGCCGGGCTTCGGCAGGGCATCGATCACCAGCGTCGGCACGCCGAGCCGCTTCATCCGCGCCGCCAGCGCCAGCCCGCCCTGACTGCCGCCGACGATCAGGCAATAGGGCTGCGCGCTGTGGCCGAGCGTGCGAGTGGTTTCCTCGCGTTCGTCGAGCCAGGTGCGGCGGGCCTTGACTGCGCGGTGGTCGATCCCCTCGACACGAGTGCGACGCGCGCGTTCCTCGTGGCCCTTGAGCTCGTCGATCGCGGTCAGCAGGGTCCAGCAGCGTCCCTCACGCAGGCGCGCAATCCCGCGTCCGCGCGTGGTGGCGGTCTCGAAGCGGAACCAGCCTTCAAGCACGCCGTCGGTCAGCGAGGCTTCCTCGGCGGTGAAGGAAACCGGCAGCGCCGCCTCCAGCTGACTCTCCAGCATGGCGCGGATCGCTTCCGGCCCGTCCATCGTCGAGATGTTCCAGGTGAACGACACCATATCGCGCCAGAAGCATTCTTCAGCATCGAACAAGGCGATAACAGCGTCGATATCACGGCGGGAAAGCGCCGCGGCGAAGTCTTCAAGCCAGGTCTGGAAGGTGGATTCGGCAGTTATGTCATATGGCATCGAGCTTCACGTCCTTGGTCTCTCGCGTCGCGAACACCCACAGCGCCAGGGCCAGGCCCGCGCTGGTCCCGAGCATCAGGAACACCAGCGCGACCGAACCGCCGCTATTGAGGATCGCCCCGATCGCGATCGGAGACAGGGTCGAAGCCGCTCGGGCGACCGATCCACAGGTGCCGAGCGCGACCGCGCGGATATGGGTGGGGTAAGTCTCGGCCGAATAGGGCCAGGCGATGACATTCGCGGCCGAGATCATCAGTAGCGAGGTGATCACCATCGGCACCAGCGGAATCGGCGTGACCGGCTGAAACAGCGCGAGGCTGAACAGCGCCACCATCGACAGGGCCGAGCCGACGATCGCCAGCGGTCGACGCCCGATCCGGTCGATGAACAGACCGATGGTGGGGGTGACAAACTGGAACAGCAGGCTGCCGATTGCGGGGTAGGTCAGCGAATCCGAAACCGAGAAATGATAGACCGAGCGGTAGATCGACGGGACCCAGGTGGAGAGGCCGAAAGAGGTGAAGGAGATGAAGAACCACAGCCCCATCACCACCAGCGAACGATGGCGGAATTCAGCATTGAACAGCGTGAGAATGGGAATGCGGGCGGCAGGAGGTGCCGGCTCGAAGCTGGCGGGGGTAGCCACGCTGCCCGCACCGCCGAGTTTGCGCAGCGCCGCGTTGGTGGCATCGACCAGCCCCCTTCGCGCCAGCCAGCGGGGACTCTCGGGTAGCCACAGCAGCACCAGCGGCAGCAGCAGCAGCGGTACCGCGCCGAAACCGAACATCCAGCGCCAGCCGAGATTCGGCACGATCCACCAGCTGGAAACCGAGGCAACACCGTAGCCGGCCATCGCGAGGAACTGGAAGGTGGCGAAATAGCGGCCGCGGATCGAGCTGGGCGCGAGTTCATTGATATAGGTCACCGCCACCGGCAGCGCCCCGCCGATGGCGATGCCTTGCAGGAAGCGCAGCACCATCAGCGTCTCAAGACTGCTCGCGAAGGCGCAGCCCAGCGCCAGGACGCACATCCAGACCACGGCAAGATTGAACACCGGCATGCGCCCGAAGCGTTCGGCCAGCATACCCAAGCTCATCGCGCCGATGAACTGCCCGGCATAGCCCGCCGAGATCAGCGTGCCGGTGAGCAGCGGGGATATCTTCCACTCGCTCAGCAGTCCGGGCAGGACGAAGGCGATGGCGATCCCGTCCCAGCTGTCGAACAGCATGATCACGCCCATCAGCACCGGGACGACGATCCGCAGCCGCCGGCTCTTCAGCGCATCGAGCTCGGCACCGACGGCAGCTTCAAGCGACGAGGCGGACCCGCCCGGGGCGGCTGCAGCAGGCGCTACCACTGGTTCACCGGCTTCTCGTCAAGCTCGACCCCGCCAACAGCGACAAGCCGTGCCGTTAGCATGTAGCTCCCGATCACGGTGACCAGCGCGAAAATCTCGGTCAGGCTGAAGTGCTTGCGCATCCGCGCGAGCGTTTCGTCGGTCGGCGAGACGTCGCGCGTCACTTCGTCGGTGAAATCGAGCAGTGTCCGCTCGCGGGCGTCGAACGCGGACAGATCGCCCGCTTCCAGTGCATCCAGCTCCGCCTCGGTAATCCCGGCGTCGAGGCCAAGCGCACGGTGGTGAAACAGCTCGTAGACCGAGTTGTGCAGCACGCTGACCCGCAAGATCACGAGTTCCTTGGCTCGGGAATCGAGTCCGCCCCATTGCATCGACGCCGCGCCGAGATCGGCTTGCGCCGCCCATAGTGCGTCGGGGATATGCAGGTTCATCTTCTGGACGTTGAGCACGTAGCGGCGGCCAGGCGCAAAGATCCTGCCGTGCTTGAGAGGCGAGAGATCGTTCATGTCGGGATAGGGGACGCGGCTCATAGCTGACAGCCTTGCCCCGCAGGCGGTATCGTTTCCGGATGCGGCAACCCGACCATTCCCATTCCCCTCACCTGACGCTGCCTTTGACGCTGCCTGGCGCTCTTGAAGGGTTGGCTAGGGCAAGCGGCAATCGTGCGACAGTATCAAAATCATCCACAGGATACGCGAAGCGCATAGCCTACTGTGCAAACGCTATATGGCCATTGCGAATTGTGCGCGGTATCAAATGCCGACAAGACGCAAAGGCACGCTCTGGGAAGGGATACCGATCGCAATGATTGCCAGCGAAACCGAGGCCGCACCGGGCCGCGTAAACCAGGCCGAAGCCGGCGTCGGGGCGGTGCTCGATTCGCTCACCACCTTCCGCGTGCGGTGGTGGGCGCCGATCTTGCTCGGCACGATCATGCTGTTTGACAGCTGGGACAGCATCGCGATTGCCTATGTCATGCCGTCGCTGGTGAAGGAGTGGGGCCTTGGCCCGGCGTCCTCCGGCACGCTGATCTCATCGGGCTATATCGGCCAGTTCCTCGGGGCGATGCTGCTCGGCAGCCTCGCGGAACGCTACGGGCGCCTGCCGGTGTTCACCGTTTCGGTCGGCATCATGGGCGCGCTGGCTCTGGCCTGCGCCTTTGCCCCAAATTACGAAGTGCTGTTCGCAATAAGGCTGGTGCAGGGCCTTGCGATTGGCGGCGCGATCCCGGTCGCGATCACCTATATCAACGAGCTGGCGCCGACCAAGACGCGCGGGCGCTATTTCGCGATCTACCAATGGCTCAGCATGTCCGGCTATGCCGTGGCCTCACTGGCCAGTACGGTAATCATCCCGCACCTTGGCTGGCGCTGGCTGTTCGGACTGGGCGCGATGCCGTTGGTGCTGATGCCGCTGGTGCTGCTGACCCTCCCGGAATCGCCGCGCTGGCTGGCGCGGATCGGCCGGATCGACGCGGCCCGCGCGGCAATCGCCAAGCTCGGCGGGACTCTCGGCAGCATAGCGCAGGACAGCGATGGGCCTGCGCCAGTCGGCCCGAAGATCCGCCCGAGCGAGCTGTTCTCGCCTGCCTTGCGCCGCCGCACCACCGCGATCCTGCTGATCTGGTTCCTGACCTATTTCGCCAACTTCGGCCTGACCACCTGGATCCCGACAATCTACACCACCGTGTTCAAGGTGCCGGTGGCCGAGGCGCTGCTTTACGCCGCGCTGCCCGCAGTGCTGTTCCTCGTTGCCATCCCTGTGGCCGGCGCGGTGATGGACACCACTGGACGCCGACCGGTGGCTATCATTGGCGCACTCGCCGCCGCCGCCGCATTGCTGCTGCTGACTCAGTACAAGCCCTCGGAGATCGGCCTGCTGGTTGCGTTGATAGCTACCGGGCAGGTTGGCAGCTCGGTCGCCGCCTTCGTGATCTGGCCCTACACCGCCGAAAGCTACCCGACCCATGTCCGCGCCATCGGGCTGGGCGTGTGCAGTTCGATCGCGCGCGGAGCCTCGATGCTGACCCCGATCTTCGTCGGCGTGATCCTGGCCAAGGGCGCCTCGATCGATCTGGTGTTCGGCGTATTCGGCATATTCGCGCTCGCCGTGGCGCTTCTGTGGAAGTTCGCCACGGTCGAAACCGCGCGGATCAGGCTGGAAACGCTTTGACAAGCGGAGAACCGATGTACCAGCTTCCGACCCTGATCGACGGCGTGCCGCAAGGCTGGCGCGTGCTGCACGCCGAGGACCCCTTCAACGGCATCACCGGGCCGTTCTTCAACGCGGTGGATGTTGGGCTCGAAGAAGGGGACCGGCGCGCATCGGCGTGTTTATCCGCCGCCAGAACTGCAACATGAACGGCGCCTGCCACGGCGGGATGATTTCGACCGCGCTCTGTCCGTCGTCAGAACATTTGGCGCAGATCGCGGCTTGGATTAGCGGAGTGCGAGCCTCGTCTGGGGGTTGATGTTAGGCTGCGAGCTTGCGGTGTTGCAAGCGTCGATGCTCGATGGTCTGTCGCTTGATCCTTTCGCGCTG
>CANJSX010000091.1 GCA_947477055.1 Sphingomonadaceae bacterium | reverse complement strand
CTTCGTCAACCACCGCTGGCTGGGCGGCATGCTCACCAACTGGAAGACCATCTCGCAGTCGATCAAGCGGCTCAAGTCGCTGGACGAGCAGCTCGTCGGTGAGATGTTCGGCCTGACCAAGAAGGAAATTCTCCAGCTCACCCGTGAGCGTGACAAGCTCGAGCTCTCGCTCGGCGGCATCCGCGACATGGGCGGCATTCCCGAAGTGATGTTCGTGATCGACGCCAATAAGGAAGAGCTGGCGATCAAGGAAGCCAACGTCCTCGGCATCCCGGTCGTCGCGATCCTCGATTCGAACGTCTCGCCCGATGGCATCGCCTTCCCGATCCCGGCCAACGACGACGCCAGCCGCGCGATCCGCCTCTACTGTGACTCCGTCGCGGCGGCGGCCAAGAAGGGCGGCCGTGAAGCCGTAGTCGACAGCGGCGCCGACATCGGTGCGCTGGCTGATCCCGACGTCGAGGAAGTTGTTGCGGAAGTCGTTCCGACAGCCACTTCGGAAGTCGCTTCGGAAGTCGTTTCAGAAGCCTGAGGCTTCCTGTCACGAAACTGGCCGTCACGAAACTGATGCGGGCCGGGCCAGCGTGCCCGGCCGCATCAAGTCAATTCAGAAGGATATGCGCAATGGCTTATACCGCCACTGACGTGAAGACCCTGCGCGAGCGCACCGGCGCCGGCATGATGGACTGCAAGAAGGCGATGGACGAAACCTATGGCGACATGGAAGCCGCGGTCGATCTGCTGCGGGCCAAGGGCCTCGCCGCCGTCGCCAAGAAGTCGAGCCGCACCGCTGCCGAGGGCCTGGTCGGCGTCGCCGTTTCGGGCACCCGGGGCGTGGCCGTGGAGGTCAACTCGGAGACGGACTTCGTCGCCAAGAACGACCAGTTCCAGGATTTCGTCCGCAAGACCACCGAGGTCGCGCTGGCTGCCGCCAATGACGATGTCGAGGCGCTCAAGGCCTCGGCCTATCCCGGCGGTGGCACCGTTTCGGACAAGCTGACCAACAATGTCGCCACCATCGGCGAGAACCAGCAGGTCCGCCGGATGAAGACGGTCACCGTCTCGTCGGGCGTGGTCGTGCCTTATGTTCACAACGCAGCGGCTCCTTTGCTGGGCAAGATCGGCGTGCTGGTCGCGCTGGAAAGCGATGCCGGCGCCGACGTGCTCGAGCCGCTCGGCAAGCAGATCGCGATGCACATCGCCGCCGCTTTCCCGCTGGCGCTGAATGCCGAGGGTCTCGACGCCGAGATGATCGCCCGCGAACGCAAGATCGCGGCCGAAAAAGCCGCCGAGAGCGGTAAGCCCGCCGACGTCCAGACCAAGATGGTCGACGGCGCGGTCGCCAAGTTCGCCAAGGACAACGCGCTGCTTAGCCAGGTCTTCGTGATGGACAACAAGACCCCGGTCGCGCAGGTCGTCGAGGCGGCCAGCAAGGCTGCCGGCACCAAGATCGTGCTCAAGGACTATGTCCGCTTCCAGCTCGGCGAAGGCATCGAGAAGCAAGTCACCGACTTCGCGGCAGAAGTCGCGGCGGCTGCTGGATTGAACTGACGATCATACCTTCCCGGAACGGGGAGGGGGACCGCGCGAAGCGTGGTGGAGGGGTGGCCGTGCAATCGCGACACCACTCCGTCAGTTCCTGCGGAACTGCCACCTCCCCGTTTCGGAGAGGTTTTTTGTGGGCGCCGTTCTTGGCATCCCCCCGCCATCGGTATAAGGCCCCTCAAACCTTCCGAGAGCGGTGCACCGAGCCATGTCCCAGCCCAAATACAAACGCATCCTGCTCAAGCTTTCCGGCGAAGTGCTGATGGGCAGCCAGAAGTTCGGGATCGACCCCGAATTCGTGGCCGAGCTGGCGCAGGAAGTGAAAACGGCCAAGGAAACCGGGCTGGAGATTTGCCTGGTGATCGGCGGCGGCAATATCTTTCGCGGGATGGCCGGGGCCGCAAAGGGCATGGACCGGACGCAGGCCGATTACATGGGCATGCTCGCCACCGTGATGAACGCGCTGGCGATGCAGAATGCGCTTGAGCAGCTCGGCGTTCCCACCCGTGTCCAGTCGGCGATCGAGATGGACAAGGTCTGCGAGCCGGTGATCCGCCGCCGGGCCGAGCGGCATCTCGAAAAGGGTCGGGTGGTGATCTTCGCCGCCGGCGTCGGCGCCCCCTATTTCACCACCGATTCCGGCGCGGCCTTGCGCGCGGCGGAGATGCAATGCGATGCGCTGCTCAAAGGCACCTCGGTCGATGGGGTCTATGATAGCGATCCCAAGACCAATCCTTCGGCAAAACGCTATGATACAGTCGATTACGACACAGTTCTGGCAGATAATCTGAAGGTTATGGACGCCAGCGCCGTGGCGCTGTGCCGTGACAACAACATTCCCATCGTCGTCTTCTCGATCCGCGAGCAGGGCAACCTTGCCAAGGTGCTCGCCGGCGAGGGGACGCGGACAATCGTGAAGAAAGGCTAGGGCCATGGCCAAGTACGACAAGAGCGATCTCGAACGCCGCATGACCGGCGCAGTGGAATCGCTCAGGAGCGATCTTTCCGGCCTGCGCACGGGCCGCGCCAACACCGCGCTGCTCGATCCGGTGATGGTCACGGTTTATGGCAGCAGCATGCCGCTGAACCAGGTCGCCACCGTCTCCGCGCCCGAGCCGCGGCTGCTGTCGGTGCAGGTGTGGGACAAGGCGAACGTCGGCCCGGTGGAAAAGGCGATCCGTTCGGCCGGGCTGGGGCTCAACCCGATCAACGACGGCAACAACATCCGCCTGCCGATCCCCGATTTGACCGAGGAACGCCGCAAGGAGCTGGCCAAGCTCGCCCATTCCTATGCGGAAAAGGCCCGCATCGCGATCCGCAACGTGCGGCGCGACGGGATGGACAATCTCAAGGCCGACGAAAACAAGAAGGAAATCTCCGAGGACGAGCGCAAGCGCCACGAGACCGAGGTGCAGAAGCTGACCGATGAGATGATCAAGGACGCGGACACGGTCGCGGCGCAGAAGGAACAGGAAATCCTCGGCAGGTGACCAGGGCTGCCATCCAACCCCCCTCCTCTGAAGAGGAGGGGGCTTTGAGCGAGCCTGCCAGCCGCGCCCGTCACGTCGCCATCATCATGGATGGTAACGGGCGCTGGGCCAAGAAGCGCCATTTGCCGCGTGCCATGGGGCACAAGCGCGGGGTCGAGGCGGTGCGCCGGCTGGTCAAGGCCGCGCGCGAAATGGGGCTCGAGGCGCTGACGCTCTACGCCTTCTCGACCGAGAACTGGCGCCGCCCCGAAGCCGAGATTTCCGCGCTGATGGGCCTGCTCAAAGCCTTTATTCTGGCCGACCTCGAAGAGTTTGCCGCCAACAATGTCCGGCTGAAGATCATCGGCGATTACCACGCCTTCCCGGACGATGTAGTGAAGCTGATCGACGGCGCGCTCGCCCGCACGGCGGCGAACACCGGCGCCACGCTGGTGGTCGCGCTCAACTATGGCTCGCAGGACGAGATCGCCCGCGCGGCGGCCAAGGCCGCGGCCAAGGGGGTGGTGACGATCGAGAGCATCACGGCGGAGTTGGATACCGCCGGCCTTCCCCCGCTCGATTTGCTGATCCGCACCTCGGGCGAAGTGCGGCTCTCGAACTTCCTGCTGTGGCAGGCGGCCTATGCCGAAATGCTGTTTGTGGATACGCTCTGGCCGGATTTCACGCCGGAGCATCTGCAGGCGGCGCTGGATGATTTCGCCAAGCGGGAGCGGCGTTATGGTGGGCGGTAAATTCCTCCCCGGCACGGGGAGGTGGCAGCACGTAGCGCTGACGGAGGGGGCTATCCGCAAAGCGCACCCCCGCGATGTTGCGCCCAGACGAGAACCCCCTCAACCGTCTGCGACGGTCCCCCTCCCCGTGCCGGGGAGGATTGGCGCATGACCGACACCCCCGCCAGAGTGAGCGATCTCGGCGTGCGGACGCTGTCGGCCGTGGTCATGATCGCGGTGGCGGGCACGGCGCTGTGGTTGGGAGGCTGGATCTGGACGGCGTTTGTCGTCGCCGTGGCGCTGGGGGTGTTGTGGGAGTGGTGGGGGCTGGTCATAAAGTTCGTGACAGGCGCCGCTGCTCGGTTGGGCTGGATGGCGTCCGGTGCTGCATACTGCGGTCTTGCAGCCACAATTCTGATTTTCTCGCGCGGCCCCAATCCAGAAGTTGGCATGAATCTGCTTCTTAGCATCGTGCTGGGTGTGGTTGGCACTGATATTGGCGCTTACTTTGCAGGAAGGACCTTTGGCGGTCAGAAAATTGCACCGTCAATCAGTCCGTCAAAGACTTGGTCGGGCCTGTTCGGTGGCATCGTTGGGGCCAGCTTGATGATCGCGCTGGTAACATGGGCTTGGGCTTCTGGGCTTTGCGAAGCGGTCAATCCCGGGGCAGGCAAATTTGGCTTCGACGGGCCTTGCAGCTTCGCCGTTCTTCCACCCACACATTTTCTCGCTATGCGAGCGGTAGTCGCGGGTGCCTTCGTAGCCATCGTCGCCCAATCGGGCGATTTCTTCGAAAGCTGGATGAAGCGTCGCGCAGGCGTGAAAGACTCAGGCATTCTGATTCCCGGCCATGGCGGGCTGTTTGACCGCGTAGATGGTCTGCTGGCGGTGTGCTTCGTGCTCGGTCTGCTTTCGCTGTACAAATGACCCGCACCATCTCCATCCTCGGCGCAACCGGCTCCATCGGCGCTTCCACGCTTGATCTGATCCGGCGCGAGCGGGGCAGGTGGCAGGTCGTGGCGCTCACCGCCCATTGCAACGCTGCCGAGCTTGCCAAGCTCGCGCGCCAGTTTTCGGCCGAAGTGGCGTTGATTGCCGATGAAGCCAGACTCCCCGAACTGCGCGAAGCCCTTGCCGGCTCCGGCATTGCAGCATCAGGCGGCGCTGCGGCATTGATCGAGGCGGCCTCCCGCCCGGCCGACATTACCGTCGCCGCCATCGTCGGCTGTGCCGGCCTCGCCCCGACCATGGCGGCGATCGAGCAAGGCCGCACAGTGGCGCTGGCCAACAAGGAGGCGCTGGTCTCGGCCGGTGACGTCTTGACGGCGGCGGTAGCCCGGCACGGCGCCACTTTGCTGCCGATGGACAGCGAGCACAACGCAATCTTCCAGTGCCTGGCCGGCAACGACATCGGCAATGTCCGCTCGATCACGCTCACCGCCAGCGGCGGTCCGTTCCGCGAATGGAGCCTTGAGCAGCTCGCCGCCGCCACCCCGGCACAAGCGGTCAAGCATCCCAACTGGGACATGGGTGCGAAAATCAGCGTCGACAGCGCCACCATGTTCAACAAAGGGTTGGAGCTGATCGAGGCGCATCACCTGTTCCCGGTCGGGCTCGGTAAGCTACGGATCGTTGTTCACCCGCAATCGGTGGTCCATTCGATGGTTGAATATCGTGATGGATCGACTCTGGCGCAACTTGGCCCGTCTGACATGCGGGTGCCGATCGCCTCGTGCCTGGCCTGGCCGGCGCGGATGGATACGCCCTGCGCCCCGCTCGATCTCGCTGCCATCGGCGAGCTCACCTTCCGCGCGCCGGACGAGGAACGCTTTCCCGCCACCCGGCTCGCGCGGCAGGCGGCAGAGGCGGGCGGGGGGACCCCGGCGGTGCTCAACGCCGCGAACGAGGTGGCGGTGGCCGCATTCCTTGCCGGTCAGATTGGGTTCACCCGGATCGCCGCAGTGGTCGAGGAGACCCTGTCCCGCTATGCGCCAGCCGCCCCGGCCTGTCTGGCGGAAGTGATTGCCGTGGACGCCGAATCGCGCATAAGAGCGCATACGTTGCTGGAGCTTGCCTGAACTTGGCCCAATCGCCGTCGATTTTTCTCACCATTGCCGCCTTCCTGCTGGTTCTCGGGCCATTGGTGCTGGTGCATGAGCTTGGCCACCTGCTGGTCGCCCGCATCTTCGGCATCCGCGCGGACGCTTTCTCCATCGGCTTCGGCAAGGAGCTGACCGGCTGGAACGATCGGCACGGCACCCGCTGGAAGCTCTCGGCCTGGCCGCTGGGCGGCTATGTGCAATTTGCCGGTGATCTCAACGCCTCCAGCCTGCCGGCCGCGCAGGATGAGACGCTCTCGCCCGAAGAGCGCGCCGGCATGTTCCAGTTCCGCCCGATCTGGCAGCGTTCGCTGGTGGTGTTGGCGGGGCCACTGACGAACTTGTTTGTCGCCATCGCCATCTTCGCCGCATTCAACCTCGCTTACGGGCGGATCGAGTCCTCGCCGGTGGTGGCGGGCTTCTCCGAGCATTCACCCGCCGAAGCTGCCGGGATCCGGATCGGTGACCGGGTTGTCGCGGTTGAAGGCAACACAATCGGCAGCTTCGATGATATCCGCGAGCGGGTGGTGCCCTTCGCCGGCTATGACCTGGCGATCCTGGTCGAGCGCGGCGGCAGGCAGCTGCCCTTCACGGTGCATGCGGCCGACCATGTGGTGAAGGACAAATTCGGTAACGAGAGCCGCATCGGCCTGATCGGCATTGCCGCCGGCAAGATCGAGATCGTCCCGGTCGGCCCGGTCGAGGCGGTAACACTGGCCAGCCGTCAGAGCTGGGGCATCATGCGGATGATGGTCACCGGGATCGGCCAGATCTTCACCGGCCACCGCTCGGTCAAGGAGCTGGGCGGGCCGATCAAGATCGCCAAATATTCGGGCGAGCGGCTCAGCATGGGATGGCCGGAATTCGTGTGGTTCGTGGCGATGATCTCGATTAACTTGGCATTCATCAACCTCCTGCCAATCCCCGCCCTCGACGGTGGACACCTCGCTTTCTACGTGGCCGAGTGGGTTCGCCGGAAGCCGCTGGGCCTTCGCAGTCAGGAATGTGCGTTCCGCACCGGTGTGGCCTTCGTGCTGGCACTGATGCTGTTCGTCACGCTGAACGATCTCGCTTCGCTGAAGCTGTTCGGCGGATAGGCAGAATCTCTGTCGATACCGGGGGCGGTGAAGGGACAGATTGCTTGATTGGCAAGGCCGCTTCGGGCACAGGGCTGCAACGCCGCAGCGGGCCAATTCAGGCCCGCCCGCACTAATGGCAATTTCGGTTTCGAGAATGGGACGCCTGATGGTTCACAGCAACAAGGCCTGCAACTTCGTCCGCCCGATCGCGGCCCTGCTTGCCGGCTCTATCCTGGCTGGTGTGCCGATCCTGGCGGAGGCCCAGCAGGCGCCCGCGCCGGCACCGACCATGGCCGCACCGGCAGCACCCGCTGCTGCTGCACCCGCCGCCGCCCCTGTCGTCGCGGCACCGGCCGAACCGGTCCAGCTGATCCAGACCATCACCGTCGAAGGCGCGCAGCGGCTCGAGCCGGATACGATCCGCTCCTACATCCGCCTGCGCATCGGCCAGCCCTGGACCCAGCAAGCGGGCGACCAGGCGCTGAAGGACCTGTTCGCGACCGAGCTGTTCGCCGATGCCCAGGTGCGCATCGCCAGTGGCAATGTGGTGATCACGGTGAAGGAAAACCCGGTGATCAACCGGATCATCTTCGAGGGCAACCGCCGCCTCAAGGATGACAAGATCGTCGGCGAGATCAAGCTCTCCCCGCGCCAGATCTTTACCCGTTCCAAGGTCCGCGCCGATGTGACGCGGATCATCGAGCTCTACAAGCGCCAGGGCCGCTTCGCCGCCGTGGTCGAGCCCAAGATGGTGATGCTCGACCAGAACCGCGTCGACATCGTGTTCGAGATCAACGAGGGGCCGAAGTCCAAGGTCCGCCGCATCAACATCATCGGTAACGACAAGTTCTCCGATGGCGATCTGCGCGGCGAGATGCTGACCAAGCAGACCGGCCTGCTCAAGATGTTCAGTTCGGGCACCAGCTATGACCCGGACAAGATGGCCTTCGACCAGCAGAAGCTGCGCCAGTTCTACCTGACCAAGGGCTACGCCGATTTCCGCGTCGTCTCGGCGGTGGCCGAGCTTACGCCGGACAAGAAGGACTTCATCATCACTTACGTGGTGGAAGAGGGCGAGCGGTACAAGTTCGGTGACGTGAAGGTCGAAAGCCAACTGCGCGACTTCGATGGCGATGCGCTGGCCAAGACCCTGGTGATGAAGAAGGGCGACTGGTACGACGCCAAACTGGTCGAGGACACGATCGACCAGCTCAACGAGTTTGCCGGGACCTTCGGCTATGCCTTCGCCGACGTGCGGCCGAACTACGAT
>CANJSX010000090.1 GCA_947477055.1 Sphingomonadaceae bacterium | reverse complement strand
GCGCGTGACCCTTTGTCCTAGCTAGCAGACTGCAAACTCCGGACCCATTGACGCCCGAGATCGTTGTGATTGCTATGTGATTGCTGAGTGGAAAACCAGTCTGACTGGGCGGCCTCTTGAAAGGCCTAACCTCTTGAAAACAATGGTGCCGGCTAGAGGATTCGAACCCCTGACCCCCTGATTACAAATCAGGTGCTCTACCAACTGAGCTAAGCCGGCGCTGGCTTGTGCGCGCCCCTTTGCCTCAGAGTACGCCGAAGGTCCAGCCCTCGGTTTTGGCTGCTTCGTCCAGTTTTTCCGGCTTCCACAGCGCGGGATCGTGGGCTGAATTCCGCAGCCATGCGGAGGTCAGAATGGCGTCGGTGGCGTGGCCGGTGTAGCGCGCCAGCGGATCGTGCGGGGCGCTGCCAAGTTCAGCGAGAGCGCGATCGAGAGCGCAGCCGTCGGTCATCTTGCTGCGTCCGGCAGGAATATTCGCGGCGCGCGCTGCGAGGCTGGTGTAGATTTCGACGATGACGCTGCCGCGCTCTGGCAGGGCGTCAAAGGGCCAGATCGGAATTCTGCCGTCCAGCGCGTGCAGCATGCGCATCCCTGTCAGGCTCGACTTGCCGACCTGCGCCGCGCCGACCAGGTTGAAACAGCTGGACGGAGCAAGCCGGTGACGCTTTTGCCGTTCCTCCGTCAGTCGGAGGCGTCCCGCCCCGGGCTGGAAATGCTGCCCGCAATCGCCTCCGCCATGTCGAAAGTCGGGATGTGCGACAAAACTGGAGGCGGCAAGGTGGGGATCTTCGGTGCACAGCTGGTTGACGAAACGCCACAGCTCCTTGGCGCTGGACGGTGAAAGGTCCCAATGCGGAAAGTAGCCGCTCTGGTCGATGAACGGCAGGCCGGGTGAAAGATCCAGTCCGACAATGCTATCGTCTGGCAGGCCGTTGAGCAGCCAGTCACGCACGTCTTCGCGCGACCAGCGTCGCTCTGCATCGATCAGGCACGGCGCAGCGTCGCCCTGCTTGCAGAGTGCAATCGCGATACCCTTCTGACGCGGGCCTTTCGCTCCTGACCAGTCAATTGCGACGAAGTGCTGGAAGCGAGCCGTCACGTCTCGTCCTTCCGCTCCCTTCGCCGCTTCTCCCACCATTCGATCCGCTTCAGCACCTCGCGCTCGAAGCCGCGTTCGACCGGGCGGTAGTATTGCTGCGGAGCCATGCCTTCGGGCCAGTAGTTAGCGCCGGAAAAGCCGTCCTCGGCGTCGTGATCGTAGGCATAGTCCTTGCCGTAGCCGATGTCCTTCATCAGTTTGGTGGGCGCGTTGAGGATATTGGTCGGCGGGCTGAGGCTGCCGGTTTCCCGCGCGCTGGTCCAGGCGGCCTTCTGCGCGGAATAGGCGGCGTTCGATTTAGGCGCGGTGGCGAGGTAGAGGCAGGCTTGGACAATCGCCAGCTCGCCCTCGGGGCTGCCGAGGAATTCGTAGGCATCCTTGGCGGCGAGGCACTGCACCAGCGCTTGCGGATCGGCCAGGCCGATGTCCTCGCTGGCGAACCGCACCAGCCGCCGCAGCACATAGAGCGGCTCTTCCCCGGCGGTGAGCATCCGCGCCATGTAGTAGAGCGAGGCCTGCGGGTCTGACCCGCGCAGGGCCTTGTGGAGTGCGGAAATGAGATTGTAGTGCCCGTCGCGGTCCTTGTCGTAGACGGCGACCCGGCGCTGGAGGAACTTGCCCAGTGCGGCGGGATCGAGGGGTTCTGCTATCTGTGCGTTGTAAAGCGTCTCGGCCTGATTGAGCAGGAAGCGCCCGTCGCCGTCCGCAGAAGCGACCAGTGCCTCGCGCGCCTCGGCGGTAAGCGGTAGCGGCCCTTCCAGCTCCTCCGCCCGATCCAGCAGATGGCCAAGCGCCGCCGCATCGAGCCGGTGCAGGATCAGCACTTGCGCGCGGCTAAGCAGCGCGGCGTTGAGCGCGAAGGAGGGGTTCTCGGTGGTCGCGCCGACCAGCGTCACCGTGCCGCGCTCGACAAAGGGCAGGAAGCCGTCCTGCTGGGCGCGGTTGAAGCGGTGGATCTCGTCCACGAACAGCAGCGTGCGCTGGCCGGCTTTGGCCCAGGTTTCGGCTTCGGCGAAGGCCTTCTTGAGGTCTGCCACGCCCGAGAACACCGCGCTCACCGCGACGAAGCGCATCCCCACCGCATCGGCCAGCAGCCTGGCGATGCTGGTCTTGCCGGTGCCGGGCGGCCCCCACAGGATCATCGAGGAGAGCTTGCCCGCTGCGACCATCCGGCCGATCGCACCTTCGGGGCCGGTGAGGTGCTCCTGCCCGATCACCTCGGCAAGGTTGGCAGGACGCAGCCGGTCCGCCAGCGGCGCGTCGCCCGCTGGGGATTCGGGCGTGTTTGCAGGGACTTCGTCGGGGAACAGGCCGGTCATAACTCCACCCTAGCGATTTTGCATCGCTGCAGGAAAGGCGTATCATCGCTGCACCCCAGGAGAGAGGGAGTACGACCATGGAAGAAGCAAGTGGAGGCAAGGTGCCGGTGACGTTCTGGATCATCGGATTTCTGTCGCTGCTGTGGAATGGCTTTGGCGGCTACGACTATCTGATGACCCGGATGCGCAACGAGGAATACCTCACCAACGTGGGCGATCCCAAGATGGTGCTCGACTGGATCGACGGCTTCCCGTTGTGGGCGCAGATTACATGGCCGGTCGGGGTGTGGTTCTCGGTCGTCGGCTCGCTGCTCCTGCTGGCCCGCTCGCGCCATGCGGTCACTGCCTTCGCGATTTCGCTGGTCGGTGCGGTGATCAGCTTTGCCTACCAGATGACGCCGGACGCCCCGGCCGGGCTGGATACGCCGGCGAACAAGGCGATTCCGGTCGTCATCGTCGTGCTGATCCTGCTGCAGTGGTGGTACGCCCGGCGCAAGCTGGCCGACGCAACGCTGCGCTAGCGAACCCTGGCCTTCTGCCAGACCAGCCGCGCATAAGTGTCGGCCACGGCCTGGTTGATCCGGTCCCAGCTGAACTCGAGGCTGCGCGCTTCGCCCGCCGCGCCGTGGCGCGTGCGCAATTCGCCCTGCACGACGTAGCCGCGCAGCGCCTCGGCGAAATGGTGGATCGCGCCGGGCGGGACCAGCCGGCCCGACTGGCCATCATCGACCAGGCTCTGGCTCCCGGTCGCGGCGGCGGCGACCACCGGAATGCCGCAGGCCATCGCCTCGAGCGTGACATTGCCGAAGGTCTCGGTGATCGAGGGGTTGAACAGCACGTCCATGCTCGCCACCGCCCGGCCGAGGTCCGATCCGCCCTGGAAGCCGGCAAAGACCGCACTGGGCAGGCGCGAGGCGAACCAGTCATTGGCGGGGCCTTCGCCCACCACCAGCACCCTGTGCGGCACCCCGCGTCGGGTCAGCTCGTCGATCGTGTCGGAAAAGACGTCGAGCCCCTTTTCCATCACCAGCCGGCCGAGGAAGCCGATCACCACCTCGTCATCACCGATGCCGAGGCCGCGCCGCCATTCGCCATCGCGCCGACCGGGGTTGAAGACCTCGCGGTCGACCCCGCGCGACCAGATCGAGATGTCGTAGTTCATCCGCTGTTGGCGCAGCAGCTGGGCCATGCTCTCCGATGGCGCCACCAGCGCATCGCAGCGACGGTAGAAGCGGCGTAGCATCGCTTCGACCACCGGTTCGAGCCAGGCCATGTTGTAGTAACGGAAATAGGTCTCGAAGCGGGTGTGGACCGAGGCCAGCACCGGCAGCTTGCGGTTCCTTGCCCAGCTCACCGCACGGTGCGCGACCACATCCGGCGAGGAGACATGCACGACATTGGGGGCGAAGGCCTTCATGTCGCGGCGGACGGCGGGGCTGAGCGCCATCGGGATGCGATATTCGCCGCGCCCGGGGAACGCGCTCGAGGGCACGCTGAACAGATCGCCGGTGGGCGGGAAGGCGGGTTCGTCGACCGTCGGCGAATAGACCCGGACCTGTGCGCCCTGCTTGAGCAGATAGCCGACCAGCCGGTTCAGCGCCTGGTTGGCCCCATCGCGAACATAATTGTAATTGCCCGAGAACAGGGCGATGCGAAGGTCTGCAACATCCATGGGGCGGGCTTGTAGCGGGTTGCCGGGGTGCAGGGAAGCTTGGCCGCTCCGGCGGTGGGCAAACCGGCCTAGCCGCCGAAGGTTATGTCGCTGCAATCCGCCGCCGATCAGCGCGGGCATGCCGGCAGCTACCATCAGAAGCGCGTTGCCGCTGGTGTTCCCAGACAACTCGCGCATGAAGTGACGCAGCCTATTGAACATGTCGTCCCCTGCAAATGTGGCCTATTGCAACACCCGGTTACTACCAATAGACGGTTAGCCGTCATTGAAGCCTCAGGGTTTATTTCGGGTTAGCTGCGAATAAATTTCCAAGGCAAACGGGGCATTTCCGCCATAGACGGGGTCATCGAAAACACATTCCTGCCGCCTCCGTGGCGCTTGGCGCTGGCCTATGCTCCGGCCTCCGCGCGGCCGGCCTGGGCGGCGCTGCTGGCGCTTGATTTGCGGCTCGCCGGGATCGTGCGCAGCGTGCATGAGCCCTTGCTGGCGCAGGTCCGGCTGGCCTGGTGGCGCGATCGGCTGGGCGAGGATTGCGCCAATTGGCCGGCCGGCGAGCCGGTGCTGCAAGCGTTGCGGGGGTGGAACGGGCACTATGCCGGGCTGATCGCACTGGTCGATGGCTGGGAGGAGCTGCTGGGCGAGGCGCCGTTGCCGTCGGCATCGCTGGCCGCGCTGGCGGAGGGCCGGGCGCAGGCCTTCGTGGCGCTGTCTCGGGCGCTGGGGGAGGAGGCGAGCATTGGCGCGACCCATGCCCTGGGGCTGCGTTGGGCGCTGGCCGATCTGGCCGGGCACCTCTCGCATCCGCAGGAGATCGCTGCCGTTCGGGCCTTGCTGGAAGCGTCCGATGCCAAGGTCTCGCGCCTGCCACGCAGCCTGCGCCCGCTGCCGGTTCTCCACGCACTAGCCACGCGGGACGGCGGTCGCGCCATATTGGTCGCAATGCGGCTTGGCTTGTTCGGGCGCTAGGCTAGGAATTTCCCGGAAAGGGGAGACCTGCGTGAACCGCATCGTGCTCGGCGCCGTCGCGGCGCTGCTATTGGCTTCGGCCGGGGTGTTCTGGTGGCCGGGCCGGGCCGAGACCGAGCATGGTGCCCCGCTCCCGACGCTCGCTGCGGCCGCCACCGATCCTGACGCATTGCCCAGTGGCGATGCCGCCGGCCTGATCGGGCCAGCCCCGCCCGAGGCCGATGAGGCGACCCGCGAGCAGCGCCGGTTTGACCGGGTCGACCGCAACCGCGACAGCCGGGTTACTCGCAACGAAATGCTCGCCCCCCGCGTCGATGCCTTCCGCAAGCTCGACGTGGATCACAACAATCTGCTGAGTTTCGAGGAATGGGCGGTGCGCACCTCGGCCCGCTTCAAGGGCGCCGACGCCAATGGCGATGCCATCCTCGACCGCGCTGAATTCGCCAGCACCAAGCCCAAGCGACCTTTGCCACCCAAATGCAACTGCACCCCGCCGCGCCAGCGCTCGGCCAAGGGGCGCTCGGCCGAACCGCCCCTGCCGCCGGAGGATCTAGACGAGGGCGAGGAGCCAGCCGGCTAGGTCTTCCTTCGCCCGTGCGGTGTAGGCTTCCTTGCGCTGCTTCTTCTTCACATCCGGATCAACCGGCGGGAACAGCCCGAAGTTGACGTTCATCGGCTGGTAGGTCTCGGCCTCCGCATCGCCGGTGATGTGCGAAAGTAGCGCGCCCAAAGCAGTGGTGCGGGGCGGGGAGGTCCACTCTCGGCTGCCCAGCTCGCTCGCCGCCATCAGTCCGGCGATCAGTCCCACTGCGGAGCTTTCGACATAGCCCTCGCAGCCGGTGATCTGCCCGGCGAAGCGAATGTGCGGCGCGTTTTTCAGGCGCAACTGCCGGTCGAGCAATGTCGGTGAATTGAGGAAGGTGTTGCGATGCAGCCCGCCCAGCCGCGCAAACTCGGCGTTCGCCAGCCCCGGGATCGTCCGGAAGATGCGCTGCTGTTCGCCATATTTGAGCTTGGTCTGGAAGCCGACCATGTTCCACAGCGTGCCCAGCGTGTTGTCCTGCCGCAGCTGCACCACGGCATAGGGCCAGCGCCCGGTCGGAAACTCCGGCGTCGCGGTGTGAGGGTTGTCGAGCCCGACCGGCTTCATCGGCCCGAAGCGCAGCGTATCCACGCCGCGCACTGCCATCACCTCGATCGGCATGCAGCCTTCGAAATAGGGGGTATTGGCCTCCCACTCGCGAAACTCGGTCTTCTCGCCGGCGAGCAGTTCGGCGTGGAAGGCGAGGTATTGTTCGCGGTTCATCGGGCAGTTGATGTAGTCTTTCCCGCCCTTATCCCAGCGGGCGGCCATCCAGCAGATGTCCATATCGACCGATTCATGATGGATGATCGGGGCGATGGCATCGAAGAAGGCCAGGCTCTCCGCGCCCGTAGCCGCGCCGATGCTGGCAGCAAGCGCCCCGGCGGTAAGCGGCCCGGTGGCGACGATGGTCAGGCCGGAATCGGGCAGGGCGTCGATCCGCTCGCGCACCACTTCCAGCGTCGGCTGGGCGGCCAGTGCCGCCTCGACCTCGGCAGAGAAGACATCGCGGTCCACCGCTAGCGCCGAGCCTGCAGGAACGCGCGCCGTTTTGGCGGCGGCCATCACCAGCGAACCGCATTCGCGCATCTCGTGATGCAGCAGGCCGACCGCGTTTTTCGCGTCATCGTCGGAGCGGAAGGAATTGGAGCAGACCAGTTCGGCCAGCGCGTCGGTCTGGTGCGCCGGGGTGCCGTCGCCCGCGCCGCGCATTTCGGACAGGCGCACCCGCACCCCGCGCCGCGCGAGCTGCCAGGCCGCTTCGCTGCCGGCAAGTCCGCCGCCGATGATGTGAACGTCATGGGTCATGCAAGAGCGACTAGCCTTGCGCGGGCCGGAATCCAACGCCAAGCTTGCGGAAAGGGAGAAGCATTCCATGCCAAGGCGCGCATTGATCGAGAAACGGCCCTGGCTGCTGGCGAGCATCGCCGCAGCGCTGGCCTTCTATCTGCTGCGTGATGGGGCGCTGCCGGGGGCCTACCAGATGCTGCTCAAAGGCTCGGCCTGCGCCTTCCTCGCAGTCTGGGCCATAGTCCGCCACGGCGGGCGCGACACGCAGTTGCTGGCGGCGATCATGGGCATTTCGGCGCTGGCGGACATGGCGATCGAGATCACCATCGTGGCCGGCGCGGCGCTGTTCCTGTTCGCGCACATCATCGCCATCGCGCTCTATCTGCGGCACCGGCGCGATAGCCTGAGCGGAAGCCAGCAGGCGGCATCGCTCGCGCTGCTGGTGCTGACCCCGCTGGCCGGCTGGCTGCTCACGCAAGATCCGCTGGTGGCGATCTACGGAACCGGCCTCGGCGCCATGGCGGCGAGTGCCTGGTCGAGCAGCTTCCCGCGCTACCGGGTCGGGATCGGCGCCCTTCTGTTCGTCGCCTCCGACCTGCTGATTTTCGCGCGGGAGGGGGTGATGGAGGTGAGTGTGTTGCCGGGCCTGCTGATCTGGCCGCTGTATTACCTCGGCCAGCTGCTCATCGCGACGGGCGTGATCGGGACGTTGCGAGGCCGCTCAGGCGCCTAACCGTCCACCTGCTCAAACCCCACCATCGCCGCCAGTGGCAGCGGGCCATAGACGTGCGGGAACAGCGCGCCGCCGCGTGACACTTCCCAGCGGACGGTATCGCCCAGCTGGGTGAGGTCCACCGTCGCCACGACCAGCCCGGATTGGCCGGCGAAGTGCTTGTCCAGCGTCTCCGCCAGCTGGTCCGCCGTGGACAGGTGGACATAGCCATCCGCCTCATCGGTCGGCGCTCCGGCAAAGGTCCCGTCCGCCTGCCACCCGGCGAACTGCCCGGCGGTGAGGATCTTGTAAGCGAGATCAGACAACTGAGTCGTCGCCGGGCGCGGCAGCATCGCTGCTACCCGGCGCCTCCGCTCCATCCTCATCATCCCCACCCGCATCCGCCAGCCGCACCGCGCTGACCACATGCTCATCGTCGGCGACGTTGAACAGGCGCACGCCGGCGCTGCCGCGGCCGATCACCCGCAGGCTTTCGAGCGGCAGGCGGATCAGCTTGGCCTGGTCGGTCACCAGCATCAGCTGGTCGGCCTGGATGGTCGGGAAGCTGGCCACCACCGGCCCGTTGCGGGCGATGTTGTCG
>CANJSX010000089.1 GCA_947477055.1 Sphingomonadaceae bacterium | reverse complement strand
TCCCTGGTGCCGCTCGCTCAACTGGCAGCGCGAGCCCGAGCCCGAGGCGCTGGCGAAATTCCACGTCACCATCATCGGCGCGGGCATGGGCGGCATCAACGCCGCGCTCCAGCTCAAGCGCGCCGGCATCTCCTTCGACGTGATCGAGAAGAACGACGAGGTTGGCGGGACCTGGTACGAAAACCACTATCCCGGCGCCCGGGTCGACACCCCCAGCCGCGGCTACACCAATCTCGTCGCGGTCGATTTCCCCTATCCCAAGGCCTTCGGCACCAACAAGGAATGCCAGGCGGTGTTCGAGTGGGAATCGCACCACTTCGGCCTGCGCGAACACATCGCCTTCAACCGCGAAGTGCGCTCGATGACCTGGGACGAGGCGACCGGAGAGTGGGTGATCGTCAGCGTCGGCCCCGATGGTGAACGGGTGCAGCGTTCACGCGCGGTGGTCAGCGGCGTCGGGTTGTTGGCGCGCCCGGCGATCCCCGAGTTCGACGGGATGGACGAGTTCGAAGGCAAGAGCTGGCACACCGCCCGCTGGCCGGAGGGTGCGGACCTCAGGAACAAGCGGGTCGCGGTGATCGGCACCGGCTGCACCGGCTACCAGACGATCCCGGTGCTCGAGAAGATCGAGGGGATCGAGCTCACCGTCTTCCAGCGCACGCCGCAGTGGATATTCCCGATCCCCGGCTATCTTGCCAGCTCCAAGCCCGAGCTGCTCTGGCTGGACCGCAACCTGCCGTTCCACGCGAATTTCCTGCGCTTCAAGACGATCTATGGCTCGGGCCCGGACTTCGTGAAGATATTCGACATCGATCCCGACTACAAGGATCCCTACTCGGTCAGCGAGGCCACCGCCGCAGCGCGCGAGCGAGCGATCGAGTTCCTCGAGAGCAAGATCAAGGACCCCGAGCTGGTCAAGATCATGACGCCCAGGCATCCCTGCTGGTCGGCCCGCCCGGTGGTGGTCGATCCCGAGGACAGCGTGATCGATGCGATCCAGAAGGATCACGTCACGCTGGTCCCGCAGGGCATCAGCCACATGAACCGCACCGGCATCGTCGCCGCCGACGGCAGCCAGCACGATTTCGACATCGTGATCTTCGCCACCGGCTTCAAGGCGCATGACCTGCTCTGGCCGATGCAGGTGACCGGGCGCGACGGGCGCGACCTGGAGAGCATGTGGGCGGATGAAGGCGCGCGGGCCTATCTCGGCTGCATGGTCCCGGGCTTCCCCAACATGTTCATGCTCTATGGGCCGAACACCAATGGCGGCCTCGGCGTGCCGCAGTATCACGAGGTGACGACGCTCTACCTGCTGCAGTGCCTCGAAAAGCTGATCCTCGACGAGCTCAAGGCGGCCGACGTGACCGACGACGCCTATTGGCGTTACAACAAGATTGTGGACGAGGGGAACGCGACCAAGGTCTGGGCGGATCCGCGCAGCAACTCCTACTGGTGGAGCCGCTTCGGCCGCTCGGTCACCAATACCCCCTTCACCGGCTACGAAATCCGCGAGATGATGGCCAAGCCGGAATATGACGATCTCGTGCTGACCTGACATACAAGCGGTAGAAGACAAACGATGCGGCCCTCGCGAATCGCCGCACGCTGAGGAGAAGAAAGATGAGCGCCTATACCATCCGCCACCCCGACAAGCTGTTCATCGGCGGCCAGTGGGTTGAGGCCCATTCCGGCCGGTCGATCGAGATCGTCTCGCCCAACACCGAACAGGTGGTGATCGCCGTCGCCGAGGCTGACGAGACCGATATGGACCGCGCGGTCGCCGCTGCGCGCAAGGCCTTCGACCACGGCCCCTGGCCCTGGATGCGCCCGGCCGAGCGCGTCGCCGCGATGGAACGCTTCGTCGCCGCGCTGAAGAAGCGCGAGCCCGAACTGGCGGCGGTCTGGACCGAGCAGATGGGCGGCATGGCCACCATCGCACCCTTCCTGACCGGTCGCGGCACCCAGAACCTGCAAGACGCAATCGACCTCGGCAAGACCTTCCCATTCATCTCGAAGGTGCATTCGGACGCTTCGCTGGCCGCCTATGTCGTGCATGAACCGGTCGGCGTGGTCGCGGCGATTGCGCCGTGGAACGTGCCCTACATGATCATGGCGGCCAAGCTCGGCCCGGCGCTGCTTTCGGGCAGCACGGTGGTGATGAAGCCTTCGCCCGAAACCCCGCTCGAGGCCTATATCCTCGCTGAATGCGCCGAGGAGGCCGATCTGCCGCCGGGCGTGATCAACCTCGTCCCCGGTCACCGCGAGGCGGCCGACCACCTCGTCTGCAACCCGGGCGTCGACAAGGTCACCTTCACCGGCTCGACCCTCGCCGGCAAGCGCATCGGCGAAGTCTGCGGCAGCCGCGTCGCGCGCTGCACGCTCGAGCTGGGCGGCAAGTCCGCCGCGATCATCATGGACGACTATTCGGCCGAGGAAGCCGCCGCGACGCTATCGGGCGCGATCACGCTGCTTTCGGGGCAGGTCTGCGCCATGCTGACCCGCGCCATCGTCCCCCGGCGCCGGCATGACGAGATCGCCGATGCAATCGCCAAGGCGATGAAGCAGATGAAGATCGGCTATTCCGATGATGCCACGGCCAACATGGGCCCGCTGGCGATGGAGCGGCAGCTCCACCGCGTCGAATCCTATGTCGAAAAGGGCCAGAAGGAAGGTGCCGACCTCGTCACCGGCGGCAGCCGACCGAGCCAGCTCAACCGTGGCTATTTCTTCGAGCCGACGCTCTTCGCCAACGTCAGCAACGACATGGCTATTGCCCGCGAGGAGATCTTCGGCCCGGTACTGAGCCTGATCCCCTGCGACGACATCGACGACGCGATCCGCATCGCCAATGATTCGAACTACGGCCTCAACGGCTCGGTGCTGACGCATAACGTCGACGACGCCTGGCGCGTCTCGCGGCGGGTGCGGACCGGCAACATGGGCCAGAACGGCATGCGCAGCGATTTCTCGCTGCCCTTCGGCGGCTACAAGCAATCGGGCCTGGGCCGTGAAGGCGGCGCCCAAGGCCTGATGCACTATCTCGAAACCAAGACCATCCTGATCGACGGCGAGCCGACCGAGGCGGTCTGACCGCATATAGCCCTCTCTCCTTCAGGGGAGAGGGTTGGGAGAGGGGGATGTGGACCAACCCCTCTCTACTCCGGCTAGGCAGACAAGCTGCCAAGCCTGCGTATCTCTCCCCTGATGGGGAGAGAGCTAATGGGATGCGATGATGACCGGAAAGACCGAGCAGTTTGACGCCATCGTTATCGGAGCCGGATTCTCGGGCATCTACATGCTCTACAAGCTGCGCGCGCAGGGGCTGAAGTGCCGCCTGCTCGAAGCCGGAGAAGGCCCGGGCGGGGCCTGGTACTGGAACCGCTATCCCGGCGCGCGCTGCGATTCGGAGAGCTATTTCTACTGCTTCTCCTTCTCCGAGGAGATCCTGCAGGAATGGAGCTGGAGCGAGCGATTCCCGGCCCAGCCCGAGATCGAGCAGTACCTCAAGTTCGTCACTGACCGGCTCGACCTGCGCCGCGACATGAGTTTCAACGCCCGCGTCACGAGTGCGGTCTATGACGAGGCCGCCAAGCTCTGGAACGTCGAGACCGGCGCTGGAGACAAGGTTTCCGCGCGCTACGTCGTCACCGCAATTGGCGGGCTGACCTCGACCGCGACCAATCTGCCGGCCATCCCGGGCATCGATGACTTCACGGGCCAGTTCTTCCACACCGGGCACTGGCCCAGGGAAGGCGTGGACCTCAAGGGCAAGCGCGTCGGGGTGATCGGCACCGGTTCCACGGGCATCCAGGCGGTCCCGGTGATCGCCGAGACGGCGGGCGACCTCACCGTGTTCCAGCGCACCCCGGCCTATATCATGCCGGCCAAGAACGCCCCGCTCAGCGCCGAACAGACGGCTGAGTACAAGGCCAACTATGCGGAGATCTGGGCCAAGGCCAAGGCCCATCGCGGCGGCCAGCCCTATGATCCGCCGGCCTATGATTTCGACGAGACCGGTCCGGACAAGGCGCGTGAGCTTTACGAGCAGTCATGGGATGAAGGTGGCCTGCGGGTCGTGCAGGTGTTCAAGGACGTCTATTCCAACCGCGCCTCGGGCGAGTTCGTCGAGAACTTCTTCCGCGATAAGGTCCGCTCGATCGTCAAGGACCCGGAGGCGGCTGCCATCCTCGAGCCCAAGGGCTACCCCATTGGCGCCAAGCGTGTCGCGCTCGATTCGCGCTATTACGAGGCGTTCAACCTGCCGCATGTCCATGTGGTCGATGTGAAGGCCAATCCGATCACGCGGATCACCGCAGGCGGCGTCGTGGTGGGCGAGCAGGAATATCCGCTCGACATAATCGTCTTCGCCACCGGCTTCGATGCCGTGACCGGGCCATTCCGGGCGATGAACATCGTCGGGCGCGGCGGCGTTAGCTTGGCGCAGCGGCTGGAAGACGGTCCGCGCGCCTATCTCGGCATGGGTTTCGCGCATTTCCCGAACCTGCTGGCGATCTGCGGGCCGTGCAACCCGGCGCTCTCGACCAATGTGCCGGTCTCGATCGAGCACGATGTCGAGTGGATCTCCGACACGATCGCCTGGTGCGAGGCCAATGGCATCACCGCTATCGAGCCCACCGAAGAGGCCGAGGACGAGTGGGTCGACGGCACGCAGAAGATGGCCGAAGGCTCGCTGTTCGAGCAGGCCGACAGCTGGCAGTTCGGCTCCAACGTTCCCGGCAAACCGCGGCGGTTCCTGCTATGGCTGGGCGGGCTGATCGAATTCAGAAGGCGCTGCGATGAAGTGGCGCAGGCGGGATACAAGGGGTTCGCCCTGACTCGCTAAAGCATAACTGGGGAGAGCAATGATGAGCGATGCGGCACGACTGCAGGAACTGGAAGACCGCGAAGCGATCCGCACGGTCTTCAGCAATTACGCGCGCTATCTCGATGGCGGAGACTATGACGGTTACGCCAGCCTGTTCTCCCGCGACGCGGCCTGGGGCGCGGCCACTGGCCATGCCGCCATCGCCGCACAGGTCGCCGAATATCGTGACCGGGTGGAAGGCGCGCGGGCCGAGGGCCGGTTCCAGACCGCGATCCACCTGATGAACAATTTCGATATCGAGCTGAATGGCGAAACCGCCAAGGCCCGCGTCAACTGGTCCTATCTGGTCCGCGATGCCGATCAGCTGCCGACGATCATGCAGACCGGCACCTATGACGACGAGCTAGTCCGCGTGGATGGCGTGTGGAAGATCTCCCGCCACGTCATCAACCGTGCGATGGGCCGTGGCCAGCTTGAGGCACCGGCGCCTTCGCAGCATGCCGATCTGGCCCGCCGCGTGCAGGCACTGGAGGACCGCGAAGAGATCCGCGCGCTATTCGTCCGCGCGCAGGACTGCCTCGATGGCCGCGATCTGGTGGGTTACGGAAATTGTTTCACCGAGGATGGTGAGTGGAGCGGCATCGTCGGCCGTGCGGTCGGCCCGGCGGCGGTCACTGCAGTGCTCGCGCCGCATTGCAAGCCCTGGCCGAGCGAGGCGGAGCGCACTTACCACATCTGCCACGATTTCGTGATCGAGCTGAACGGCGACACCGCCCGCGCCAAGAGCCAGTGGCAGCACTATCACCGCGGCCCCAATGACACGCTGGTGCCCATGCATTTCGGCCATTACGATGATCGCCTGCGCCGCACTGCGGACGGCTGGAAGTTCGAACGCCGCGCCGCCTTTGGCGACATCCCCTACACCGCGCCGAAGTTCCAGCTTGAGGGCCTTGCGAAGTTCGAGGAACCGCCGCTGTGGCGCTGAGGCCGCTCCGTGCGCTGCTGGCGCTGGTTGCACCGGTGCTGACGTTGGCCGCCGCCCATGCTGCCAGCGTGGATGGCCTCAACATCCACTACACCGTTCGCGGGCAGGGGCAGACGATCATCTTCGTCCATGGCTGGACCTGCGATGACCGGTCGTGGATGCGGCAGGTGCCGGCCTTTGCCAAGCACTACCGCGTGATCACGCTCGATCTGCCCGGGCACGGGCAGAGCGACCAGCCGCCAGCCTTCTCAATCCCGCTGTTCGCCCGCGCGGTCGAGGCGGTGCGGGCGGAGGTCGGCGCGGAGCGGGTGGTGCTGGTCGGGCATTCGATGGGCGCCGGGGTCAGCCGGATGTATGCGCTGATGTATCCCGAGCATGTCGCCGGGCTGGTCTCGTCCGACGGTATGCTCGATATCCGGCCCTTTGCGGAGCTGGCCAAGCGCGCCACGCCGATGAGCCATGCCCGCCGGGTCGCCGCGATCGAGGGGATGTTCGTGCCGCAGACCACCGAGCCGCTGCGCAACGAGATCCGCGCGATGATGCTGCGGCCCTCGCACGAGACGTCCGTGGGCGCCAATGGCGCGATGCTCGATCCGGCGATCCAGTCCAATGCGGTGGTCACTGCCCCGGCGCTGACGATCTGGGCCGGTTCGCGCAATATCACCGGGTTGGAGCGGACCCGGGAGCTGTTCCCCGACTGGGAGGGCGTGGTGATCCCCCGCACCGGCCACTTCGTGATGATGGAACAGCCGCGCAAATTCAACGCGCTGCTCCAGGCCTTCCTGCGGAAGCGGGCGAAGTTCTGAGCGGGCGGGTTACTTCGCTGCTTCCACAGGCTCGGGTGGCGGACCGGCGACCAGCTTGACCGTGCGGCGCGCGAAGAGCCAGCGGCCTTTCACCTTGACCAGCTCATCCTCATAGCGCGCCACCGAGGACACTTCGAGGCGGCCGGTTCCTAGCGCGGGGACCATGAACATCCCCATCGAGCTGGCCCGGGCACGGTCGGGGGCGTCGAGGGTGATCACTTCGTTGAACAGCAGGTGGAAGTTGGGCTGGCGGCGCGCACGGGGACTCTCGGTGAGGACGCGGCGCATGAATTCGCCGGTCTCAGGCCCTTTCAGTTCGGTGCCGCCGCCCGCGGCATAGACGCCATCAGCACCGAACAGCACCGAGAAGCCTTCGAAGTCGCGGTTGTCGAGCGTGGAGCCATAGGCAATCAGCAGCTCGTGGATCGCTGCCCGGTCGGCATGTTCGTCGGTCTTGGCTGCGGCGCTTCCGCCCAGCGCCATCATCGCCATGGCCGCGATCGATGCCAGCTTGATCATTTCCCGCCTCTCCTTGCCCGCATGATCGCGCCCCATTCCTCGGGCGTCGGCATGATCGGATTATCGACCCGGCGCTTGAACCGCCATTTGCCGTTCTCGCGGATCAATTCGTCATCATAGCGCCCGGCGAGCGAGGGCACGATATGCCCATCCGGCGCGCGCTTGAGCAGCAGGTGTCGCGTATGGGCCACGGCCTGATCACCGCTCACGCTGACCTCGATATTGGTGATGATATGCAGGCTCTCGCGGTTGACGTAGTTCGCCGGGGTATTCGGATAAAGCCCGGTGAGCAGCTGCATGATCTCGTCATGCCCCTTGCGCACCAGCGAGCCGTTGATCCATTCGCCGTCGCTGCCAAACAGGGCGGCATAGGTCTCGAAATCGCGGTGATCGAGCGCCCAGCTGTAGTCGATGATGATCCGCCGGATCGCGATCTCGTCCTCAACACGCTGGACCTGCGCCTCGAGCATGGCGAGCCTTGGCACCTTCGCCGCAGCCGGGCTCGCCAGCGCAACGAGCAGCGCCGGGATGAGCGCGGCGCGCTTCACTTTCCGGCGCCCTGCTGCGCCTGTCTGAGCCGCCGGTATTCTTCGGACGTCGGCATAACCGTCTCGGCGAAGCGCTTCTTGATCAGCCAGCGTCCGCCCTGCCGCACCAGCTCATCATGATAGACACCCGAGAGCACCGGCGTCGGCTGACCTTCAGGCCCGCGCGTCACAAACACATAGCGCGAGGTGGCCTTGGCCGTATCGCCGTGCAGTTCGATCCGGGGGTTGCTGACGATGTGATAGTTGGCAAGGTTGGGCACCGGCGACTTGCCGATCATTCCGTCCAGCATCGCACGGATGGCGGCACGCCCCTTGTGGCTGCCGGCCTCGTTGGCCCACTCGCCATCCTCGGTGAACAGGCCGACATAGCCATCGATATCGCGCCGGTCGAAGAAGCCGGCATAGTCGACCTGAATCCGTTCGATCGCGAGATAGTCCTCGACCCGCTGCACCCGCGCGGAGAGCGCGGCGCTTTCGGTCCGGGCGACGCCGGGCGTCGGTGCGGCCAGTAGAGCCAGCACCAGCATCATGCGCTTCATCGTCCGCTTCCCTTCGCGTCCACCTCGATCCGCTCGAAACCGGTCAGCGTGAGCCATTCCTGCTTCGCCGGAGCCGCAACGGCCGGGGCAAGGCGCAGGAACGGAGCCGCCGCCAGCCCGGCCAGCACGGCGCGACGGCCGGGCCGCCACGCCGGTGCCATCAGTCGAAGTCCGGATCGTGCGGCACGTCGTAATCAAGCTCCGCGCCGGCGGTGTTGAGGAACATCCCGAGCAGGCAGAAATGCCCGCAGCACAGGATCGCGTCGATGCACTGCTCTTCGGTGAAGTGGCTCGAAAGGTCG
>CANJSX010000088.1 GCA_947477055.1 Sphingomonadaceae bacterium | reverse complement strand
CGCCCACCGCCGACGAGATCGCCCGCGTGGTCGAGCCGCTGCGCCAGCAGATCACCCGTGCATCCACCAGCACCGCCTTCTTCATGTACCAGATCGAGGGCGGTACCGAGGATCCGGCCCGCTTCGCAGCGGTCCGCTCGATCCTGACCGACTATACCCGCACCTCGCCCGAGCGGCTTCAGGCGCTGGCGCGGCGGTTCCTCGATAATGGCAAGGCGTGGAAGCTGGCGGTGATCCCCGAGGGGCAGACGCTGGCGACCCAGGTCAAGCCGGGCACGGCCAGCCGCTGACATCCCGCACGATTCCTTGCTTTCCAACCTGCCGCAGGAGCGTTAAGGGGCGCCCCTTGTAAAGGAGCAGGAAAGTGGCGAGCAACTGGACCCCGGAGAGCTGGAAATCCCGCGAGGCGCGGCATCTTCCGGCCTATCTCGATGCCGAGGATCTCGGCCGGGTGGAGCAGAAGCTGGCGAACTTTCCGCCGCTGGTCTTCGCTGGCGAGGCGCGCGCGCTCAAGGCCGATCTAGCCAATGTCGCAGCGGGCAAGGGCTTCCTGCTGCAGGGCGGTGACTGTGCCGAGAGCTTTGCCGAATTCCACCCGAACAATATCCGCGACACCTTCCGCGTGCTGCTGCAGATGGCGGTGGTGCTGACCTTTGCCAGCAAGCAGCCGGTGATCAAGCTGGGCCGGATGGCCGGCCAGTTCGCCAAGCCGCGCTCGGCGCCGACCGAAGTGCAGGGCGGCGTGGAGCTGCCGAGCTATCTGGGCGACATCATCAACGGCATCGAATTCGATGCCGCGTCGCGCCGCAACGATCCCGACCGGATGCTGCAGGCCTACAGCCAGGCCGCCTCCACGCTCAACCTGCTGCGGGCCTTCTCGAACGGCGGCTATGCCAATCTGCGCCAGGTCCACAGCTGGACGCTGGACCATATCGGCCGCAGCCCGTGGGCGCAGAAGTTCTCCGAAACCGCTGATCGGATCGGCGAGGCGCTCGATTTCATGGCCGCCTGCGGGGTCGATCCGCAGACCGTGCCGCAGCTTCAGGGCACCAGCTTCTACACCAGCCATGAGGCGCTGCTGCTGCAATATGAGCAGGCGCTAACCCGGCAGGATTCGCTCACCGGTGATTGGTACGATTGCTCGGCCCACATGCTGTGGATCGGCGATCGCACCCGCTTCGAAGGCTCGGCCCATGTCGAATTCCTGCGCGGGGTCGGCAACCCGATCGGGATGAAATGCGGCCCCAGCCTTGAGCCCGACGCGCTGCTGCGCCTGCTCGATACGCTTAATCCGGCGCGCGAGGCGGGCCGGATGACTCTGATCAGCCGCTTCGGCGATGACAAGGTCGAAGCCGGCCTGCCGGCGCTGGTGCGTGCGGTGAAGCGCGAAGGGCATCCGGTCGTCTGGTCATGCGATCCGATGCACGGCAATGTGATCAAGGCCAACAACGGCTACAAGACCCGCCCGTTCGACCGCATCCTCAACGAAGTGCGCGGCTTCTTCGCCGTCCATCGCGCCGAGGGCACCCACGCTGGCGGCATCCATATCGAGATGACCGGGCAGGACGTGACCGAATGCGTCGGCGGCGCGGTGGCGATCAGCCATGAGGCGTTGGCCGATCGCTATCACACCCACTGCGATCCCCGGCTCAACGCCGCCCAGTCGATCGAGCTGGCCTTCCTGCTGGCGGAAATGCTCAACCTGGAAGCGGTCGAACGCGCCCAGCGCGCGGCGTGATTACGCGGCAACTGCTGGGCACTGCCCAGGTCCCTGGCGGCGAGGAGCTGAAGCTCTTCGCCCATGATCGCGATTTCATGATCGTGATGGGCCATAACGAGCTGATGAGCACGCGGATGCGCAGCTCGGAAGAGGCGCTGGCGACCATGACGCTCGAGCGGCTCGGCAATCCCGCCGCGCCGCGCCTGCTGATCGGCGGCTACGGCATGGGTTTCACCCTGTGCGCCGCGCTGGCCAAGATCGGCCCTCAGGCGCGCCTGACCGTGGCCGAACTGGTGCCCGAAATCATCGATTGGGCGCGCGGGCCGATGGCCGAACTGACCGCCGGCTGCCTCGACGACAGGCGCGTGCTGCTGCGGATGAGCGACGTGGGCGATGCGATCCTGCTCGCGCCCGGGCCCTTCGATGCGATCCTGCTCGATGTCGATAATGGCCCCGACGGGTTGGTCCGCGACGAGAACTACCGGCTCTACTCGCGCGGCGGACTGCGCACCGCGCTGGAAGCCCTGCACCCCGGTGGCATCCTCGCGGTCTGGTCCGCCGGGCCAGACAATGCCTTCACTCGCCGGCTCGATAACGCCGGTTTCGACGTCGAAGAAGTCCAAATCCGCGCCCGCCCGAACGGCAAAGGGCCAAAGCACACGATCTGGTTCGCGCGCAAGGGCGGGTGATCACGGCAACAGCAGGGTCGATCCCGTCGTGCGTCGCGCTTCCAGATCGGCGTGGGCTTGCGCCGCGTCGCGCAGCGGATAGGTCTGCCCCACGGTAACTTTCACCTTCCCCGAACCGATCATCTCCCACACCCGCGCTGCGCCGGCGGCGCGTTCGGCGGGGTCGCGGTAGTAGTCGAACATTGTCGGGCGGGTGGCGTAGAGCGAGCCTTGCTGCTGGAGCTGCGAGAGCGCTACCCCGGTCACCGGGCCGCTGGCATTGCCGAAGCTGACGATGGTGCCGCGCCGCGCCATTGACTTGAGCGAGCTTTCCCAGCTCGCCGCGCCGACGCCATCATAGGCGACGTTGACTCCCGCGCCGCCGGTGGTCTCGCGCACCTTGGCGGCGAGATCGGGATCGCCGCTGAGGAACACCGCCTCGGCCCCGGCCGCGCGGGCCAGCGCCAGCTTCTCCTCGCTCCCTACCGTGCCGATCACCCGCACGCCGCGTGCTTTCAGCCACTGCGCCAGGATCAGCCCAACGCCCCCTGCCGCCGCCGGAACCAGCGCCCAGCCGCCCGGGGCGACCGGGGCGCAGCGTTCGACCAGCATTTCGGTGGTCCCGCCCTTCATCATCGCGGCGGCGGCGATGCGGCAGTCGATGAAATCAGGCAGGGGATAGAGCACTTCGGCGCCGATGATCCGGGCGGTGGAATAGGAGCCGGGATTGCCGGAGTAGACCACCCGGTCGCCCGCCTTGAAGCCGGTCATGCCCGCTCCGACCGCCTCGATCACTCCGGCCCCTTCCGAACCGAGCGTCGTCGGCAGGGCCGAGGGGTAAAGCCCGGAGCGGTGGTAGGTGTCGATGAAGTTGAGCCCGCTCGCCTCATGGCGCAGCAGCACTTCGCCGGGGCCGGGGGCGGGCAGATCGACTTCACGCCATTCGATCACCTCGGGTCCGCCGGTGCGGGTGATGAAGGCTTCGGTGGCGCGCATGTCTCTCTCCTCTCGCGCCGACAGTCCGGGATTCGGCGCACTGAAAATCAGTAGACGAAAATAGTCTAGTTTGCAGGCTTGCGCTTTGGCCGCGCCCCTGCTTTTTGCTTTTTTGGTGCACAAGTTAATCAAGCGACTTCGAGGCGGGACGGAAATCAGCGCGATTGCGGTCGCGCTGTGCCTGCCGATACCGGCGCTCGCGCAGTCTGTCGCGGCGCCCGGAGCGACTCAGCGCCTGCCCGACAACGCCGTTGCCGATGCCGATGACGCCTTCGGCACCAACACCGGGCGCGAGAGTTCGGGCATCTACAACGACAACGACACGCGCGGGTTTTCCCCGCTCAAGGCCGGTAACACTCGCTTCGACGGAATTTATTTCGACCCGGTCGGGATCATCTCCGGGCGGCTGCGGCGCAGCTCGGCGATCCGCGTCGGCTATGCCGCGCTCGATTTTCCCTTCCCCGCGCCGACCGGTATTTTCGACAACGCCCTGCGCAACGCCGGCAGCGAACTGGTGATCAACCCCGAGGTCGGCATCACGCCTTATGGCGGCTACCAGCTCGACCTCAGTCTCCTGGTGCCCTTGCGCGGCGACCGGCTCGGGGTGTCGATCAGCGGAAGCATCAATAGTCCGCACAACCAGGACGGGGCCAGCATCTCCAACCGAGGCTTCGCCGCAAAGCCGGTGCTGCGTTTCAATGACGTCGAGTTCAGCCCGTTCTATTCGATCATTGCCAATCGGCAGAACAAGAGCCGGCCGCTGACGGTGGTGACCGGGGACAAGCTGCCCGAGCTCCCCGAAGGCGGTTTCTATCTGGGCGAGCCCTGGGCCAAGGGCCGGCAGAACAATGTGATGTACGGTTTCACGCTCAAGGCACCGATGACCGACCGGCTGTCGCTACGCGGCGGGGTGTTCCGTGCCAACCAGCTCAAGCTCGAGAGCTTTTCCGATCTCTACACGGTCCAGCCGAGCGATCCGTCGATGGCACGCCACTCGCTGATCGCCGACCAAAATCTTGATACCTGGTCGTGGAGTGGCGAAGTGCAGCTGGCCTGGCATCGGGTCGGCGAGATCTGGCAGCACCGTATTATCGCCGGAGTGCGGATGCGCGACCGGGTGACCCAGTCAGGTGGGTCTGCGATCGTCAATTACGGGACGGTTAGCTTCGGCGTCGCACCGGACGATCCGCGCCCGCCGCTTGTCTTTGGCGCCTACAACACCGGGTCGCTGCGCCAGACCTCGCTGATGCTCGGCTATATCGGCGGGCTGCCTGGCGTGGGCCGGGTCAATCTCGGCGTGCAGAAGGTCAGCTACCGCGCCCGCTTCGAGGATGCCTCCACCGGTGTGGCTACGCTCTCGCGCGACAATCCGCTGATCTACAACGCCAGCCTGTTGCTCGATGTGTTTGACGGGCTGGCGGTGTTCGGCGGCACCCAGACCGGGCTGGAAGACAGCGGATCGGCCCCCGATTCGGCCACCAACCGCAATGAACAGCTCCCCGCCACCCGCACCAGACAATATGAGGCCGGCCTGCGCTGGGCCCTTGGGCCCGGAACGCTAGTTCTGTCGGCATTCCAGATCACCAAGCCCTATTTCACCTTTGATGGCACCGGCCGCTACACCGAGCTGGGCGACGTGCGCCACCGCGGTATCGAGGTCTCGCTGACGGGTCACTTCGCCAACCGGCTGACGTTGCTGGCCGGCGGGGTATTCCTGCGGCCCGAAGTCTATGGGGTGGCCGTTGACGCCGGACTGGTCGGCAATCGTCCGGCCGGGACGCCGTCGCAATATGTCCGGATCGACGCGCAGTACCGCACCGATCTGCTAGGCGGCTTCACCCCGACTGCCAGCTTCGTCTTTCAGGGCGCACGGGCGGCGGGAAATCGTCCGCAGGCGAGCCTCGGCGGCAAGCAGTTGACCCTGCCGTCGCGGACCACGCTCGACATCGGGTTCCGTCAGCCGCTTCACATTGCCGGGCTCGATATGCGGCTGCTGTTCAACCTGCAGAACCTGTTCAACGTGCAGGGCTGGAGAGTCTATTCGGCCAATACGATCCAGGTCGAGGATCGTCGGCGCTTTATGCTCAACCTGTCGAGCGAGTTCTAGATCGCCTCAGCCGGCCTTGACCCTTCGGTGATGTGAAGGTCGATCCGCGCGGATTTGCCCGGCTGCAAGACCGGCATGCTCCAGTCTTCGGCATGGAAGGGGGCGGGCAGGTGATTCAGGGGGGCGAAGATCAGCTCCCCTCCGGTGCCCGGGGCAAAGACATGCAGGTTTTCGGCTCCGCTGGCCTGCAGCGTGATCGTGCCGAGGCCATCCTTGACCTCCACTTTGCCGCCCCAATGCGCGTAGCAATTGTCGATCGTGATCGCGGGCACGGTCATGCCCTTCGACCAGTCGCCAAAGTGCCGGGCGCCCACCAGTTCGCCGGTCGGGATCTGCTCGAGGTCGGCCAGCGCCATCTCGCGGGCGGTGAATTGCGCCCGGCTGTCACGCCAGCGGCGCAGGCACGGCCGCAGACCCAGCCCGGCCGGCATGGTTTCGGTGCCGGTGTTGGTCAGCTCGATTGATAGCGCGAGGCCGTCGGTATCCAGCTCGAAGCGCTGCACGGCGCGAAACGACCAGGGCCAGGCCTCGCCCGCCGCCGCGCCGGCGTGATCAAGCACCAGCTCGGCACTGGCGCCGACCAGTTCGCTCAGGATCCATGAACGCTCCCAGCCGAGGCCATGGGCGGCGTGGCGTTCGGTCTGGTGTTTGGCGGGCAGCACCACCGCGTGACCGCCGAAGTTGAACCGGCCGAGGCGGATCCGGTTGCCCCAGGGGACCAGCGGAATGCAGGCCGCTGCCAGCGCGCTGGTGGCATTATCGGGCAGGGGACGCAGCACATCGTGATCGCGCCGGCTGAGTGCGGCTAGCGCTCCACCTAGGCCGGGGATGATGGTGGCGCGCCTATCGCCGGCGGCAATTTCGATCATCTTGGACATATTTTTCTCAATAGCTGGTCTGACACAGAAATAGTCAACTCTGGATGAAAAACTCGCCTCGTTCGGTGTGCGGATCAGTCGGCGACGATATGCTCGAACCGGAAGAATGCCTTGATCCGCTACGTGTTTGATATCCACGATATTCGCTCGCGCATAATAAGGTAGCAACAAGGCGCGGCCTTCGGCCGACCGGTGAATGGACCGCTGATGCGAGGGGTGTGCAGGATGCAGATTTTATTCGGCGTGGAATCGTCGAGCCCGACCTGGGCACGCGTGATCGCTGAACTGTGATGGGCCAGTCGACATCCCTCCCGGCAGCTGACGCCACCACTGCCGATGGGCACCAGTTGATGCCGCGCCGTTCGGCCTATTATTCGCTGTTCGTGCTCACGATCGTGGTCGCGTTCACATCGATAGATCGCCAGATCCTTTCACTGATGATCGATCCGGTGAAGCGTGAGTTTGCGATCTCGGATACGCAGGCAGCTCTGCTGCTTGGTGCGGCCTTCTCGCTACCCTACGCCTTCATCGGGTTTCCACTGGCCCGCTATGCTGATCGGGGCAACCGCCGCAACCTGATTGCAGGCTGTATTGCTTTCTGGAGCCTGGCGACCACAGCCTGCGGCGTGGCGCAGTCCTATGCCCACCTGTTGCTAGCGCGGTTTGGAATTGGCGCCGGGGAGTCTGGCTTCGGGCCGGCGACATGGTCCGTCATCGCCGATTCGCTGCCGCGGGAAAAAGTGGCCTGGGGCACATCGATCCTAAGCATCGGCGCGATGCTTGGTAGCTGACTTGCGCTTTTTCTGGGCGGGGTGGTACTGGCCTTTACCGAGCATCTACCGGCTGTTGCCCTGCCGTTCGGCGGTGTGATCAGGCCCTGGCAATGGGCGTTTATCCTCGTCGGCGCTCCGGGGGTCCTGTGGGCGCTGGTCGTGCTGACCATCCGTGAACCCGACCGCCGTGGCGTGCCCAAGGGCGAGACGGCAATTACGGTTCCGATGCGCGAGGTCGCGCGGTTCATGGCAGCTGAACGGCGCGTCTACAGCGCGGTCATCGGCGGACTGTGCATGCAGATGACGATGGCGATGGGCATCGGTCAGTGGATGCCCACCCTTTACCATCGCGAATTTGGCTGGAAGCTTTCCGATGTCGGGATGATCGCAGGCACCGTGGCGCTGGTGCTGAGTCCCATCGCACTGCTGACCGGCGGCGCCTTGTCGGAGCGCTGGATGCGGCGCGGCAAAGCCGATGCCAATCTGCGCATCGTGTTGCTGGGGCTGTTGGTCATCACCCCGATCTACACGATCTCGCCATTGTTGCCGAACCCCTGGATGGTGATGGGCGTCAATGTGGTGGCAATGTTCGTCGCATTGCTGGGCAGTGGGCCTGGCATCGCGGCATTTCAGATCATCACGCCTAATCGGATGCGGGCGCAGGTCAGTGCGATCTATCAGTTCGGCACGCATGTGATCGCGATGGCGATCGGTCCGCTGGCTGTGGCGCTGCTAACCGATCATGTGTTTCAAGATCCGCACGCGCTCAAATATTCGCTTTCACTGGTCGCGGCGGTGATGGGGCTGACTTCTATCTTGCTGGTGGCGCAGGGGATGAAGCCCTATCGCGAAGCCTATCGCCGCGCCGTTGAACAAGGCTACTGAGCCAAGACTGCGACCTCTGCGCCAAGACATGCGAAGGCGCTGGCTGGGGCGGCAGGATTCGAACCTGCGAATGGCGGCATCAAAAGCCGCTGCCTTACCACTTGGCGACGCCCCAGCAGCGCGCTGCGCTTAGACGGCGCCGCCGGGAAAGGGAAGAGGTCTTGCTCAGCCGGTCAGCAGTGCCGGATCGAGCACGTCGAAGTCGGCAGCGGAGTGGCGCTCGGAGATGCCGCGCTGGCTGTTGACCAGCCGCCCGCGCCGAACCGGCGCGCGCGCATCGATCTCGCCGACCCAGCGCCCGACGCTCTCGTATTCGTCCACGGAAAGGAAGGTGCCGGCCTCGCCATAGGCTTCCTTGCGATAGAGATTTCCGAGCCAGGTGTAGGCCGCGATATCGGCGATGGTGTAGTCGTCGCCTGCCAGGAAGCGGGTTTCGCGCAGCCGGTTGTTGGCGACGTCGAACAGCCGCTTGGTTTCCATCGCATAGCGGTTGATCGCATATTCGATCTTGATCGGCGCGTAGTTG
>CANJSX010000087.1 GCA_947477055.1 Sphingomonadaceae bacterium | reverse complement strand
GAAGGAGCGCAAGGACCGCGTCGACGACGCGCTGCATGCGACCCGCGCTGCGGTTGAAGAAGGCATCGTCCCCGGCGGCGGTACCGCTCTGCTTTATGCCACCAAGGCTCTGGCCGGCATGAAGGGCGCCAACGACGACCAGACCAAGGGCATCGACATCGTCCGTAAGGCGATCCAGACCCCGCTGCGCCAGATCGCCAGCAACGCTGGCCATGACGGCGCCGTGGTTTCGGGCAACCTTCTGCGCGAAGACGACGAGACGCAGGGCTTCAACGCTGCGACCGACGTCTACGAAAACCTGGTGACCGCCGGCGTGATCGACCCGACCAAGGTTGTGCGCACCGCGCTGCAGGATGCGGCTTCGGTCGCCGGCCTGCTGATCACCACGGAAGCGGCGATCACGGAACGGCCCGACGACAAGCCGGCCATGGGCGGCATGCCCGGCGGCGGCATGGGCGGCATGGGCGGGATGGACTTCTAAGCATGCCCTGAGCATGCCGAAGGGTCCAACAACCCCACGCAAATAAATCGGGGCCGGAGAGCGCAATCTCTCCGGCCCTTTTTCGTTGCGGCCCTTTTCACTTTTGACTGGCCGAATGCGCCCCCGGCCACGAAGCCGATTCGACTGGCTGAGCATCAACCCGCAACCGGATGATCGAACCACAAGGGCGATACGCCGGCTGACCGCGACCGACTTTCGAGGGAAATCGCTCGATTCTTTCAAAAATACGCAACTTCCCGCACGCTGAGCGCGTTTCGTCGCCAAGTCGTTGGTAACCCGGGATTCACCGCGTTAAGACTTCAGCAGGGTCGCGGGGGTTAAGAGTTAAAGCGTGAAGACGGGACTGAAACTTCGTCTGGCAACCGTACTGGCTTTGGCCGGCGGCGTCGTTGCACCTTCGCTGGCCCACGCCGGCGACCTTGAAGTCACGTTCGACACAGTCTTTTCCAAGCCGCAGCCCGCGCCGCGTGCGTCGACTCCTGCCGCTTCGCAATTCGTCCAGCCCTTCGTTGCGCCGCGAGTCGTCTATTCGACTCCGTTCGAGCAGCAGATCGCAGCGTTGGCCAGTGCCGAACAGGGCCGGATCGGCGTGGCGGCGATCGATCTTTCGAGCGGGCGCAGCGTCACTGTGCTGGGAGAGCAACCCTTCCCGATGGCATCGACCAGCAAGGTCGCTATCGTCGCTACGTTCCTTGACCTGGTCGACCGGGGCAAACTGCGGCTGACCGACAGCTTCCCGCTGATGATCCCCGTGCCTTCCGCCAAGTTCGCCGGTCCGGTTGCCCCGGTCCGCGCCGGACAATCGTTGAGCGCGCAGGGGCTGATCGAACTGACCATCACCCGCAGCGACAACCAGGCGACCGACGCGCTGCTTGCCGCCGTCGGAGGGCCAACCGCCGTCAATCGCTGGCTGCGCAAGACCGCCAATGCCGGGATCCGGCTCGATCGCGACATTGCCACGCTGGTGCGCGATGACGGGGCGGTCAACCCGGCCACCACTATCGATCCGCGGGACAGTTCGACCCCGCTGGCGATGGCGCGTCTGCTCACCGGTCTCTACCAGGGCCAGTGGCTCAGTGCCCATAGCCGCGCGGTGCTGATGGGTGCGATGTCGCGTTGCGTGACCGGGCGGCACCGCATGCGGGCCATGCTGCCCGAAGGTGCGCGCGCTCTGCACAAGACCGGGACGCTGAGCAATACCTCGAGCGACGTCGGGATCATCGAGACGCCGGATGGCCGCGCCTTCGCGGTTGCGATCTATGTTACCGGTCAGGGCGGCAAACCGAACCGCGACAGCCGCATCGCCACCATCGCTCGGGCGCTCTACGACGGCTATCAGGCCACGCCCTCGACCATCCAGCGCACCCCAGCGCGCTGATCCTTCATCGCAGGTAATTGAAAGATGCGGAGGCTATTGGCTGGCCCCCGCACCCTGCTGTTCGATCAGAAGTCGAGGCTCGCCCGTGCGTAGAGGTAGCGGCCGTTGAAGCCGAAGGGCGAGAAGATCGAGAAAGGGATATATTCCTGGTTCGCCGGATAGCTGCCGCCGACGGTCGTCGGGCGGAGACCAAAGGGCGAGCGATCGGGATAGACGTCGAACAGATTGTCGGCGCCGATCGCCAGAGTAACCCGCTCGATCGGCTTGAACCGCAGTTCGAGGTCCGTGATCCACTTGGCGCGGAGGAATATATCGTCCGGGCCGTAGTCGGTCAGGCTGGTCGGGTTGGCGATCGGGTTGGCCGCACCGGGCGAAGTCACCTTGCCGAAGCGAGTGGTGCGGGCGGTCAGGCTGAATTTGCCGATCTCGCCGTCAACGCTGAGCACCACCTTGTCGAGCGGCTGGCCTTCGGTGAAGCGCAGCGATTCCTGGCGACCGAACAGGATCAGTCCGGGGATCGTCGCCAGCGGACCAAGATCGTTGTGATACTTCAGGATCTTCTGCTTGTTGTAATTGTAGGCTGCAGTCAGCGTCCACTTGCCGAAATCCTCGAACGGCAGGCGCCAGTTCAGCACCGCATCGACACCCGAGGTGCGGGTATCGAGGCCGTTGATGAAGAAGCGCGCCGCGCCGACCGAGTTGAAGCCGTTGGCATCGAGCACCACCTTGACCGCAGCGTTGACTGCGGCCGTGCCGGCGCCAGCCGCACCGAGGTTTTCGGTCAGCACCACCCGGTTGGTGATCTTGATGTTGTAGTAATCGACCGTCAGCGTCAGCCCGGACAGCGGGCTCGCGGTGAAGCCGCCGGAAAAATTAACGGACTTTTCGGCCTTGAGGTCCTTCGAACCCAGCGCCCGCGCCACCGGGCTGTTGACCGCCACGGTGCTGATGTCCACCGGCACGCCCGAGATGAAGTTGGTCGAGGTGGTGGTGAAATACTGCTGGTGCAGCGACGGCGCGCGGAAGCCGTTCGAAACCGAACCGCGCAGCGCGAAGCCGGGAACGAATTCATAGCGCGCAGCGAGCTTGCCGGTGATGGTGTCGCCGAAGTCCGAGAAATGCTCCCAGCGGCCTGCGGCGGTGATTGAGAGGCTGTCGGTGATGTCGGTATCGACCTCGACATAGCCGGCGAAGCTGTGGCGCTTCGCATCGGTCAAGCTTGAGGCGGGAATACCGGGAAAGCCTTGCGCACCGGCTGCCGCTGCACGCCCGGGGAAGGAGCATACGCCCGTGCCGGCATTGTACACACCGGACTGGGCGCTGCAATTGGCGGCCGAAGTCGTGATGCTGGCCTTGAAGTAAGGCCCGATCGCCCACGACTGGGTGTCGCCCGGGCGGATCTGGAAGCGTTCGCCGCGGAATTCCATACCAAAGGCTAGCGTCAGCGGCTTGGCAAAGCCCACTTCGTATTCACGCGTCAGATCGAGGTTGGCAAGGAATTGGCCGTAGCGCAGCCCGCCGGCATCGAAGCTGCGCTGGGTCGCCGGGCCGTAGCTGACGTTGACCGTGTTCAGCGCCCGGTAGTCGAAGGAGTTGTGGCCATAGCCCACCGAGGCATCGACCGCCCACGAACCAAGGTCTCCCTTGAGCCCGAAGGTTCCGGCGTAGTCGGTCAGGTCGGAAGCAATGAAGGGCAGGAAGCCGTCCGGAGTGAGCGGGACGAAATTGGCGTTGGTCGGAGCGGTGCCCGGCGCGAGCACCGACCAATCGCGGTTGGTGCTGCCGCTCTGCTGCCGATAGTTCGCCGCGCTCAGCGAATCGCGCTGGTTGAAGCTGGCGAAGGCATAGAAATCGAGCGCGCCGACGGGAGCGCCGGCATTGAGGAACAAGGTATAGTCATCCGCCTCCGGATCGCCGAAGCGGAACTCGAGCCGGTCGAAGCTGGCTTCGCGCGGGTCGAAGGTGGTGCTGGTCGGACGGAGATAATTCGGTCGCAGGTCATAACCCTGGCGGTTGGTGCGACCGCGATGGCGATATTCGGCGGTGAAGTTGAGATAGCCATCGGGATTGCCGAAGAACGGCAGGCCGATGTTGGTCGCCACCGCATAGCTCTCGCCATCATGGACCTTGCGGTCGCCGTCGCTGTTCGCGAGCAAATAGCGGCTGTCGGTCGGATCGAGCACCGGTTGGCCGCCGAGCTCTGCAGCCCGGTGATATTGGCGACATTGTCGATGGTGGTATTATATTTGCCGTAGCTGATCGTCGCCCGGCCGGAATCGCTACCCTTCTTGAGGCGGATGTTGATCACGCCGGCGATCGCATCCGAACCATATTGCGAAGACGCCCCATCGCGCAGCACCTCGATCCGCTCGATCGCCAGGCCCGGGATCGAGTTCATGTCGACCGCGGCCGAACCGCGCCCGACCGTGCCGTTGATGTTGAGCAGCGCCGAGACGTGGCGGCGCTTGCCGTTCACCAGCACCAGCGTCTGGTCCGGCGCCAGTCCTCGCAAGGTCGCGGGGCGAACCGCATCGGAGCCATCGGAAATTGCCGGCTGCGGGAAGTTGAAGCTGGGAACCAGCCGATTGAGGATGCGATTGGTTTCGCCCGTCCCGCTCTGGCTGATGGCTTCGGCGGACAGGACATCGACCGGGACCGGCGAATTCTCGACAGTACGGCTGGTCGACCGTGTGCCGGTGACGATGATCGTCGGGGTGTTCTCATCTTCGGGCGCAGCCTCCTGCGCCTGTGCGGCCGAGTTGAAAGCGAGGAGCGAGAAACTCGAGAGAAGTGTGAGACGGAGACGATTGCGCATGGCGTGCCCTCCTGTTTTCGGCATCGCGAGGATGCCGGGACGGGGAGCCTATGCTTCAGGTGAGCCGGGGCAATCCGGGAAAGGTTTCCACCCGCAACTTTGTTACCAAGTGTTGCCAACTTACCGCAGCGCAACACCGCGGCGAAGCGGCAAAAGAAAAGGGCGCGCAGGCCTGAACCTGCGCGCCCGATTCTGTAAGTGCAATTTTCGCCGAAGCGAAGATTACATCTTCTTGGCAGCGTCGGCAGCATCCGAAGCGGCGCCAGCGGCGGCGTCGGCAGCACCCGAAGCGGCGGCGGCGGCGTCGCCGGCGTCCGAAGCAACGGCAGCAGCGTCGGAAGCAGCATCAGTAGCGACAGCAGCGGCGTCGGTGGCAACATCCGAAGCAGTGGCAGCAGCTTCGTCAGCAGCCTTTTCCGAGCAAGCCGAAAGTGCGAAAGCGGCGCCAGCGGCGGCAGCAGCGAGAACGATCTTGCGCATGTATGGTATTCCTTGAACAGCGAGTGGACCACGCACGGTCCCATGCTTAACGCACAGCTTACCGAGCGGAAAGCCTACCATTACAGTAGACTTCACCGAGTCAAATAATGGCCTTCGCGCTCCTATGCAAGCGCTCAATGCACTTCCTTGCCTAGAGCCGCTATTTTTCGAGGACAACAGCTTCGCGGCAAAATGTGGCGAGGACCTGACAAATCGCGGCTTTGACGCAAATTTGGTGATGATTCGCCCGGTCCTGCTGCTAACACCGGCGCATGGCAAAACAGCATCTCTACCTGGTCGACGGCTCGGCCTATATCTTTCGTGCCTATCACCGCTTGCCGCCGCTGACCGATCCGCAAGGCACCCCGGTTGGCGCGGTTTATGGTTACACCACCATGCTGTGGAAGCTGGCCGAAGATCTCAACAAGGCCGATGGACCGACTCACCTTGCGGTGATTCTCGACAAGGCCGGAACGTCCTTCCGCAACGACATCTACCCGGAATACAAGGCCAACCGCCCGCCCGCGCCCGAGGATCTGAAGCCGCAGTTCCCGCTGATCCGCGACGCCACCCGCGCCTTTTCGCTGCCCTGCATCGAAGAACCCGATGTGGAAGCGGACGACGTGATCGCCTCCTACGCCCGCGCCGCCGCCGAACGCGGCTGGGACGTGACGATCGTGTCCTCCGACAAGGATCTGATGCAGCTGATCGGGCCGGATGGAGTCGATGGGCCGAATGGGGGCGGGCATATCGACATGCTCGATACGATGAAGAACGTGCGAATCGGCATCCCCGAAGTCGAAGAGAAGTTCGGCGTTGCCCCCATACTGGTCGGCGATGTGCTCGCGTTGATGGGCGACAGTGCGGACAACATCCCCGGCATTCGCGGCATCGGCCCCAAGACCGCCACCAAGCTGATCCAGGAACACGGCAATCTCGAGGCGGTGCTGGCGGCCGCACCGGAGATGAAGCCCTCCAAGCTGCGCGACAGCCTGATCGAGCAGGCTGAGATGGCGCGGCTCTCGCGCGTGCTGGTGCAGCTAAAGGAAGATTGCCCGCTGCCCGTGCCGCTCGACGATTTTCTGCTCGGCGCGATCCCGCCCGATCCGCTCGCCGCCTTCCTTTCGCGCCATGGCTTTACCAGCCTGCTGAAGCGCCTTGGGACCGGCGCGGGCAGCCCGGAGCGTAAAGTCCAGCTCCATCCCGCCAAGCCGGTTACCGCCGGTGCCGCCCCCGCCGAGGGTGCTGCACGCCAGTCGCTGCCGGATATGCCGGCGATCGATTTGTCCGCCTATGAATGCGTCACCGATCTTGAAGCGTTGGACCGCTGGGTCGCCGAGGCCTTCGCCGCGCGGCTGATCGCTTTCGACACCGAGGCCAGCAGCCTCGATGCAATGCAGGCCGATCTGGTCGGGGTGAGCCTGGCACTCGGCCCCAACCGCGCCTGCTATATCCCGCTTGCCCATGGCGGCACCGACATGTTCGCCGAAAAGCCCGTGCAGATCCCACGCGAGGCAGCTTTGGCCCGGCTCAAGCCGCTGCTGGAAAGCGATGCGGTGATCAAGATCGGGCAGAACGCCAAATATGATCTCAACGTGCTGGTACGTTACGGCATCGCTGTCGCCCCCATCGACGATACGATGGTGATGAGCTTCGATCTTGATGCCGGTCGCAGCGAGGATGGCATTGGCGGCGGGCATGGCATGGATGAGCTTGCTCAGCGTCATCTCGGGCATGTCTGTGTCGCGTTCAAGGATGTTTGCGGGACCGGCAAGAAGGCGATCTCCTTCGCCGAGGTGCCGCTATCCCGTGCGACCGAATACGCCGCCGAGGATGCCGACGTGACCTGGCGGCTCCATGCGATCCTCAAACCGCGCCTGGCCGAAGAGGCTGCTACCCGCATTTATGAGCGGGTCGACCGGCCGCTGATCCCGGTGGTCGCGCAGATGGAACGCCACGGCATCAAGGTCGACCGCGAGAAGCTGGCCGGGCTATCCTCCACCTTTGCGGTGACGATCGGCACGCTGGAGCAGGAAATCCACCGCCTCGCCGGCCAGAGCTTTACCATTGGCAGCCCCAAGCAGCTCGGCGATATTCTGTTCGACAAGCTCGGCTACAAGGGCGGGCGCAAGGGCAAAACTGGCCAGTATTCGACCGATCAGGGTATCCTCGAAGGGCTGGTCGGGCAGGGCGCGGAGATCGCCACAAAGGTGCTTGAATGGCGCCAGCTCTCGAAGCTGCGCTCGACCTATACCGAGGCGCTGCAGGCCGCGATCAACCCTGCCACGGGCCGGGTCCACACCAGCTACAGCCTGGTCGGGGCGCAGACCGGGCGGCTTTCCTCGACCGACCCGAACCTGCAGAACATTCCAGTTCGCACCGAGCTTGGCCGACACATCCGCGATTGTTTCGTGGCCGATCCCGGCCATGTCCTGCTCTCGGCCGACTACAGCCAGATCGAGCTGCGCCTCGCCGCACACCTGGCCGATGTGCCGAGCCTGAAGGAAGCCTTCGCGCAAGGCGAGGATATCCATGCCCGCACCGCGCAGGAGATGTTCGGCCATGTCGACCGCGATACGCGCGGGCGGGCCAAGACCATCAATTTTGCGATCCTCTATGGTATCTCGCGCTGGGGGCTGGCGACGCGGCTGGGGTGCACGCCGGAAGAGGCGCAGGCGATGATTGATCGCTATTTCGAGCGGTTTCCGGGGATCCAGCGCTACATCCACGATACGCTCGCCCAGGTGCGCGAGCGCGGCTATTCGGAGACGCTGTTCGGCCGCAAGACGTGGTTTCCGCGGATCGCCTCATCGCACCAGGCAGAGCGGCAGGGCAGTGAGCGCGCCGCGATCAACGCGCCGCTGCAGGGCGCCAGTGCCGATATCATCAAGCGGGCGATGGTGCGGATGGGTCCGGCGCTGGAGCAGGCCGGGCTCGGGCGGGTGCGCATGCTGCTGCAGGTGCACGATGAACTGGTGTTCGAGCTGCCCGAGGAGGATGTTGCCCGCGCCTCGCCTATCATTGAGGCGGTCATGGCGAACTCGGCGGCGCCGGCGGTCGAACTCAGCGTTCCGCTAGGCGTGGAAATAGGCGCCGGGCCGAGTTGGGGCGCGGCGCATTGAGCCCGCCTGGATGGCATGAACTCTTTCGGCGCCCATCAAATTGTGGCATCTAGACCGATAAATCACAGAATTGATCTAATAACTTTCTTCCCAATTCCGAAAGTTTGACATTTGTACGGCGGCCATCATTATGGTCAGGAAACTTCTCAACTGTTCCCCGTCAGCACCAATGGCACAGATTTGAGGTTTTGAATTTAGGAGGGTTGGGGCTTCGTCGTAGTGACGAAGGAACGAAGATGAAGTCCCAGTCCTCCTTGAAAAAATCGCCGGTAAAGGCCCCTGCTGAGCGGGTGGTGAAG
>CANJSX010000086.1 GCA_947477055.1 Sphingomonadaceae bacterium | reverse complement strand
GCCCTGGGTCTGGGGATGATAGGGCGCGCCGCGCACATGTTTCATGCGCCGGTCACCCAGCCATTCGGCCAGATCGCCGGAGATGTAGCTCGAGCCGTTGTCACTGAGCAGCCGGGGTTTGTGCCGGACGAGGGCAAGGTCATTCCCCATCATTGTGACGGCCAGGTTTTTCGAGGAAGGGGAGTGACCGGGCAACGAGCCGGTTGATCTGTCTGGCCATGTGGTGCTCCGAAGATGGGGAAGAAATTCCCACCCCCACCGGTATCCCCACCCCATAGCAAGGATTGGCGGGGATTCCGCAGGATAGCTTCGGATGTAAAACCCTTGAATCATCGTGACTTTTAATCACCATGGGATAGCCTGGGACACAGGTTTGGCGGACAGGGTGGGATTCGAACCCACGGTGGGCTTGCACCCACGGCGGTTTTCAAGACCGCTGCCTTAAACCACTCGGCCACCTGTCCTGTCGCGCGCGAAAGCGGCTAGACGCTTCGGGCAAACTTGTCATCCTTCTTTGGTTCCCATTACTCGGCCCATGTGCCAGATTCCCCGGATGAGTCTGACACAACCGCTTCGCCTGCTCCTGACTGCCGTGCTGGCCCAGACCGCGACCGCGCCGTCTGCTCCGGCCCAGCAGGCCGCACCGGTGATCGCGGCCCCGACACCGGATGAGGCGGCATTTCCCGGCTATCTCCAGCTGCTCGCCGCCCGCGCCCGCGCCGAGGGGGTGAGCGAGGCAACGATCCAGCGGATGATCGCGGGGCTCACGCCCAATCCGCGGGTCGTGGCGCTCGACCGGTCGCAACCGGGCACCAGCACCACTTCGGCCCCGCCGCCATTCAGCCCCTATCTGCGCACCCATGTCGATCCCTCGCGGATCAATGGTGGCCGGGCGATGCGTGGGACGCTGGGCGATGTGCTGCCGCAGATCGAGCAGCGCTATGGCGTGCCGGTGCCGATCCTACTGGCGATCTGGGGTCATGAGACCAATTACGGCCGCTACACCGGCGATTTCGATCTCGCCCGGTCGCTCGCCACGCTGGCCTTCGAAGGTCGCCGGCGCGAGCTGTTTGCCGATGAGTTCATCGCCCTGCTCAAGATGGTCGATCACGGCGTTCCGCGCGAGCGGCTGTATGGCAGCTGGGCCGGCGCATTCGGCAATCCGCAATTCCTGCCCTCGGTCTATCTGCGCCTGGCGCAGGATGGCGACGGGGATGGTGATGCCGATATCTGGCACAGCAAACCTGATACGCTGGCCTCGATCGCCAATTATTTCCGCGATTCCGGCTGGCGACCTGGTCAGCCCTGGGGGGTGAGGGCATCGGTGCCGGCAGCGCTGGAGCGGGCGCAGTTCATGCCCCGGCTCGAATCCCCGGTTTGTGCCCGCGTGCATGCCCGCTTCGCCCGCTGGAAGAGCGTCGCGGAATGGAAGGCATTGGGGATCGTTCCGCAGGCTCCGATCGGCGATCAGGTGATGGCCAGCCTGTTCGAACCGGACGGACCGGGCACGCCGGCCTATCTTTTAACCGGGAATTATAAGGTTATCCTCGAATATAACTGCTCGAACTACTACGCATTGTCGGTGGGGTTGCTTGCAGATGAGATTGCCCGTTAAGTCATTCCTGCCGCTGGCGGCGGCTATTGCGCTTGCTTCAGCGGGGGCGGTGTTCGCTCAATCGAACAGCGATTACCCCGTTCTGGTGGGCAATCCCTATTCGATCGAGGGAGTGACCTTCACCCCCGTCACCACGATGAATTACGATCAGGTCGGCAAGGCCGCGATCGGCACAAGTGGCGGCACGGCTATCACTGGCGCGCATCACACCTTGCCGATCCCGAGTTATGTCGAGGTCACCTCGCTCGAAAGCGGGCGGACGATCCTCGTCCGGCTCGACCGGCGCGGACCGATGGACAGCACCCGCCTGATCGAGCTTTCGCCCGGCGCGGCGACACAGCTCGGACTAGGCACGGGTGAAGCATCCGTGCGGGTTCGCCGGGGCAATCCACCCGAGCAGGAGCGCAGTCTGCTGCGCGGCGGCCTGCGGGCGGGCGAACGGCTTTCGACACCGCCGGGCCTGCTGAGCGTGCTGCGCCGCAAGCTGGAGCAGGGCGGACTCCCGCCGCCGGCTCCCATGCCAAAGCCGTCCGAGATGGCGGCCGTGGTTGCGGTCCCCGTCCCAGTGCCGACGCCCGCGCCGCAGCCAAGCGCCGCGCCGCCAATTGCTCCCAAGCCCAAGCCGGTATTGCCAAAGCCGCAAGCCGTGCCAGCGGCAACCCGTCCCGCGCCAGTCGTCGCTCCGATCCGCAATGGACTGGTGGTGCAGGTCGGCGCATTCAGCACCAAGGCGCGCGCGGAAGCCGCTGCGGCGCAGGTCAGGGGCACGGTCAGTCCGGCGGGCAAATTGTGGCGCGTGCGCAAGGGCCCCTATGCCACCGGCGCCGAGGCCGATACCGCGCTGGCGCAGGCCCGCACCGCTGGCTATAAGGATGCGACGATCCAGCGCGCCGAATAGCCCCATGCGGGCGCGGCCCACGCCAATGAGGTGCCATGCGCGCGCGAGCGGTAATTTGCGGAATTCTAGGCCTGCTGCTGGCAGGATCGGTGCCGGCATTTTCGACGGCCGCCCCGCAGAACTCCGCCCGCCTGCCTGATCCGCCGCATACGCTGGCGGAAATTCCGGTCTATCTCGCAGTCGATGCCGGTTCGGGCGCAGTGCTTGCCGCGCGCCGGCCTGACTTGTCCTTCGTGCCCGCCTCGCTCACCAAGGTGATGAGCGTCTACCTCGCTTTCGAACTCATGGCAGAAGGCAAGCTCAAGCCTCAGCAAAGTTTCACGTTTTCATCGGACAGCTGGAAGCGCTGGCATGATCGCGGCACCGGTATGCACCTGAAACCCGGCGAGAGCGTGCCGGTCGACGCGCTGCTCCACGGCATGACCACGGCCTCGGCCAACGACGCCTGTGTTGCGCTGGCCGAGGGCTATGCTGGCTCGGTCGAAGGCTGGGCGATGCTGATGAACGCCGAGGCAAAAAGGCTCGGGATGCGGCATAGCCACTTCGCTTCGGCCAACGGCTGGCCGGATGGTGGCCAGACCTATGTCTCGGCGCGCGATCTGGTCACACTGGGTGAGGCGCTGATCCGGCGGCACCCCGCGCTCTACGCCCGCTACTTCGGCAAGAAGCGGATGGTCTGGAACGGGGTCACTCAGGAAAACCACGATCCCGCCATCGGCGTGATCCCCGGCGCGGACGGGATCAAGACCGGGTTCACCCACGAGGCGGGCTATGGATTCCTCGGCTCAGCGGTGCGCGATGGCCGCCGGGTGCTGATCGTCATCGGCGGGGCGCATAGCGAGGCGGAGCGGGCCGAGGCGGCTCGGACGTTGATGGCATGGAGCTTTGCGGTGTGGGAAAGCCGACGTGTGTTCGTGCGGCGAACGCCAGTCGCCAGCGCGAAGGTGCAGGGCGGGGCACAACGGTCTGTCGGGCTGCTCGCCTCGCAGGATATTGCGATCGCCGTCCCGCGCGGAAAGCCGCCGCAGGTGCGGATGACTTTGCGCTATCGTGGACCGCTGGTGGCGCCGATCAGGCAGGGTACCGAAGTCGCCGAGCTGGAGATCGCGGTCGCCGGCTTGGCGCCGTCGCGGATCCCGCTGGTTGCCGCAACGGGGGTTAGCGAGGCCGGGCCATTTGACCGCCTGCGCAACGGTCTGGCAGGACTGTGGGAATGACACGTGGGCGATTCATTGCGCTGGAAGGCGGGGAAGGGGCGGGCAAGTCGACCCAGGCGCGATTACTGGCCGAAGCGCTGCGTGCGCTCGGACTGGAAGTCGTCACCACGCGCGAACCGGGCGGAACCCCGGGCGCCGAGGCCATCCGAGGCCTGTTGCTCGGCACCGAAGGCGAGGGCTGGCATCCCCGCGCCGAGGCGCTGCTCTTCGCCGCGGCGCGGTCCGATCATGTCGAGCGGTTGATTATCCCAGCGCTTGAGGCGGGCAAGTGGGTGATCTGCGACCGCTTTGTCGATTCGAGCCGGGCCTATCAGGGCGGCGGGAGCGGTCTCTCGGATGCCGAGGTGCTTGAACTTCACCGCATCGGCAGCGGGGGGCTATTGCCGGACCTGACATTGCTGTTCGAGGTATCGCCCGAAGTTGCCGCTGGCCGGCTCAAGGTTCGCGATGGCGACGGGGCAGACCGCATCGGCGGGCGCGAGGCTGTCTATCATGCCCGCGTCAGTGACGCTTTCGCCCGGTTTGCCGAAGCCGAACCGGCGCGCTTCGCCCGGATCGACGGGAATGGAACGCCCGAACAGACGCATCAGCTGGTGATGTCTGCACTAGCTCCAGTGATTGGCGTAAACCCATGATTTTCAAGGGCCATGATCACGCCTGGCATGAATGGCGTGAAGCCATGACGTCATCGCGGATGCATCATGGGTGGATTCTTACCGGCCGTGAAGGGATCGGGAAGGGCCACTTCGCCCGCGCCGCTGCTGCCGAGTTGGTGGCCGAACCTGGCGTGCCGCAGCCGCCGGCCGATCGGCACCCGGACATCATCGTACTCGATCATCTGCCGGCCAACGATACCGAGGAAGCCAAGCGCGCCGAGGGCAAGCCCTGGCAGGCCAAGCGCAACATCACGATCGACCAGATCCGGCGCATGCAGCTCCGGCTCAACACAAGACCAACGCTGGGCAGCCGCCGCGTGGTGATCGTCGATCCGGCCGACGACATGGAAAAGAACGCAGTCAATGCGCTGCTGAAGAGCCTCGAGGAGCCCCCGAGAGGCACCTACTTCATCCTCATTGCGCACCGCCCGGGCCGATTGCTGCCGACCATCCGTTCGCGCTGCCGTATCCTGCGTTTTGCGCCTCTGCCGGATGCGGAGGTCGACCAGATCCTGCAGGCAGCGTCCCCGCCACCCGACGCCGCGACCCGGGCGGCGGCGGTTACGGCGGCAGAGGGATCGCCCGGCATTGCGCTGGGATTCCTCGGCGAGAATTTGGGCCCGCTACACACGGTAATGCGCCGAATTCTCGCGGAAGGTGACCCGTCGCTTGCCCTGCGCGGGGCGCTCGCCGAGGAAGTCGGCGCGCGTCCGGGGCGCGAGCGGATGCATGCGGTGATCGAACTGGCGCGAGCGATGGTCTCGGGCAGCTTGCGCGATGCCGGCAGGGAAGGGCAGTTGCGGCTGATCGAGGCCCATGCCGCCCTGACTCGCCTCGCCGCCCAGGCACCGACCTATAATTTCGATCCCGGCCTGCTGGTGCTGGAAATTGGCGGCTTGCTGGCATCGGCAGCCGTGCCTAGAGAAGCGGTCTCCTGAGACACCCGGAAAGTTGCGACCCGGCCATGGCCGAACCCTATTACATCACCACCGCCATCGCCTATCCCAACGGCAAGCCACACATCGGCCATGCCTATGAGGCGATCGCGGCTGACGTCATCGCCCGCTTCCACCGGATGCAGGGGCGCGACGTGCGGTTGATCACCGGCACGGATGAGCACGGCCTGAAAATGGCCCAGACTGCCCGCAACGCGGGACGCGACACGCTCGAATTTGCAACGGAAATGTCGAATTATTTCCGTGAAATGTGTGGTGCTCTGAATATTTCCTATGATGCATTTCGACGAACCACGGAAACGCAGCACAAGGAAGCCAGCATTGCCATGTGGAAGGCGATGGAAACTGCGGGCGATCTCTATCTCGATCGCTACGCGGGCTGGTACTCGGTCCGCGACGAGGCCTTCTATGACGAAAGCGAGCTGATCGACGGGGAAGGGGGGCTGCGCCTTTCGCCCCAGGGTACGCCGGTGGAATGGAACGTCGAGGAGAGCTGGTTCTTCCGCCTTTCCAAATATCGTGACTTCCTGATCGAGCTGAACGAGACGCCGGGCTTCCTCGAGCCGGAAAGCCGCCGCAACGAGGTGCTGAGCTTTCTGCGCAACAACGAGCTGCGTGACCTCTCGGTCTCACGCACCAGTTTCGACTGGGGCGTGCCGGTTCCGGGCAGCCCGGGGCATGTGATGTATGTCTGGGTCGATGCGCTGACCACCTATCTCACGGGAATCGGTTTTCCCGAGCGCGAGGGCGAATTCGCGCGGTTCTGGCCGGCCAATCTGCACCTGATCGGCAAGGATATCGTCCGCTTTCACGCGGTCTACTGGCCTGCCTTTCTCAAGAGCGCCGGACTGGCACTGCCCAAAGCGATTTACGGCCACGGCTTCCTGCTCCACCGCGGCGAGAAGATGTCGAAATCGCTCGGCAACGTCGTCGATCCGATCGAGCTGGCCGACCGCTTCGGCGTCGATCCGCTGCGCTATTTCCTGTTGCGCGAAGTGAGTTTTGGCAGCGACGGGAGCTTTTCGGCAGAAGCTATCGTCACCCGCAGCAACGCAGAGCTGGCGAACAGCTTCGGCAATCTTGCGCAGCGCACGCTGTCACTGATTTTCAAGAACTGCGATGGCTATCTCCCTGAAATAACAGGGCATGATGAAGCAGACGCAGCTCTGTTCGAACTGGTGGGCACAGCGGTCTCGACTGGCATCCCTGAGGCAATGGAGCGACTGGCGATAAGCCATGCGGCAGAAATCTGGATCAGCGCAGTCTATGCCTGCAACGCCTATGTCGACGCTCAGGCCCCATGGGCACTGCCCAAGACCGATCCCGAGCGGATGAAAACGGTGCTGGCCACGCTCTATATCGTGATTGCGCAGTTGGGCGTGGCGATCGCACCTTTCATACCTGCATCAGCCGGTAAGTTGCTGGATGCCATGGGAATTGTGCCTGATCTGCGCGGGTATTCCGGCATTCAATCGCATTGGTATTCACTGCTGGCCGAGAGCGATTTCCGGTTGGAACAGCCGGTCGGAATTTTCCCCCGTCTCGAACTGCCCGCTGAAGACGCCGCCTGATGCTGATCGATTCCCACTGCCACCTTGAATACAAGGGCCTGGTCGAGGATCAGGCCGGCGTGCTGACGCGGGCTCGGGCGGCGGGAATTGGCGGTTTTCTCTCGATTTCAACCCGCCGAAGCGAATGGGCGCAGGTGATCGGCACGGCCGAGCGTGAGAGCGATGTCTGGGCCAGCGTCGGGATCCATCCGCATGAGGCCGATGCCCATGCCGATCTCGGCGCAGCAGTGCTGCTCGAGGCGGCGGCGCACCCGCGTGTGATTGCTATCGGCGAGACCGGGCTCGACTACTATTATGATCGTTCCGACCGGCAGGTGCAGCAAGCGCTGTTCCGCACGCATATTGCGGTTTCGCGCCAGACGGGGCTGCCGATCATCATCCACACCCGCGATGCCGAAGCCGATACGTTGGCGATCCTTGCGGACGAGCGGGAGAAGGGCGTCTTCCCGGCGCTGATCCATTGCTTCACGGCATCCGCAGATTTCGCCCGTTCGGTACTCGATCTGGGGCTGACGATCTCGCTGTCCGGCATTGTGACATTCAAGAATGCCAAGGACTTGCAGGAGATAGCTGTAACGATTCCGGAAGATAGATTGCTGGTCGAAACCGATGCGCCCTTCCTGGCCCCGGTGCCGCACCGTGGCAGGGTCTGCGAGCCGGCCTTCACGGCCGATACCGCGCGCTTTGTAGCCGGATTGCGCGGGGTTGAGCCTGAGATGCTGGCCGAGACGACCACCCGCAATTTCACGCGCCTGTTCGGGAAAGCCGAGCTGTGAAGCTGATCATGCTCGGATGCGGCACGTCGCTGGGGGTGCCTCGGGTCGGCAACGACTGGGGGCGTTGCGATCCCAATGAACCGCGCAATCGTCGTAGCCGGGTGTCGATCATGGTCGAGAGCGAGGCCGGGATTCGGCTGCTGGTCGATACCTCGACCGACCTCAGGAGCCAGTTGCTGGCTAACGACATCGACAAGGTCGACGCGGTGTTCTGGACGCATGAGCATGCCGATCATTGCCACGGCATCGATGATCTGCGGTCGATGCGCTATGGTCGCGGTGGCCCACTGCCGGGCTATGCCGGCGAGGAAACCGTGCGCTGGTTGCGGCAGCGCTTCGGCTACGTCTTTGCCGGGCAGCATGGTTATCCCACACTGGTGTCGCTCGATACGCTCGATCGGCTCAAGATCTGTGGCGGGATCGGCGTCAAGAGCCGGCAGATGCCGCACGGGCCCAGCGAAAGCACCGGCTATCGCTTCGATTGTGATGGTAAATCGATAAGTTACGCAACAGACTTCAGTGCGATTACGCGCGATATGGTTGAGCTGTTTGACGAGACCGATATCCTGGTGGTCGACAGCCTGCGCCGCGAACCGCATCCGACGCATTCCCATCTGGCCATGTCGCTCGAACTGGTCGAAGCCTGCCGAGCCAAGCGCGCGGTGCTGACGCATCTCGATCATTCGATGGATTACCATGAACTCGGACTGGAGCTTCCGGCGCAGGTTCAGGTGGGTTACGATGGATTGGTGCTTGAAGCCTGATAGGGGGCTTTCTCGCTCATATCCGATATTTTATTTAACATAATATATATTATCAATCCAAGATGTCAGAACCCATAGACCGCCTCCTCCGCCTCATGGCCCGCCTCCGCGACCCGCAGACCGGTTGCGAATGGGATCGTGCGCAGAGTTTTGCCACGATCGCGCCTTACACCATCGAGGAGGCCTACGAGGTCCACG
>CANJSX010000085.1 GCA_947477055.1 Sphingomonadaceae bacterium | reverse complement strand
GCGATATCGGCCCAGCGCTTGGCCGGTAGTTCCAACACCGCGTAGGTCGCGGTCGGGAATTTCTGCTCGACAATGTCGCGCAGCGGGCTGGTGCCGTCGTCGGGGACGAGGTCGAAGATCAGGTCTTCCAGCCCGGGATTATGACCGACCAGCAGGATCGACTGCGCTGCGTCGTCCTGTTCGCGCAGCAGGTCGAGCAGGGTCGCCGAGCTGGCGAGATAGACCCGCCTATCCCAGTTAATCGGCAGCGAGCGTCCAGAATCCTTGCTGGCGATCTCGATCGTCTCGGCCGAGCGCACTGCGGGGGAGGCGATGATCCGGTCCCAGAGCTGGCCCTGCTCGCGGATGTGCCGCCCCATCACCAGCGCGCCCTTGCGCCCACGCCTATTGAGCGGCCGGTCGAAATCGCGCGCGCGGGCGTCGTGCCAGCCTGACTTGGCGTGGCGGAACAGGCCGAGGATTTTCATGGGAGCGGGGGCAGATCTTCGCTGACGGGAACGGCAAGTGCAGAAACACCGCCTGCCACGCGTTGTAAAGCCTCGTCGAGCGTGACGCGTGCGATCCGCGTGCCGGCGGGGAAGGCGGACAGGAGGCGGCTGGGGAAGGCGGCGGAAAGTACCACGAAATGGCCCCGGTCCTCACGGCTGCGGATCAGCCGTCCGAAGGCCTGGGCGAAACGGGCGCGGATAATCGCGTCGTCATAGGCGCTGCCGCCGCCCGCCAGCCGCCGTGCGCGGTGGAGGATCGAAGGCTTGGGCCAGGGAACCTGCTCCATCACCACCAGCCGCAACGAGTGGCCCGGCACGTCGACTCCGTCACGCAGGGCGTCGGTACCGAGCAGCGAGGCATGGGGATCGTCGCGGAAGATATCGACCAGCGTGCCGGTGTCGATCGGGTCGACATGCTGGGCGTAGAGCGCGAGTCCGCCGCGGGCGAGGCGGTCGGCGATGCGACCGTGGACTGCGCGCAATCTTCGGATCGCGGTGAACAGGCCGAGCACGCCGCCCTGCGCGGCCTCGATAAGGCGGCCGTAAGTCCCCGCTAAGGCGGGGATATCGCCGCGCGGCACGTCGGTGACGATCAGCACCTCGGCCTGCGCGGCATAATCGAATGGGCTCTCGAAACTGGAGAGGCGCGGCGCGAGATCGAGATGCGGCGCGCCGCTCTTCACCACCGCCGTGTGCCAGTCATCGCTGTCGCGCAGCGTGGCCGAGGTCAGCATCACCCCATGCGCAGGTTCGAGCACGACCCTGGCGAAGGGCTTCATCGGATCGAGCCAGCGGCGGTGGATGCCGACATCGAACTCGCGCGCGTCGGAGCGATCGACCGCGAGCCAGTCGACGAATTCGGGATCGGCCGGGCCGCCCAGCCGGTCCAGCAGCGCTTCCCAGGCCGCCAAAGTATCGACCCGCCAGGACAGGGCAAAGCGCGCGCCTTCGATCCGCGCCCGGCCGGGGCCATCCAGCCAGTCGGGCGGCTCTTCCAGCAAAGCCTCGAGCCGCACCCCGAGCCGGATCAACGGCAGGCGAATCTCCGCCAGCGCGGCGCGGGCCGCCTGCGCCAGTTCGACAAAGGCCCCATCGAGCTGGGCGGCCTCGGCCTCCAGTCCATAACCCGCCTCCTGCCCGCCGCTTTCGTCGCGGGCATAAGTGACCGCGCGGACCGCCGCGAGCAATTCCTCGACCGGGCCTGAGGATGCATTTTCCAGCAGGCGCTGTAGCCAGCCGTCACCGGGCAGCGCCTCGGCGGCATAGCAGGCGGCGGCGATGGCCTTGGCGCCCGCCTCGTCATAGCTTGCGAGGTCGGCCAGCCGCGCCGAAAGGCCCCGACGACGACCCTTCGCGCCCTTTTCCGGCCCGATCACCCAGCGCCGTAGCTCGATCGTCTCTGCGCCCGTTAGCGCGGCGGCGAAGGTCGAATCCGCTGCTTCAAACACATGATGGCCTTCATCGAACACGATCCGGGTCGGCCGCTGGGCAAGATCGCGTCCGCGCGCCGCGTTGACCATCACCAGCGCGTGATTGGCGATGACGAGATCGGCCTGCGCAGAGGTCCGCGCGGCGCGTTCGATGAAGCACTTCCGGTAATGCGGGCAGCCGGCATAGACGCATTCGCCGCGCCGGTCGGTCAGCGCGGAAACGCCGCGATTGCGGAACAACGTGCCAAGCCAGCCGGGCAGATCACCGCCGATCATGTCGCCGTCCTGCGAATAGGCCGCCCAGCGCGCCACCAGTTGCGCCATGATCGCGGCGCGGCCGTTGAACCCGCCTTGCAACGCGTCTTCGAGGTTGAGCAGGCACAGGTAGTTTTCGCGACCCTTGCGCACCACCACCGGCCGCGTGCCATCGGCGCGATGCTCGGGCCAGGCGCGGCGGCTCTCGCGCCGCAATTGCCGCTGCAACGCCTTGGTGAAGGTTGAGACCCAGACCGTTCCGCCGGATTGCTCGGCCCAGAGTGAAGCCGGGGCGAGATAGCCGAGCGTCTTGCCGATGCCGGTTCCGGCCTGCGCCAGCAGCAGATGCGGCACGCCCTCGCGCCGGCGCGGGGCGAAGGCATGCGCGGCCTCGCCGGCATAATCGCGCTGGGCAGGACGTGCCTCAGCCCCGGTGCCGGTGAGGACGCCGAGCCTGTCGACGACTTCGTCACCCTCCAGAGAAACCTGCGCCGGCTGCGGGCGCTCGGGGGCATCCTCCCATTCGGGCAAGCGAGCGAACAGCCAGCGCTCGGCGCGCTCGGGCCGGGCGATGCGCGGGCCCAGCAGCGTCGCCCAGGGCCAGCGCAGCTTGGCGAGCGATTGCAGCACGCTCCACGCGCCCTCGCGCTCGGGCCAGTCCGGGCTTTCAGAGGTGGCGAGCAGCGCCTCGGCGGCCTTGCGCAGCAGCGCCGGCACATCGCCGTCGCGCTCCGGTTCGGGCAGCCCCAGCACATGCGCCAGCCCCTTGGGCGTCGGCACCATGAAGCGCGCCGGGTGGACGAATGCGTAGAGCTCGAGCAGGTCCAGCCCCGAGAGGTCCGGATAGCCCAGCCGCGTCGCCACCAGCGGCGCGTTGAGCATGATCAGCGGCGTATCCGCCGCCGCGACAATCGCATCGCCCTTCGACACGCCCCGCGTCTCGCCATGCCGGTCCTGCAGCCAGCAACCGCCATGGCTCGCGTGCAGTGCGGGGAGGGGCAGGGGCGCGGGCATCACCTCTGCTTAGAGCGGAAATGTAACACGGAGCAAGGCAGGTCGCTTCACCCTTGCACAACTCGCCTATCTCCGCGAAAGGCGGCGCATCATGATGACGTCCGAACTTCTCGCCGCCGCACAGGTTTCCAAGGCTTGGCCTTTCGAAGAGGCCCGCAAGCTGCTGAAGCGGTATCCGGACGGAAAACCCGGCGGTTCACCCGTGCTGTTCGAGACCGGTTACGGCCCCTCGGGTCTGCCGCATATCGGCACTTTTCAGGAAGTGCTGCGGACCACGCTGGTGCGGCGCGCTTTCGAAACGCTGACCGGAGGCGCGGCGACGCGGCTGGTGGCGTTCAGCGACGATATGGACGGGCTGCGCAAGGTGCCCGACAATATCCCCAACAAGGGGCTGCTCGCCGCTTACATCGGCCACCCGCTCAGTCGGATTCCCGATCCGTTTGGCAAGTTCGAGAGCTTCGCGCATCACAACAACGCGACACTGCGCGAGTTCCTCGACCGCTTCGGTTTCGATTACGAGTTCGTCTCGGCCTCGGATCGCTACAATTCCGGCGGGTTCGACGTGGGGCTGAAGAACGTGCTGCGCAATTTCGGCGCGATCATGGAGATCATGCTGCCGACCTTGCGCGAGGAGCGCCGCCGGACCTATTCGCCGGTGCTGCCGATCAGCCCCAAGACGCATCAGGTGCTGCAGGTGCCGGTTGAGGTGGTTGACGCCGAGGCGGGGATCGTCCGCTTCGAGGATCACGGCGAGACGGTTGAGCATTGCATCCTCGGCGGGCAGGCCAAGCTGCAGTGGAAGGTCGACTGGGCGATGCGCTGGGTCGACCTTGGCGTCGATTACGAAATGTGCGGCAAGGACCTGACGGACAGCGTGCGCGAGAGTGGCAAGATCGCCCGTGCGCTCGGCGGGCGGGCGCCCGAGGGGATGATCTACGAGCTGTTCCTCGATGAGAACGGGGAGAAGATCTCCAAGTCCAAGGGCAATGGCCTGACGATCGATCAGTGGCTGACTTATGGCAGCGAAGAGAGCCTCGGCTTCTACCTGTTCCGCGACCCCAAGAGCGCCAAGAGCCTGCACGTCGGGGTGATCCCGCGCGCGGTCGACGAATATTGGCAGTTCCGCGAGAAGATGCCGGTGCAGCCGATCGAGCAGCAGCTGGGTAACCCGGTGTGGCACTTGCTGCGCACCAATGGCTACCACGGCGGCGAGGGCGAAAAGCTGCCGGTGACTTACGGCTTGCTGCTCAACCTGGTCGGCGTGCTCGGTGCCAATGCCACGCGCGAGCAGGTGTGGTCCTATCTCGCCAATTATGTCGAGGACGCGAATCCGGCAGTGCATCCGGCGCTCGATACGCTGGTGACCTGCGCACTGGCCTATAACCGCGATTTCATCGCCCCCACGCTCCAGCGCCGCAAGCCCGAGCCGAACGAGGCTGCGGCACTGACCGCGCTCGACGAGGAACTCGCCGCGACCAGCGAGGATGCCACCGCCGAGGAATTGCAGAACATCGTCTACGAGATTGGCAAGGACCCGCATTACGTCTTCGAGCAGCTGCGCGACTGGTTCAAGGCGCTCTACGAGACCCTGCTCGGCTCGAGCCAAGGCCCGCGCATGGGTAGCTTCATTGCGCTCTACGGGATTGCCAATACCCGCAAACTGATCGCTGAGGCGCTGGGCTAAGACTGGGGGGCTGAGGCTCAGGCGGGACTCGACAATTCCCGCCGCCGTGTCACCATAGGGACCTGACACTTTCCAGTGTGATGACCGGCATCATGATCTCCAGTCTCATCGTCGCTCTGCTGCTCACCGCCGCAGGTCCGGCCAAGGCCACCCCACCGGCTGCCCCGGCATTTTCCCAGGCCGACCGAACCGCGGCCTTCCGGGCCGCCGGTTTCACGCTGCGCAGCGGAAAATGGCAGGGCTGCGGCGATCCCGGCACCATGAGCTATACGCCCGGCGCGATCGACCAGATTGCCGACCTCAATGGCGATGGCCTGCCCGAGGCGCTGATCAGCGAGGGCAGCAGCTATTGTTTCGGCGCCTCTGGCGAGGGCTACTGGCTGGTCAGCAAGCGCGCCACGGGCGGCTGGGTGCTGATCGACAGCGGGCAGGGCATTGCCAGATTTCTCAAGACTCGCGGCATTGGCAACTGGCCCGACATGCAAGTTGGCGGGCCGGGCTTCTGTTTCCCGGTGTTGCGCTGGAACGGCCGCGCCTTTGCGATCAACCGCTACGAATACGAGGGCAAACGCTGCCGCCCTCGGCAGTAGTATGTCCTCAGCGTTTGGGCGGAGGTGCGATCCCCAGCAGCTTGGCCGGGTTTTCCGCCATCATCATGCGCAGCTCGGCATTGGTCACGCCCACCCGGCGCAGCTGACCGGCAATCAGCGCCATCATATCGTCGGGATAGGGCCGGTTCATCTGCCCGCCGTCGCTGCTGATGATGATATGCTCGGGCCCGAGCGCGCGGATGGCCTCGAGCATCTGCCCAGGCGTGGTGACAATGTGTTCGCCAATCGCGAAGCCGCCGACATATTCGATATAAGCGCCCATGCCGACCGCTTCGCGCATCTGGTCCAGCGTCATGTTGACGGGTGGACCCGCCGCATGGGTGACGACGATCCGGTCGATCCCCTGCAGCTTGGCCTCGCGGATCACCAGCAGGGCCTCGGCCGCCGAGATATGCCCCGTCGACAGCGCGAGGGAGGTGCCGGTATCGCGGGTCCGCACCGCGGCGATGGCGGCGATGGCGGCCTTGGTCTCCGGCAGCAATTCGCCATTGCGTGAAACCGCCACGAACGGCCGGTTTGGGTTGTTCGAGCTGCGGATATTGTTTTCGCTGTCCCAGGTAGGCATGGCGACGATCCGGGCGAAACCGCCCTTGACCTCGGCGAAATGCTGGATCGCAGCGACGTTGAGCCCGCCAACGGTGAGGTTGAGGCAGAGCTGCCCGAAGGCCTCGATGCCCGGGACCTGCTGGCGCGTGATGTAGGACAGCTGCGCGGTCTGGTCGTAATGCTGCTTGATCACGAAGCCGCGCATTCCCGCGCGGCGCGCGCGCTGCGCCATCTGGATCACATCAAGCCGCCGCGCGGCCTGCGCGCTGTTTGGGCCGAAGCTGTCGGGATCGAGATGGGCGTGGATGTCGATGGCATCCTGGAGCAGCGTGCGGTCCGCCGCCGTGGGCACCGGAATCGGCCGGGCGGGCAGCACGACTTGCGCCCCAACGGGGGTGGCGGAAAGGAGCAGGGCAGCTCCGGCAAGCAGGCACAGGCGTCGGCTGATCGATTTCGGCATCTTTGTTCTCTCGCTAGGCAAGACACGCCAAGCCCGGTTTTCCGGTATGCGAATTGCTTAACAGTAGAAATAAACCGATCCCGCGTTATCCATCAAGCACAACCTGCGGCGAGACAGGACGAATTGGGGGAACCGATGGCAACAGCTGCAACTGCAAGACCCGATCGCACATCGTCGGTCGCGCTGGGCATGCTGTTCACGATCTACTTCTTCAGCTCGATCGACCGCTCGATCTTCGGCATTCTGGCTCAGCCGGTGAAGGAAGAGCTGCTGCTGGCCGATTGGCAGCTCGGCTTCCTCACGGGCTTTGCCTTCAGCGCAGTCCAGCTGGTGTTCGGGCTGCCGATGGCGCGGCTGGCGGACAAGTGGAACCGGGTCAAAATCCTCTCGATCTGCATCGCCTTCTGGTCGCTGATGACCGGCTTTTCGGGGCTCTGCACCAATTTCATTCAGTTGACCTTCGCCCGCATGGGTGTGGGCATCGGCGAGGCGGCCTGCCTGCCGGCCTCGCATTCGCTGATCAGCGATTTTTACCCGCCCGACCGCCGGACCAAAGCGCTGGCGATCTTCGGCCTGGGCTATCCGGTTGGGGCGCTGCTCGGGATGATCCTGGGCGGGGTGGTGCTGGATCACTGGGGCTGGCGCGCCGCTTTCGGCATCGTCGGCTTCCCCGGTCTGCTGGTCGCGCTGCTGGCCTGGCGGATCATGAAGGAACCGCCGCGCGGCCAGCAGGACGCGATTGTCGATCGGGATGCCGACAAGGCGCGGGCCGTGCCCTATGCCGAGGCAATCGGAACCATGTGGCGCTCGCCAGTGCTGCGGCAGATGACGATCGCGCTGGTTATCGTCACCGTCTTCACCAGCCCGACCTCGACCTTCCTCGGCCCGTTCCTCGCGCGCAAATTCCCGATTTCCTTCACCCAGCTCGGCTTCATCATGGCCATGACGATGATGCTGGGCGCCTCGATCTCAACCTATGGCGGCGGGGTCATTGCCCAGCGGCTGGCGAAGCGCGACCAGCGCTGGCTGATGTGGTTCCCCGGCATGACGATTGCATTCGGGGCGCCGCTCTACGTGATCTCGCTCGCCCAGCCGACCTGGGAGTGGCTGGCGGTGTGGATGTTCCTCGGCGCGCTGTCCAACGCGACCTTCCTCGCGCCGTGCTACACCGTGCTGCACAACTCCACGCCGGCTGGCGGGCGGGCCAAGGCGGTGGTGGTGCTGTCGATCGTGATGGGGCTGATCGGCTTCAGCCTCGGCCCGTTGCTCGCCGGCCTCGCCAATGATCTGCTCGCCGCGCATCTGTTCCGCGGCGTTTCCAGCCTGAACTTCATGACCGCTTGCCCCGGCGGGGAGGCTGTGAAGGGCGCTGCACCGGCATTGGCCGAGGCCTGCCATACCTCAATGGTCCGGGCGACGCAGCTGGTGATGATGATGACGATGGCGATCACCGTCTGGCCGGGCCTGCACTTCTACCTCGCCGGCAAGCACATGCCCAAGCAGCGTTAAGCGAACAGCCGCTTCGCCACGCCATGCGCTGCCAGCGCACCGGCGAACTGCGCGGCAATGAAGCCCGGCACGTCAACCGGGGCGATCCCGGCGAAGCTGTCGCTGAGGCTGCGGGCAATCGTGATCGCGGGGTTGGCGAAGCTGGTCGACGAGGTGAACCAGTAGGCCGCGGTGATGTAGAGTGCGACCGAGGCTGGCACTGCTTCGGGCCGGTGTCTCAGCGTTCCGAAGATCGTCAGCAGCAGACCGAAAGTGGCGACGAATTCACCCAGCCATTGCCCCGGACCGGTGCGGACGTGCTGCGAGGCCTGCAGGATCGGCAGCTCGAACATGGCATGCGCGGTCCACACTCCGAGGATTCCCGCGCCGATCTGCACCAGCACGGTCGCCGCCAGCCCCCGCCAGCTGTTATCGCCGCGCAGCCGCATCACCAGGCTGACTGCCGGATTGAAATGCGCGCCCGAGACCGGGCCGAGCATGGTGATAAGCACATAAAGCATCGCCCCGGTCGCGAGCATATTGCCCAGCAGCGCCACCGCGACATTCCCGCCAGCGAGCTGCTCGGCCATGATCCCGGAGCCGACCACCGTGGCGAAGAGCAGGAACGATCCCACGGCTTCGCCTGCCAATCTCTGCTTCATGCTGCCCCTTCCATCTGACCGATTTCCGCCAGTGCCGCTTTGACTTCCTGTCGGTCCATTGCTGCGAGGTCCAGCGCGAGGAAATCCTTCACGCGCATCTCCAGTAGTC
>CANJSX010000084.1 GCA_947477055.1 Sphingomonadaceae bacterium | reverse complement strand
CTCACCGCCGGCTTCCTCGCGATGATGTACTACTTCGTGCCCAAGCAGGCCGGGCGCCCGATCTACAGCTACCGGCTGTCGATCATCCACTTCTGGGCGCTGATCTTCCTCTATATCTGGGCCGGCCCGCACCATTTGCTTTACACCGCGCTGCCCGACTGGGCGCAGACGCTGGGCGTGGTCTTCTCGATCATGCTGTGGATGCCGAGCTGGGGCGGGATGATCAACGGTCTGATGACGCTTAACGGCGCCTGGGACAAGGTCCGCACCGATCCAATCATCCGGATGATGGTGTGGAGCCTCGCCTTCTACGGGATGAGCACCTTCGAAGGGCCGATGATGTCGATCAAGAGCGTCAATTCGCTCTCGCACTATACCGACTGGACCATCGGCCACGTCCACTCCGGCGCGCTCGGCTGGAACGGGATGATCACCTTCGCGGCGATCTACTTCATGACCCCGCGCCTGTGGGGCCGGGAGCGGATGTATTCGATGCGGATGATCACCTGGCACTTCTGGCTCGCGACCATCGGCATCGTCTTCTACGCCGCCTCGATGTGGGTCGCCGGCATCATGCAGGGCCTGATGTGGCGCGAATATGGCGCCGACGGCTACCTCGTGAACAGCTTCGCCGATACCGTCGCCGCGATGTGGCCGATGTATGTGGCGCGCGCCTTCGGCGGGCTGCTCTACCTCTCCGGGGCCGTCATCATGACCTATAACGTCTGGCAGACCATCGCCGGCCGCCTGCGAGTGGAGGAGCCCCTCCGGGTCGCTCCCTACGATCCCGAAGCCGACCGTCCGCTCCGCAATCCGGCTCACGCCGTTCCAGCAGAATAAGGGGTGACAGGCCATGACTGAAACCACCAAGGATCCCTTCGCCGGGCACAAGAAGCTTGAGCGCAACGTCACCCTGCTCGGTCTGTTCGCCTTCCTGGCGGTGACCGTGGGCGGCATCGTCGAGATCGCGCCACTGTTCTGGATCGACAACACGATCGAGCAGGTGAAGGGCGTGCGCCCCTACACCCCGCTGGAACAGGCCGGGCGCGACATCTACGTGCGCGAGGGCTGCTACGTCTGCCACAGCCAGATGATCCGCCCCTTCCGGGACGAGGTCGAACGCTACGGGCACTACAGCCTTGCCGCGGAATCGATGTACGACCATCCCTTCCAGTGGGGCTCCAAGCGCACCGGGCCGGACCTGGCGCGGGTTGGCGGGCGCTATTCGGATGAATGGCACGTCCAGCACCTCACGGATCCGCGCGCGGTGGTGCCGGAATCGGTCATGCCGCCCTATGCCTTCCTCGCCAAGCATGATCTCGACATGGGCGACATGACGGCCGAGCTGACCGCGCTGAACCGGGTCGGGGTGCCCTATACCAAAACCGACATCGACAAGGCCAACGACGACCTCAAGACTCAGGCCGATCCGATGGGCGATGCCGCCGATCTCACCAAGCGCTATCCCAAGGCGCAAGTCCGCGACTTCGACGGAAACCCATCACGGCTGACCGAAATGGACGCGCTGGTCGCCTATCTCCAGGTGCTTGGCACCATGGTCGATGTCAATGCCGCCTCGGCGCAGGAAGACCTCGCCACGGAGAAGGGCCGGTGAGCGCCCATTCGACCTATGAATCGCTGCGGCAGTTCGCCGACAGCTGGGGACTGGTAGCGATGGTCGTGTGCTTCAGCGCGTGTGCGCTGTGGCCCTTCCGCCCCGGTTCCCGCGACTCCAACGACGCTGCTGCCAGCATGATCTTCAGGGATGACGACAATGGCCAATAAGCACATTGACGACGCCACGGGCGTCGAGACCGTCGGCCACGAGTGGGACGGCATCGAGGAACTCAACAATCCCCTGCCGCGCTGGTGGCTGCTGACCTTCTATGCCTGCATCCTGTTCTCGCTGGGCTATGTGGTGGTCTATCCGGCCATCCCGATGCTCTCGAAGGGCACGGAGGGCCTGTGGGGCTGGACGAGCCGCGGCCAGTTTGCGGGCGAGCTGAAGGACGAAACCGACCGTCGCGCTCCGCTCATGGCCGCGCTGGCCGCCACCCCGATCGAGACGCTACCAGGCAACCCGCAGCTGATGGAACAGGCGGTCGCCGGCGGCCGCGCCGCCTTCCGCGTCAACTGCGTGCAATGCCACGGCGCCAGCGCGCAAGGCACCAGCAGCTATCCCAACCTCGCCGACGACGATTGGCTGTGGGGTGGCAATCTGCAGGAAATCGAGCAGACCATCACTCACGGCATCCGCCAGCCCGGCGACGATGCCACCCGCATCAGCCTGATGCCCAACTTCGGCAAGGACGGGATCCTTACCCCCGCCCAGGTGACGCAAGTCGCAAGCTATGTCCGCACCCTGTCGGGCACCGAGCAGCCCTCATCCGCCGCGACTGCGGGTCAGCCGCTCTTCGCCACCAATTGCGCGGTGTGCCACGGTCCTGACGGCAAGGGCCTGCGCCAGTTCGGTGCGCCGAACCTGACCGACAAGATCTGGCTCTACGGCGGCAGTGCGCAGGCCGTTGCAGGGAGTGTCTCCACGGCCCATGCCGGGGTCATGCCTGCCTGGAACACCAAGCTTGAAGCGGCGACGATCCGGATGCTGGCGGCCTATGTCCACTCGCTCGGCGGCGGCGAGGACTTCGCTCCAGCCCCCGCAGCACCAGCGACGGCGGCACCGGCCCGGTGAACAAGAGTCCTGCCCCAAGTCAGTTCTACGAGAAGCGGCGCGCGGTCTTCCCCAAAGCGATCGACGGCCGCTTCCGCCGGCTGAAATGGGCGATCATGGCCGCTACCCTGGCGGTCTATTACATCACCCCCTGGCTGCGCTGGCACCGCGGTCCCTACTCGCCCGACCAGGCAGTGCTGATCGATCTGGCGCATCGCCGCTTCTACATGTTCGGGATCGAGATCTGGCCGCACGAATTCTACTTCGTCGCCGGGCTGCTGATCATGGCGGGGATCGGGCTTTTCCTTGTCACCAGCGCGATCGGCCGGGCCTGGTGCGGCTATACCTGCCCGCAGACGGTATGGACTGACCTGTTCCAGCATGTCGACCGGCTGATCGACGGTGACCGCAACGCCCAGCTCCGCCTGCAGGGCGCGCCCTGGGGTCCCGCCAAGATCCTGCGGCGGACGTTCAAATGGTCGATCTACCTCGCCATTTCCTTCGGCACCGGCGGTGCCTGGATCCTCTACTTCGCCGACGCGCCGACGCTGCTGCGCGATTTCTTCGCCCTGCGCGCGCCCTCAGTCGCCTATGCCACGGTCGGCGTGCTGACCTTCGTGACCTTCTGGTTCGGCGGCTTCATGCGCGAACAGGTCTGCATCTACATGTGCCCCTGGCCGCGCATCCAGACCGCCATGCTCGACGAGAAGAGCCTGATCGTCACCTACAAGGACTGGCGCGGCGAGCCGCGCGGCAGCGTCAAGAAGGCCGAGAAAGAGCCGGAGAAGTTCGGCGACTGTGTCGACTGCAACCAGTGCGTCGCGGTCTGTCCGACCGGGATCGACATCCGAGAGGGGCCGCAGATCGGGTGCATCACCTGCGCGCTGTGCATCGATGCCTGTGACAAGGTCATGGCCCAGGTCGGCCGCACGCGCGGGCTGATCGACTATGCCACGCTGGAGGATTCGGCGCGCGAAGAGGCCGGGGCAAAGCCTCTGCCGCATTACAAGCTAATCTGGCACCCGCGCACCCTCGTCTATCTCGGCGCGTGGAGCGCGATCGGCTTTGCCCTGCTGTTCGCGCTGGGCACGCGCACCCATATCGACCTCTCGGTCGCCAAGGACCGCAACCCCTCCTTCATGCTGCTCAGCGATGGCACGGTGCGCAATGCCTACACGCTCAAGCTGCGCAACATGGAAGCGCGCCCGCGCGAGATGGAGATATCGCTCCACGACCTGCCCGGCGGGGTGATGTGGACCGACGACATGCCGCGATCCGCCGCAACGGCGCGCATCACCCGGAAAGTCGATGCCGACCAGATTCTGCCACTGCGGGTCTTCGTGACTGCGCCGACAGGTGACGATACCGAAACGGACTTTGCCTTCGAGCTGCGCGCGATGGACAAGGAGGGCGGCGGCGATACCGCCAAGACCCGCTTCGACGGACCGGAGGAAAACGAACATGACTGACGCCGTCCAGCGGGTCTTCACCGGGCGCCACATGGCCGCGATCATGGTCGCCTTCTTCGCCGTGGTGATCGCGGTGAACTTCTATATGGCCAGCCTGGCGAGCAGCACCTTTGGCGGGGTGGTGGTCAAGAACTCCTACGTCGCCAGCCAGAATTTCAACCACTGGCTCGACGAGGCGGCACAGGAAAAGGCGCTGGGCTGGACCGCCGCCACGTCGCGTGCAGCCGACGGCCGGGTCCGCGTCGCGCTGAGCGGCGTGCCGCAAGGCTTGATCGCCCTGAGCGCCGAAGCCCGCCATCCGCTGGGCCGCCTGCCCGACCAGCAACTGGCGTTCGGCCTCCAGCAGGATGGCAGCTACCTCTCCGACAAGCCCCTCCCACCGGGCCGCTGGCGCCTGCGCCTCACGATCGAGACCGCCGGCCACAAGTGGCGCAGCGAGGAGGATTTGCGGTGAACGCACCCGCCCGCATCGACACCGCACCGGCCATCGAGACGGTCCTGATCGTCCCGGCGATGCATTGCGCCGGTTGCATGAGCAAGGTCGAACGCAGCCTTGTTGCGGTGCCGGGTGTCGCTGGTGCCCGTGTCAACCTCTCGGCCCGGCAAGTCCGCGTCACACATGACCCGGCGGTCGATACGCCGGAGCTGATCGAGGCGCTCGCCGATGTCGGCTTCGCCAGCCAGCCGCGCGCCGAAGACCTTGCGCCACCCCCTTCTGCGGTAAAGCCGCTGCTCGCACCGCTGGGCGTAGCGGGCTTCGCCTGCATGAATGTGATGCTGCTTTCGGTCAGCATCTGGTCGGGCGCGGGCGGGGCGACGCGCGACCTGTTCCACTGGCTCTCGGCCATGATCGGCGTGCCGGCGATCATCTATTCCGGACGGCCCTTCTTCACCTCAGCCTGGAGCGCGCTGCGCAAGGGCCACACCAACATGGACGTGCCGATTTCGATCGGGGTGTCGCTGGCGACCCTGCTCAGCCTCTACGAGACCGCGACCGGCGGCGAGGAAGCCTGGTTCGACGGCACGCTGATGCTGCTGCTGTTCCTGCTCGCGGGCCGTGCGCTCGACGCTGCGATGCGTGACCGCGCCCGCGCCGGGGTGGATGCGCTGCTGCGGCAAGCGGCAACCGGGGCGATGGTGGTTGGCAACGACGGCGCGCTGAGCTGGCTTGCTGCCTCAGAACTGCTGCCCGGCATGGTAATGCGCGTCACTGCTGGTGAGCGGCTGGCGGCGGATGGCGAGATCGTCGCGGGTGACAGCCGCTTCGACCTGTCACTGCTGACCGGCGAAAGCGCCCCGGTGCTGGCGGCAACGGGCGGGGTGGTCCACGCCGGAACGCTCAATCTCGACGCCCCGGTGGACGTGCGCGTCATTGCCGCCGGGCAGGATACCTCGCTGGCCGAGATCGCCCGGCTGATGGAATCCGCCGGGCAGGCGCGCAGCGTCTATGTCCGCATCGCCGATCGCGCCTCGCGCTGGTACGCGCCGATGGTCCATGCCACGGCGCTGCTCACCTTCACCGGCTGGATGATCGCCGGGGCGGGGGTGCACCAGTCTCTCGTCATCGCCATCGCGGTGCTGATCATCACCTGCCCCTGCGCGCTCGGCCTGGCCGTGCCGGTGGCGCAGGTCGTCGCCAGCGGAGCGCTGATGCGTGCCGGGATCATGGTCAAGGACGGTTCTGCGCTCGAGCGGATGGCCAGGGTCGATTGCGCACTGCTCGACAAGACCGGGACGCTGACACTGGGCCGTCCGACACCTGATCCCGCCACGCTCTCGGTGCTGCCCGCCGATGCCGCCTCGGTCGCGCTGGCGCTGGCCTCGCACAGCCGCCACCCGATCTCTCGCGCACTGGCTGAAACACTCGCCGCCGCCGGACATCGTGCTGCTGCGATTACCGAAGTGATCGAGACGCCGGGCGAAGGCGTGTCGGCCGTCTGGCTCGGCCTCAAGGTCGCGCTGCGCCGGCCGGAGTCGGCCAACGGCATTGCCACCGCACTGGTGATCGAAGGCCGCGAAACCAGGCTGATCACCTTTGCCGACCGGCTCCGGCCCGACAGCGCCACGGCGCTGGGCCAGCTCAAGGAGCTCGGGATCGAAGCCTCGATCCTCTCCGGCGACAACGGGGCCTCGGTCGGCGAAGTCGCCCGCCAGACCGGGTTGTTCGCCCAGTCCTCAACTTCGCCGGCCGACAAGCAGGCCGCCATCGCCCGGCTCCAGCACGGCGGACGCCGCGTGCTGATGGCCGGCGACGGGCTTAACGACGGCCCGGCCCTATCGGCAGCGGATGCCTCGATTGCCCCGGGCACGGCCCGCGACGTCGGGCGGCAGGCGGCAGATTTCGTGTTCCTCGGCGAATCGCTGCTGGCGATCCCGCGCGCGGTGCGCGGTGCGCGGGCGACCATGGCGGTGGTGCGGCAGAACTTCGTGCTGGCGATCGGCTACAATGCGCTGGCGGTGCCGCTGGCCATGGCCGGCAAGGTCACCCCGCTGATCGCCGCCATTGCTATGTCGAGCAGCTCGCTTATCGTCATCGCCAATTCGCTCCGGCTGGTAAGAGCCGCCAAATGACCGGCCTCACCATCCTGATTCCGATTGCACTGGGTATGGGTCTGCTCGGCCTCGCCACTTTCTTCTGGGCACTGCGCGACGGGCAGTTCGAGGATCTCGAAGGCGCGGCCAACCGCATCCTGATCGACGAGGAGGATGAGGAGTGAGAGGGGCCACCTCATCCCTTTTTTCGTCATTGCGAGCGCAGAGAAGCAATCCAGAGCCCCACTCGCGACGCCCTGGATTGCTTCTCTGCGCTCGCAATGACGAAGTGCTGGGGACAGGGGACAAGTCGGCGGGCAGGGGATTGAGTGCACTCTTCGGGCTGATCGCCCTGATCCCGGCGGCATTCAACGCCGCCCCGGCATCGGCACAAGTGCTGACCATGGTCGTCTGCACCGGTGACGGCCAAACGCGCGAAGTCTCCGTTCCGCTGCCAAAGCGCGGAATGCCGAGCGCGGATGGCGGCGCCTGCTGCGCCAAGGGTTGCCATTCTCCCTCCTCGCGCAAACGCGGCCAATGCCATTTTGACCCGTCTCAATGAACATGGGCCAAGGCGGTGCGACACAGCATCGCATGTGGCCTTACCTCCCCGAACTGCTCGAACGCCCGGTCCCACGCTACACCAGCTTCCCGACTGCCGCTGAATTCACCGGCGCGGTCGGCGCGGCCGATATGGAACAGGCGCTGCAGGCGGTTTCGGGCAACGTCTCGCTCTATCTCCACATCCCCTATTGCGCGCAGATTTGCTGGTACTGCGGTTGCAACACCGGCGCGGCCAACAAGCGCGACCGCCTCGCCGTCTATCTCGACAGTCTGCATCGCGAGATCGCGGCGGTGGGCAAGCGGCTCGGCAACCGGGTCCGGATCAAGCGGGTGGCGTTCGGCGGCGGCAGTCCCAACGCGATCTCCCCGACCGATTTCGTCCGCCTGATCGATGCGCTCACGGTCCATACCCACCTCGCCGATCCGGACTGGTCGGTTGAGGTCGATCCGCGCACGCTCACCGCGAGCTGGTGCCAGGCGATGGCCTTCGTCGGCGTCACCCGCGCCAGCATGGGGGTCCAGACCTTCGCCCCCGCACTGCAAGCCGCGATCGGCCGTGTCCAGCCCGATGCGATGATCGTACAGGGGATGGAACTCCTACGCGCCGCCGGCGTCTCCTCGATCAACTTCGACCTGATGTACGGCCTGCCGGGTCAGTCGTGGACCGATCTCGAGGCCACACTGGCCCGCACGGTCGAGCTTGGCGCGGACCGCATCGCGCTGTTCGGCTATGCCCATGTCCCGCACCTGATCCCGCGGCAAAAGCGCATCGCCGCCGACAATCTGCCCGATCAGACCGAGCGCTTCGCCATGGCGGCGCGGGGCTATGACTACCTGACCGCGCGGGGCTATGTGCCAGTGGGCTTCGATCACTTCGCCCGGCCGGATGACCCGATGGGCCGCGCCGCCATCGGCAAGCGGGTGCGGCGCAACTTCCAGGGCTTCACCGACGATGCCTCGCCATCTCTGATCGGGCTGGGCGCTTCCTCGATCAGCGAGTTCCCGGATGCATTGATCCAGAACGAGAAGAACGCCGGGCGCTCCCGCATGCTGCTTTCGCAGGATCTGCTTCCCGCCGCCTGCGGGGTGCGCCGCAGCGCGACTGACCGGGAAATCGGCGCGGTGATTTCCGGGCTGCTGTGTCAGGGCGAAGCGCGGACCGGTTCGGTCCGGCTGGCTCTGCTGGAGCCAGCGCTGGCGCCCTTTGTCGAACGCGGCCTTGCGCAGGTCGATGGCGAGGTGCTGCGGATCCTGCCGCACGGATTGCCCTATGCGCGCACTATTGCGGCGCTATTCGATCCCTATCGACAGGACAATGCGCGCCGCTTCAGCTCGGCGGTGTAATCCTCCCCCACCGGGGGAGGGGGACCACCGCAGGTGGTGGAGGGGCACCCTCGTGATCACCGGACCTCGAGACGTAGTCAAACGCGCCAGAAAGCTCCGCAGCGAAATGACGCTGCCGGAGGGGCTACTGTGGCGAGAGTTGCGGCTCCGGCCCGGCGGATTCAAGTTCCGCAGGCAGCATCCGGCGGGGGTCTATGTTCTCGATTTCTATTGTGCTGCAATGAGGTTGGCTATCGAAGT